>NZ_JBQGAQ010000002.1:0-443477 GCF_056542905.1 Ruegeria sp. AA3 | reverse complement strand
CCCCAATGGATACTGAACAGGCATCTCCCACCCAGCAAAATCAACCAACTTACCACCCAACTCAACATGCAAAGCGTGAAGAGGCGTGCGTTTAATCTCGCCCATAGCCAGAGCCTTTCTAATCAGCGGGATTGGTCACGAACGACTGTTACAGTGCAATGCGCGTTACGCACGACACGTGACAGGTTCGGGCCAATCTCATAATTCGGGAAATCGCCTTTGGTCGATGCCATGACGATCAGATCGAAGCCTTCCTTGTACGCAAGCTTCAGGATTTCGCGGTAGACGCTGCCTTCTTCGACATGTACCGGAACGTCACCGGCATTGCCGTGATCCAGAATGGCCTGAATCGCGTTGCGTACATGCTCTTTGGCACCCGCACCATAGTTGGCAGGCAGGTTAGGGAGCTGGATGATCTCGGGGATAACGGCCACTGCGTGCAATTCAGCACCATAGAATTTTGCCTGTTCCAGCGCGAGCGGCAGGGCGTTCTTCCATGAGCGGTCGTCGGTGTGATCAATTGGCAGCAGGATTTTCGTGGCCATCACGTCTCTCCTCGAGATATAGAAATCTGTTTCAAAGCCCGGGGGCCACTCTGGCCCCCGGGGTATGTTTATCCAGGTTTATTCGGCTGGTGTGCCACCTGGCTCTTCGGACTTGCCACCCGAAGCGAAGAACTCTTTCGTCAGCTTGATGACGATCGGGCTCAGCAGCGCCAGGGCGATCAGGTTCGGGATAGCCATCATGGCGTTCAGCGTATCGGCAAGCAGCCAGATGAAGCCTAGATCCGCGGTCGCTCCGAAATAGATCATGACGATCCACAGGACGCGGTAAGGCATCAGCGATTTGACGCCAAGCAGGAACTCGACACATTTTTCGCCGTAGAACGACCAGCCCAAGATGGTGGTGAAGGCAAAGATCGACAGAGCGATGGCGATCAGATATCCACCGATCCCCGGCAATGATAGCTCGAACGCGTGGCTGGTCAGAGCGGCACCGGATTCACCAGACGTCCATGCACCCGACGAGATGATCGCCAGACCGGTGATCGAGCAAACGATGATAGTGTCGATGAACGTCCCCAGCATCGCGATCAGGCCCTGGTTGACCGGACCTTTGGTCTCGGCTGCGGCGTGCGCGATCGGAGCGGAACCCAGACCCGCTTCGTTCGAGAAGACACCACGTGCCACACCAAAGCGGATCGCAGCCCAAACAGCGGCACCCGCGAAACCACCTTCGGCGGCCGAGGGGGTGAAGGCGTAGGTGAAGACCAGTGACAGCGCATGTCCGATGTTGCCGATGTTGATCAGCAGTACCAGCAAGCCCGCGATGATGTAGGCGATTGCCATGAACGGAACCAACTTACCGGCAACTGCGCCGATCCGGGTGATGCCGCCCAAGATCACGGCGGCTGTCAGAACCATCAGAACAACACCGGTGACTGAGGTGTTGAAACCGAAATTCGCTTCCAGAACCTGGGCGACACCGTTGGCCTGTACACCGTTACCGATGCCAAAGGCTGCGACAGCTCCGAACAGAGCGAACGCAACGCCCAGCCAGGCCCATTTCGCACCCAGACCGTTTTTGATGTAGTACATCGGACCGCCGACATAGTTGCCCAACTCGTCTTTCTCGCGGTATTTCACGGCGCAGACAGCTTCTGCATATTTGGTGGCCATGCCCACCAGGGCGGTCATCCACATCCAGAACAAGGCGCCCGGACCGCCCAGGAAGACAGCAGTGGCCACACCGGCGATGTTACCCGTACCGATTGTCGCCGACAGCGAGGTCATCAGCGCGTTGAACGGGCTGATCTGCCCTTCGCCCTGACCTTCACGGCCTTTAAACAGCAGGCTGAAGCCTGTGCCGATGCGCAGGATCGGCATGAACTTCAGCCCCACCTGCAGGAAGAAGCCAACGCCGAGGATGAGGACCAGCATTAGCGGCCCCCACACGACGCTATTAATAGCCCCTACGATTGAATTTAACGCTTCCATGGTTTCCCTCCCATTTGCGTCAGGTTTATGCCCTGTTTGCGATGGCCCGCTGGCGGGCTTGCTTAAGGGCGGCAAAGTCTTCGTCCGCGTGGAACGACGAACGGGTCAGCGGGGTTGCTGACACGTGCAAAAAGCCCTTGGAACGCGCGATTTGTTCCAGTTGGGCGAATTCTTCCGGAGTCCAGAATCGGTCGATCGGGTGATGTTTCGGCGTCGGCTGCAGGTATTGACCGACTGTCAAGAAATCGACGTTTGCAGCACGCAGATCATCCATGACTTGTCGGACATCATTCAGTGTTTCACCTAATCCAACCATCAATCCGGATTTGGTGAAAACTTCGGGATTTGCGCGTTTGGCATCGTCCAGCAACCGTAGCGAAGTATAGTAACGCGCACCCGGGCGTACAGTTGGGTAGAGGTGCGGAACAGTCTCAAGATTGTGGTTGAACACATCCGGAGCAGCCTCAAACACCACTTCTGCAGCTTCTCCCTTACCCAGAAAATCGGGGGTCAGAACCTCGATCGTTGTGATAGGGTTCTGATGGCGGACCGCACGGATTGTCTGTGCAATATGCTCAGCCCCGCCATCGTTTAGGTCATCGCGATCAACAGATGTGATGACGACATGACGCAAGCCCAGTTTCTTCACCGCTGCGGCCACCCGACCAGGTTCGAAAACATCCAGGGCATCGGGACGCCCGGTTGAGACATTGCAGAATGAACAGCCGCGCGTGCAGACTTCGCCCATAATCATCATGGTAGCGTGCCGCTTAGACCAGCATTCACCGATATTTGGGCAGGCTGCCTCTTCGCAGACCGTCACGAGATCGTGGTCCCGCATCAGGCGGCGGGTTTCATAAAACTCGGGGCCTTGTACCTTTTTCTTGCGAATCCACTTGGGTTTGCGTGGGATAACGCTATCTGCCTTTTTGGCTTTTTCCGGGTGACGGGGACGAAGCTGGATGGTCATCTGGCGGCTCCGGTTTAGGCGTGAATCGCGCGGCCTAGGGCGTCGAGGCAGGCTTCTTTGACAGCCTCACCCATCGCAGGGTGCGCATGGCAGGTTGCAGCAACTTCGGACACGGTTGCCTCCTTGGTCATCGCCAACACCAATTCTGCGATCAGATCGCCACCATGAGCGCCACAGATATGCGCGCCCAGAATCTTGCCGTTAGTGTCTGCCAGTACTTTCACCGCACCGTCTGTTTCTCCGGTCGAGCGCGCGCGCGAGTTCGCCATGAAGGCGAATTTGCCGACGGAATACTCGGCCCCGGCGTCTTTCAGCGCTTCTTCGGTCAATCCTACCGAGGCGACTTCGGGATCTGTGTACACAACGCCCGGCACGGTGTTGTAATCGACATGCCCGGCTTCGCCTGCCAGCATTTCAACGCAGGCAACACCGTCTTCTTCGGCTTTATGTGCCAACATTGGGCCGGGAATGCAGTCACCGATGGCGTAAATGCCTGGCGCTGATGTCTGGAATGTACTGTCAACCTCTATGACGCCACGTTGGTTCACAACCACGCCCAGCCCCTCTAGGCCAAGCCCTCGGGTGACGGGGCGGCGACCGACAGCGATCAACACCTTGTCGGCCTCAATCACTTCTTCCTTGTCCTTGCCAACGCGATCCACGGTCAGGGTCAGACCTGCATCCGTTTTGTCGACCGATTTCAACGCCCGACCCAATTGGAACTTCAATCCACGTTTGGACAGGGCGCGCTGCGCCAGTTTGGCAATCTCACCGTCAATTCCGGGCAACACCCGATCCAGATATTCAACCACCGTGACCTTGGCGCCCAGACGTGCCCAGACCTGCCCCAGCTCCAGACCGATAACGCCTGCACCGATCACCACCAGATGTTCGGGAACCGTCTCCAATGCGATCGCACCTGTTGAGCTGAGGATGTCCTGCTCGTCTATCTCGATTCCCGGCAATGGTGTGGGTTCCGAGCCCGTGGCAATCAGGATGTTCTTGGCTGTGTGGACATCTTCTCCAACTTTAACTTGCCCGGCGGTGGGAATGCTGGCCCACCCCTCGATCAGATCGACGCCGTTTTTCTTGAACAGGAACGCGATGCCTTTGGTCAGGTCGCCTACGATCTTGTCCTTGCGGCCCATCATCGCTGGTACATCGATGCTGGCCCCCTCGACCGCAATACCGTGGGAGGAGAGATGTGCAAGTTCGGCATATTTGGCCGAGGAGGTCAGCAACGCTTTGGAGGGTATGCACCCCACATTCAAACAAGTCCCGCCGAGCGCACCACGGCCCTCAACGCACGCTACTTTCATGCCCAATTGAGCTGCGCGGATCGCGGCGACATAGCCGCCTGGTCCGCCCCCGATGACAATAAGATCGTAAGTCATTTGGTCTTCTCTCAGTAGATCGGGTGGCTTGCGCAAAGGGCGCGGACTTTTTCGCGGGTTTCCTTTTCGACGGCCTTATCCCCGTCCGGCGATTGGGCCAATGCGTCCAATACATTGCCGATCAGGTGACCGATCTGCTTGAACTCTTCCGGACCAAAACCCCGGCTGCAGCCAGCTGCGGTGCCCAAACGAATGCCGCTGGTGATCGTCGGTTTCTGGGGGTCACCCGGAACGCTGTTTTTGTTGCAAGTGAAGCCTGCACGCTCCAGCGCAGCTTCAGCGTCTTTTCCGGTTACGCCGATTGGGCGCAGGTCGACCAGCATCAGGTGGTTTTCGGTTCCACCAGAAACGATATCGCAGCCGCGCGCTATCATTACATTCGCCAATGCTGACGCGCTATCCACGACACGCTTCATATACTCTTTGAATTCGGGTTTCAGTGCTTCTCCAAATGCAACGGCTTTTCCTGCAATCACGTGCATCAGAGGGCCGCCCTGCAAGCCGGGGAAAACGGCTGAGTTCATCTTTTTTGCTAACGCTTCGTCGTTGGTCAGAATAACCCCGCCACGCGGTCCACGCAGGGTTTTGTGCGTGGTTGATGTTACAACGTGGGCGTGGCCAACTGGCGAAGGATGCAGACCTGTCGCGACAAGCCCTGCTATGTGGGCCATGTCGGCCAGCAACCAAGCACCAACTTCATCCGCGATGGCGCGGAAGCGTGCAAAGTCAATTTTTTGCGAATAGGCCGATGCGCCTGCAATGATCAGTTGGGGTTTTTCGGCTTTGGCAAGTTCCTCAACCTGATCATAATCAATCAGCCCGGCTTCGGTCAGTCCGTACTGGACCGGACGGAACCACTTGCCGGATTGGGCAGGTTTTGCGCCGTGAGTCAGGTGGCCACCAGCATCCAGCGACATACCCAGGATGGTATCGCCAGGGCTAAGTAGCGCCAGTTTGACGGCCCCGTTGGCCTGTGCACCCGAATGGGGTTGGACGTTTGCATACTCGCAACCGAACAATTGTTTCAACCGTTCGATCGCTTCGGCCTCGACTTCATCCACATATTCGCATCCACCATAATAGCGGCGGCCAGGATAGCCTTCGGCATATTTGTTGGTCAGCACAGAACCCTGTGCATCGATCACAGCCTGAGAGACAATATTTTCAGAAGCGATCAGTTCGATCTGTTCAGCCTGACGTTTGCCTTCGCGCGCAATCGATGACGCGATGACCGGATCGGCTTCAATGAGCGACTTATTGAACATTATCTCCTCCATCGACCATGCTCCCCAAACAGGAAATTATGTTTCCTATAGTGGAGAATGTACCGATAAGGCAACAAATATTTAGCAACAGGAAAGTTGTAGGATGTTGTGGAAACCTTTAACCTTCAGAAAAAGGGGAGAATTATATGGTTGAGGACCACCCAAATGATACTTCTGGAATGGATGAATTGGGCGATGGAGCTGTACTAGGACGCTCGATCCGTGATGCGCGTCGTGAAAAAGGCTGGACTTTGGAAGAGGCTGGTCGGGCAGCGGGAATCGGTCGATCCACGCTTTCGAAAATTGAAAACAATCAAACGCGACCTAGTTTTGACATCGTGCGAAGGCTGACACAGGCACTGGGTATGAGCACGCCTCAACTGTTCCTGCAGTCAGGACAGACCGGCATATCAGGGCGACGCGATTTCACCGCCAAGGGTGAGGGTGAAATCAAGAACACACCTACCTATTTACATGAGCTTCTGTGCACAGAGCTCACAAGCAAGCGGATGCTTCCCTATATCGCGACGATCAAAGCCAGAGATATTTCAGAGTATGATACTTGGATCAGGCACAGTGGCGAAGAGTTCATGTATGTAATCAGCGGCGAGTTGACGTTTGTATCCGAACACTATCGACCATTGCCCATGAAAGCTGGGGATTCACTATATTACGACAGCAGTATGGGGCACGGATGCATCTCAACCAGCAAAGAAGATGCCCAGGTGTTGTGGGTATCGCTCGAGTGAAACCGATGTGACGGTTTGTTTTGATAACCGCGTTGTTGTTGGGACGGAATTAGAATTTGAGCACTCTCAATCCGAACAAAAGAAGAAGCACATGACACAGAATATCTTTGCCGGCACGATGCCTGCATTAATGACACCCTGCCTGCCTAATCGGGCTCCGGATTTCGATGCTTTGGTCAAAAAGGGCAAAGAGATGATCGACGCCGGCATGTCTGCCGTGGTGTATTGTGGATCGATGGGCGATTGGCCTTTGCTAACGGATGCGCAAAGGATGGAAGGCGTTGAAAGGCTGGTTGATGCTGGATTGCCTGTGGTTGTTGGCACAGGTGCCATTAACTCGAAATCAGCGGTCGCGCATGCAGCTCATGCGCAGAAAGTGGGCGCATCAGGTCTGATGGTTATTCCACGTGTTCTTTCGCGTGGCTCGTCGATCGCGGCACAAAAGAACCATTTCAAAGCCATCTTATCAGCAGCACCCGACGTTCCAGCGATTATCTATAACAGCCCAGTATACGGTTTTGCGACCCGCGCTGACTTGTTTTTCGCACTCCGGGCCGAACATCCAAATCTGGTCGGTTTCAAAGAATTCGGAGGCAAAGACGATCTGAGATATGCTGCCGAATTCATTACGTCTAAGGACGATCAGGTTACGTTAATGGTCGGTGTAGACACCGAGGTCTATCACGGTTTCGTAAATTGTGGAGCCACGGGGTCAATTACTGGGATCGGCACGGCGCTGCCGAAAGAGGCGCTGCTGCTGGCGGCACTGGCCAAGAAAGCCGCGACTGGTCACGCCGAAGCCCGCCTGCGCGCACGCGAATTGGATGAGGCGTTTGGCGTATTGGCAAGTTTTGACGAAGGTACGGACCTCGTTCTGTACTATAAACATCTTCTGGTCCTGAATGGTGAAGATGAATACCGTCTGCATTTCAACGAAAAAGACGAGTTGTCTGACGCGCAGCGAAACTATTGCGAACAGCAGTATGAACTTTTCCGCGACTGGTTCAACGACTGGGTCCAACAGGGTGGGGTCATCGCTGAATGCATGTGATCGACAGCCATACCGGAGGAATGCCCACGCGTGTCATTCTGGATGGCGGTCCCGATCTGGGGTCGGGGTCGGGGTCGGTGGCAGAGCGGGCAGAACGATTGGCGATGCAGCACGAGCAGTTCTACAAATCCATTCTGCTAGAGCCGCGTGGCCAGCCCGGAATGGTTGGTGCACTTCTTGTGGAGCCCGTAAACCCGGCCTGTGCCGCGGGCGTTATCTATTTTGACGCTGATGCGGTGCTGGGGATGTGCGGGCATGGCACGATCGGTCTGGGTGTGACACTGGCTCATTTGGGTCGGATCGGAGTCGGTGTGCACCGGATCGAAACCCCTGCAGGAGAAGTGGTGATTGACCTGAAGGACCCAAACACCGTTGAGGTTACGAATATCGAAAGCCGCCGGGTGCGTCAGGCGGTTACTATTGATGTCGACGGCTACGGGTCAGTGACCGGAGACGTAGCTTATGGCGGCAATTGGTTTTTTATTGTCGACCCGAGCCCAATGTCTGTTGAACCTGCAAACATCAGTTCATTGACTGACTTTACCATTGCTATCCGCGAAGCCTGTATCTCCCATGGTGTTGGCGGTGAGAATGGCGAGCCTGTCGACCATGTTATTTTGCAAGGCAAGTCTCCGAATAAAGGGGTCCACAGCCGAAACTTTGTTCTATGCCCTGATAACGATTATGACCGCTCACCCTGCGGCACTGGCAGTTCGGCGCGTTTGGCTTGTCTGGCGGCCAGTGGGCAGCTGCGAGCCGGAGAAGAGATTGTGCAGGAGAGTGTGATCGGAAGTAGCTACCGGTTGTTCTATGAACCCGGGCAGGTTGGGGGTGTTGTTCCAAGTTTAACCGGGCAAGCATACGTGATGGCTGAAAGCACATTGATCTTTGCTGAGGGCGATCCGTTCCGAACCGGAATAATCAGACCGTAACTAAAGGGCAGAAATGAATGTCTGTTTCCAAAATCGTGGCGGGTGGGCAAACGGGCGTTGATTTGGCTGCCCTGGGTTTCGCACGAAAGCACCAAATCCTTTATGGTGGTTGGGTCCCAAAAGGCAGAACGAACGAGGCCGGTCTGATCCCTGTTGAGTACGCTGGATTGGTCGAGACCCATTCACCGGAAGTGATCGAGCGGACAAAGCTGAACGTTCAGTCCAGCGATGCAACGCTGATAGTTGTGAATGGTTCAGACAGTCCTGGCACGCAACAAACAGTTGTTTTTGCAAGGGAGGCCGGAAAGCCTTACCTGGTGCTCGATGTCAGGCAGGGAACGGAGTTTTGCCAACAAAAACTGCGGGATTGGTTGCGCACAAATCCGGTTGAAGTCTTGAACATTGCCGGTCCGCGCGGGTCAGAGGCGCCCGGTCTGGATGTGCAGGTGCGAGATCTACTTGAGGGTTGTCTCGATGAATTTGCCTACCCCAGATAATCACGCAGCGCTGGAGGTGGATTTTCAAATAGCTGCTTGGTTGCAACAGGTGCGTGTGCAACCTGGTCCGTAATAAATACCGTTTGCTCGGTTATCCGAAGCGCATCCTGAGGATCATGACTGACCATAAGCAGCGTTGTTCCGGTCTCAGCCACCAGATCCGCCACCAGATCTAACATCTCGGCCTTTAGCGCAGGACCAAGGGCCGCAAAGGGTTCGTCCAGCAACAAGACATCTCGCTTTTGAACTAATATTCTAGCTAACGCGACCCGGCTCTGTTGTCCTCCGGACAATTCGGCAGGTTTTCTGGTTCCCATTTCCGGTAGGCCAACGCGATGCAAGGCCGTCCTTACCATTTCCTTTTCTTCATCTGACAAGCGCCCATTCGGGCGGATGCCCAAGCCAACATTTTGGGCCGCGGTCAGATGCGGGAACAAATTTCCGTCCTGAAACAGCATCGCAAACGGTCTTTTTCCCGGAGACAGTGTGGTCAGACTTTGGTCATTCCAGTGCATCTGCCCGGCCTTCAAATCCCGAAATCCGGCAATGGTTTCCAGCAACGTAGATTTCCCCGCGCCAGATGGGCCAATGACCGCGACCTTGGCTCCAGTTTCGATTTCGAAATCGGCATTCAGCAGAAAGCTGCCGTTCGAGATAATGCATTCATCAAGCTTCAGCATGCCAACGCCCTCCGCGATCCAGTATCCAAAACACACCCATCGAAAGCAGAAGCAGCAACAACGCTCCGCCCGCAGCCCCTTGCATTTGGTAGGCCCCCATAAGGCGATAAATCTGCAATGGAAGGGTTGCGATCTGCGCATCAGCGAACAATGCGATTACGCCAAGGTCACCCATCGACAGGGCAGCAGCCAAGCCTGCAGCAAAACCGATTTGAGGGCGAAGACGCATCACTATGATGCGGGTGAAAAATGTGCGTTTGTTCATATCCAAAGACAGGGCCAAACGTCTGTGCCGTACTACCGTGTCGCGCGCAGCGGGCACGAGTATTCGAAGCGCGAAAGGCAAGGCCATCACGGCGTTAACCAGTGCAGTGACGGGAAGGGCCAGCATAGCTGGATTGGCGACAGGGCGGATCAGAATAAACAGACCGGTGCCGATAACCAGTGGTGATGCAGCGAGGCCGAGAATGCCGCACAGTTCAACGATGCCGTACCTTCCGGTCGCCGCAGAAACAGCCATAGGCACCGCGAGCAACAACAAAAGCATGGTGCTGATGGTGGCCACGAGGATCGAAGTTGCGGCTGCGCGAAACACTAGGGTGGGTAGTTCGAACAATCCCAACGCGCCTGAAATCACCACAGATGCCAATGGCAAAAGTAGGAATGTTGCTGCGGCGATTATCCAAAACGCGTCCAACAAAGGCGTTCCACCATCCCAACGGCGGATTGCACGGTTGAGGCCCGCCCCAAAGCCGTCCCCCCTCGAAAACTTCAGGGCCGCCAGTGCGGCAGCCGCGGTCAGGGCCAGTTGCAACGCGGATAGCAGCGCTGCACGGCCAAGGTCGAAATCATATGTAAACGCCTGATAAATCGCGAGTTCGATCGTGGTCGCGCGTGGGCCGCCGCCTAATGTTAGAGCAACGGCAAAACTGGTCAGGCAGATGGCAAAGATAACGGCCAGCACGCCGGGCAAAACGCGCCGCAGCATGGGCAATTCGATCAATCGAAACATTGCTATCCCATCGCATCCAAGCTGTGCGGCAAGACGAAATCGTTCTGCTGGAACCTCCTGCCATCCTTGCAAAATCAACCGCGTTGCAAGAGGGAGATTGAAGAACACGTGGGCCAGAACGACACCATGCAACCCGTAAATTTGGATTGGGGTAAGGCCAAATACGCCCAAAACATCCGAGATCCATCCAGAGCGGCCAAATACCTGTAGCAGTCCCAATATCGCGACGATCACCGGGAGGATGAATGGCGCCCCCAAGAGCGCTATCAATACCCGTCGTCCACGAAACCGCCGCCGCGCCAATGCGCGTGCCACTGGGATGGCCAAAATAGAACTGAACGCTGCAGAGAGCGTTGCTTGCAAAAGCGTAAAGCGCAGCGCCGCCCAATCAGAGGGATCGAATCCGCCGCTGGTTTCGGCACGTAAGCCAACGGTGGCCAAAGTTCCCAATATCAGTGCGGCGACAAGGACCGCCGCGCAGACACCTGGCCATGAGCTTACTGGCTGAGTGCGCCCAGCCATTCCGTCAATGCCTCATCTCTTTTGGTTGCAGCCTCGCTGGGATCAATAATCAGAGATTTCTGAGGAACGACCAGAGTGTCAAAACCTTCGGGCAGCCCCGAGGACGGGGTGACGGCTGGATACATCCAGTTGGTTGTCGGGATGATCTGCTGGAACGCGTCGGAAACCATGAAATCCAAAAACTGGTCGGCCAATTCTGAATGATCCGAGCCAGCCAATTTTGCCGCAACTTCGATCTGCATATAATGGCCTTCGTCAAAGGCTGCAGCTGCTTTGCTGGCATCTTCCTCGGCAATCAGATGATAGGCAGGAGATGTTGTGTAGCTCAACACCATGTCAGCCTCGCCATCGAGAAACAGCCCATAAGCTTCGGACCAGCCTTTGGTCACTGTCACGATGTTGTCGGAAAGGTCGGCCCAGATTGCCGGGGCTTCATCACCATAAGCCGACTTGACCCACAATAGCAGGCCCAGACCCGGGGTAGATGAGCGTGGGTCTTGAATGATGATTTTAGCCTCGCTGTCCGCCAGTTCCCGAAAATTGGCGGGCGCTGACGCATCAGCGTTGTGAACAAAGGCAAAGTAACCCCAATCAAAAGGAACGAAAGTATCGTCTGTCCATTGGATTGGCAGCGCGTAATCAGCGGTTACCGAATGAGGGGCAAACAAGCCGGTTTCCTTGGCGGCGGCGATCAGATTGGTATCTAGCCCCAGCACAACATCTGCATCGGTGTTCTCACCCTCAAGACGGATGCGTGACAACAGCGCGGCACCGTCTTCGACACCCACAAGATTAAGGTCACAGTCACAAACTGCCTCAAATGCTTCTTCGACTTTCGGGCCAGGGCCCCAGTCCGAGACGAAGCTGTCATATGTATAAACGGTCAACTGTGGTTTGTCGGCTGCAACAGCCGATGTTGCAGTCAGTATTCCCGCAGCAATTGCCAGATGTTTCATATCATCCTCCAATGCGGCGAGAGGGTAAGGATGGACAAAACCTGTACCTTTCCCTCCGCCGGTTCTAGCCGGTTCAGGTTCAACGGGTTTGCCAGTGGACATCTCAGCGCAGTATCGCGCGCACCCCGAGGTAGGGCTGTGATTAGGGTGACACGAGCGCAAATACAACCAAAATCCTGAGCTTCAAGCCTGCAGCAGGTCGATTTTTGCCGACTAATCGCTCAGTTTGATGTTGAAATTGATGCGCGCTTTTATACGCAAATTTGACGCGCATAATATATGGTGTTAAATTTGCTTATGAGGAGGTTGGTTATATGAATGTCCAAGCACGGAAACCGACCAATCTGTCGCTCGATCCCGCTTTGCTTACCGAGGCTCGAAAACTGAAAGTGAACCTTTCGCGGGCCGCGGAGGAGGGGGTTCGTGCAGCCGTGGCGGCAGCCAAGGCAGAGCAATGGCAAGCGGAGAACGCCGAAGCTCTGCAAAGCTCCAACTCTTATGTTGAAAAGCATGGACTACCTCTGGAGCGGTTTCGTCAGTTCTGATGCCAAAATACGATGTGTTTCCGAACCCCTCTGGCGATGGCTTCTTGATGGATGTCCAATCAGATCTTCTGAGCGATCTGAACACACGTGTGGTCGTACCCCTATTGCCGAAACCGCACGCGCCGAAACCTGCAACTCGTCTTAACCCAGAGTTCATGATCATGGATGAGCCGGTTGTCATGGTGACCCAGTTTATGGCGGCTGTTCCGACAGGGGTACTCAAATCGCCAGTAGGGAATCTCGTTGACGAGTTTGAAAAAATTACCGTTGCTGTCGATATGCTGATGCAAGGCTTCTGAAAAGGAATGGCTGGCCAAATAGGCCAGCCATCGTTAATCTGCAGAAGCGGCAGGTTATTGGTCTTCAGTTCTATTTTCCACGAAGCACAACAACACTGCATTGGGCATGCCGGACAACACGTGCAGCCGTTGAGCCGATCAGATAGTCCGAAAGACCCGGTTGATGCGACGCCACGATGATGCAATCCGCTTTGTGCTTTTCAGCCCAATCGAGGATCGAATTTGTGGGATGCCCAGTCACGACATGCGTACTGATGTTCGAAGCCTCCACGGCTGTGCCCAGTCTTTCTTCAAACTCTGAAACGCTTTTCTGAACCTGTTCCGCAGGAAAGTACGAGCCGATATACGAAGGAAGTTCTTCGAGAACCGATAGCACCGATACGGTTCCTCCGTCTGCCAGCAGACGGCTTGCAGCATCCAGAGACAAGGAGCAGTCGTTGATGTGATCGGGTGCGACTGGAACGAGGATATGGTTATACATCGGAACCTCCGGGTTATTTCAGGATGCTTGGCAGCCAGGTTGCGATCTGCGGGAAGATGAAGATTAGTGTCAGACCAACAAACTGCAGCACAACAAACGGGCCAACCGAGTTGTAGACGTCGCCCATGCTGACATCTTTGGGTAGCACCCCTTTGATCCAGAACAGCACGAAACCAAACGGAGGTGTCAGATAGGCGATCTGGATGTTCACGATGAACAGTGCGCCAAACCACAGCTTGTCGATTCCCAACTCGTCAATGATTGGAATGAACAGCGGGGTACACAGCATGATGATAGCCCAATCGTCCATCACCATACCCAGAACGAGGATGATCAGCATCATCATCAGCAGGATGCCTGTGCTGCCGCCCGGCATGGAAAGTACCAGGTTGGTCAACAAATCCTGGCTGCCCAGAGTATTGAACACATTCAGATAGACAGTTGCACCGATCAGGATCCACAGGCCCATGCCGCTGAGTTTTAAAGTGGAAACCAGCGATTCCTTCAAAACTTCCCAGGTCAGCTTTCCGTAGATCAGGTTGATGACAAATGCACCCGCCGCACCAAATGCCGCTGCTTCGGCAGGGGTTGCGATACCGCCCCAGATGACACCCAGAACGATGATGATCAGTAGTGCAAATGGCCAGATGCTGAGAACTGCGGTCAGTTTTTCGGCGCGGGTGAATTTCTGATCTGCAGGCAGCGCGGGGCCTAGTTCAGGCTGAATTTTGCAGCGTACGCCGATATAGATCGTATAGAATGTCGCCAGCATCAGGCCCGGCAAGAGGCCTGCCATGAACAGATCACCGATCGAAACCTTGGCCAGCAAACCATAAAAGATGAAGGGAACGCTGGGAGGGATCAGTGCGCCCAACGCACCGCCAGCCGCGATACAGCCAATCGCGATACGGCGATCATATTTATAGCGCATCATTGACGGGTAAGCGATTTGACCCATTGTGGTCGTTGCCGGAGGTGTGATGCCGGTGATGGCAGCAAACACCGTACAAACCTGTACCGTACCCATGGCGAGACCGCCGTGAATATGGCCAATCAGTTTGTACACGGCATCATAGGCCGTCTCGGCTATCCCAGAAAATCTTATTAGTGAACCCATAAACAGGAATAGGGGAACTGTGACCAAAACCGAGTTCCAAGGTGTTGAATAGAAGGCACTTGGTACCGAAAGCAGCGCGCGGGGTTCAAAAACCAAGGCAAACAGCACTGCCGTTCCACCCAAACCGAACGCAACCGGCAGGCCCATAAAAAGGATCCCAAACAGTATTAAGAAATACAGCGCTGTAATTAGTTCGAGGCTCATGATCCTTAGTTTCCTTACCTAGTGGCCGTTCGCGCGGTCTATGTCAGGTTGCTTGCCGGCAGTCTTTCGAACGCTGACATGCGCCTATCTAATCTGCTGGCCCAACAGTCGGGCCAGCAGAAGCGTTTTAAGCAATGCGTGAGCTTTCACGCGGCGCGGGATTATTGCGCGTTTGCCTTGTCTTCCAAGAACTTCTTGAAGATTTCGACGCCTTTGGCGTTGCCATCCGAAGCAGCTGCAACCTGCGGCCACACCTCGGCAATTGACTTTTCGCGCATACGAGCAACTTCTTCGTCGCTCAGCTCGATCACTTCACCACCGGCATCACGCAGGATCTGCAGCGCTTCTTCCACGCCTTCCGCATGCATGCGGCTGGTTTCGAAGTAGGTTTCTTCAAAGACGCCATCGATCTTTTCGCGCTGCCAGTCGGTCAGGGCATTCCAGCTTTGCAGGTTGATAAAGATTTCCTGATGCTGGGCAGGGTTCCAGCCGGGCATGATCGCATAATCGATCACTTCGTGGAACGACATGTCGTCGATGCCGCCAGTGTCCCAGTATGTGCCTTCGATCGTGCCCAGTTTGATGGCCGTATAGATTTCGCCACCATTCATCGAGACTGGCGCACCGCCCATGGTCGAGTGGAAGATGGCCTGAGGGCCACCGGCACGCATTTTGTGCCCTTCCAGATCTTCCATCTTTTCGACGCGGAACTTGGTGAACATCGCGTTCGGGCCCTGGTTGGTCCAACCAGCCCAATGCAGGTTACGGGCATGCGCCGCTTCCTGAACGATGTCGCCTACGCGATAATCAGGGTTGCCCCACATCACTTCCCAGGCTTCTTCGGTGTTGTTGGCGCCCATAGCCATACCAAACGCCAGCATGCCTTCGGGCATATCGCCACCATAGACAGAGCCCCATCCGGCATAGCCGTCGGTCAAACCAGCTGCGGCGGCGCCAAAGGCCTCTGCACCACTGACCAGTGCTCCGGCGGGCTCAACGCGGATTTTAACAGTGCCTTCGGTCGCTTTTTCAACAGCTTCAACCCAAGGGATCAGGCCGTTGTCCCAGCCAGCATCGGTCTGGTCAAATGCAGGCTGGAAAGTCCATTCAGTGACTTCATCCGGCGGCCCGTCCTGAGCGACGGCTATGCTTGCGGTCACCGCAAAGGCGCCCGCCCACATCGTGGTGTGCATAAACCTGTTTGGTTTCATGTTAGTTCCTCCTCGTTAGTGGATCAGTTTGTTTTCGTGAAATTATGTGTATCCGGGCAAACGGCCTTAGCCCCGCCCGAAGATCGTTTGCAGATCGCGGAGCAAGTGTTTCAAGACCACCAAAAGTACCATTACACCGCTAAGCGGAATGGCAAACTTGATTGGATAGATCGGGATCGGGATAGATGTCGGAGTTTTCTGGTTGAGCATCAATGACAATGACGCGGCCTCGTATCCCTTCCAGATCAAGGCGACCAGAAACAGAATAGCGATCGGCGCCGTCAGGACGTCCAAGATCGCTTTTGATCGCTTGCTTGCATTTGCGTAGAACAGGTCAAGTTTGACAAAGCTGTCATGCTGCAGCGCGTAAACACCTCCGGTACAGGCCAACAATACCATTGCTGCCTGCAAAGTGGTTCCAATCCACTGTGAAGGTGCGTTGAGTACGTAGCGCATGAACACGTCCGACACACCAAATGCCATGCAATACAGGATCAGGAACCAACCGATACGGCCCATGACCTCTGAGATTGCGCTTGTCAGTTTTTCCAATCCGCGCATCAGCATTCCGACCTCACTGTGTTTTTCATGGATATGGTTCTCCCTCAAAAATTCCGAGTGTAACTTCGATGTTCTCTGTCTCTGGCGGCAAAGTTCAAAGGTAACTAACTCAGACGTATACCATACAGTCGTTGGCTGAAGCTCATCTCAGAGTGTTGACGCGTATTCCACTCATGCAAAACCATGCGAACGGTCTCCCTCCCTTATCGCATCGAACGATCCGAACTACTCCCAGTTTCAGTGTGGAGCCTTCCGGATCGCTACAGCAAACGCGATGGAGTACCGCTGAGAAAGATACAGTTGCTTGTAATAATGGGTACAGATTGTATCGCGCGAGGCGTTCGATGATCGCCATAATTTGTATCTGACCGCATACTGATGGCGGGTGAACATACCCACCTACCGGACACTTATTGAAGTTACGTTTTGGTAGAAGCGCTTTTATTACATGAAGTTGGTGGAAGTTTCTTTTTGAGTTATCATCAATCGACTCGTAATCAGATCACCTGTTTCCGACTGCAATTCCGGAGAGACGAATGGGCATAACTTGCCTTTTGCCTTTCGCAAGGAACACTTGAAAACAAGGATACAGTTTGCAAGTCGCGCGGCGGAAACGTTGACTGGGGCCCTGTAGGATATGACACAACGATTGAGTATTGATAAATCTCAGTCCAGCGGATTGCGCGACCAGATCGTCTCGCAGATATCGCGACTCATATTTGAAGGATTGATGCCTTCCGGGCTGAAACTTGCCTCGTGCCGCGTGCTGGCGCGGGATTTAGATGTTTCTATTAATACGGTTGTCGCAGCCTATCGTAAGCTTGAGGAAGAACAACTGATCGAGGCACGGCCTCGGTCTGGCTATTTTGTGTGTTCTGACCGCGGGATACGAACGGACAGTGATGCGATTGGCCGGTCGAATACCAGGCCCGCTACATCAATTAGCCACAAACTGAACAAACTGCGCCGTACTGAAGAGATTGAGACAATCCCGCGCCCAATAGACTGGTATAAATATGCCTATCCTTTTGTGTGTAATCAGATCGATGATGGTGTGTTTCCAGTTGCGGATTGGCGTGAGTGCACCCGGCTGGCAATGAACCGAAAAGACCTCAAGATCTGGTCTGCAGATGGACTTTATGATGACAGCCTAGAGCTTGTCGAACAGGTCAGGCAACGCATTTTGCCACGGCGGGGAATTTTCGAGCCCAGTGAATCGATACTGATTACATTGGGTTCACAGAATGGGCTTTTTATTACCAGCCTGCTCTTTGGCGGGCGTGAACGTACTGCGGTAATGGAAGATCCGGGTTATCCGGATGCTCGCAAGATTCTTCAGGCCAATTTCGGTAAGGTAAGCTTTCAACCCGTGGATGAGGAAGGTCTCATTGTTGACGAGCGCCTGCGCGGTGCGGATCTGGTGTTCATCACGCCGAACCGTCAACACCCAACCACAGTCACGTTGTCTGAACGTCGTCGGCGCGCACTGTTGCAAGCTGCTGAAGATTATGACTTTTACATCGTCGAAGATGACTACGAATGCGACGTGGACTATCGTCATTCACCGCTTCTGCCGCTGCGGAGCCTGGATGATACCGACCGCCTGATCTATCTGGGCAGCTTGTCCAAGGGGCTCTCGCCAGGTTTGCGACTGGGGTATCTGGCAGCCGCGCCTGAGTTTATCGATGCAGCGCGAGATTGCCGGGGCATGATGATGCGCCACCCACCCATGATACTGCAACATACTGCCGCCGCGTTCATCAGGTTAGGATATTACGACGGTTTACTACGCCGGGTGCGGCAGAACTATGAACAACGCTGGCATTTGGCAGACTCGATGATTCGTGAGCGATTACCCAGCTTTCTGAGAGCAGGTGAATTCGGTGGTACTGTTTTCGTTCTAGCCGATCCCGATGAAAAACTCGAGGCTAAGACAATTTGTGATGCAGCACTCAGACGGGGCGTAATCGTAGAGCCGATTGGACCGTGTTTCTCGAAGGCAGCGGAAGGGAAGCATCATTTCCGAGTTGGTGTCTCATCAATCCAACCGGGGTTAATCCCGCAAGGAATTGAGCTGTTATCCAACGTCGTGACTGAGTTGCAGGGTACGTGAAGGCTTGTTTGAAATGAAGCCCAAGCTGATCCCGAGAAGTCTGTGTGTAGGAGTTCGGTAAGTTTAATCGCCGAGAGCGGAGTTTTCACCCGTGAAGACCCGCACAAGCAGGCTCGAGATCCAGCTTAGGGCGTACCATGTCAGTAAAAAGCCAACACATTCCAATGCAAATGAGCCCCATTTATAAAATAAGTCGGCTATGACGAATGCACTCAACAACCACGGTCCTTCTTGGCGCAAAAAAGACTTTATTCCTTGTGATTTCATCGCTGTATGCATGGTATGATCCAATCTTTTGAAACTAATCTAGTTGGTTAGACTATTGCAGGAGGATGACGTCGAGGCGCGTCATAGCGCTGCTGTGAGAACCAAGTCATTGTTGGTTCGATGTCGCTTTGCGTGCTCCCACCTTGCAGCGTGTAGCCAGCGGCAAGCCAGGTAAATCCGTCATCTGCAATCTCGGCACAGTTCGTGTAGTCTCCCCATTTGCCCAAGGACGGCGTATGCGTTCCTTGCCGCGCGAGGGACAAGCGCCAAACTCCATCTATATCGTCATAGGTACCAATGACATGACTTGGATGCAGATTGCCCCCACCGGCGAAAATCGACAGCCCGACGTCGCCGAACCGATTTACGGCTGTCGAGGGGTAGGAAAACGCGATCTGATCATTCCAGATGTCAGGCTCGTCGATCAGGGACATTGTGGCTTCGTCGATGCGAACGGTCCGGACAAATGGGTTTGGCCTGTTGGCTTGTTGGTTGGCTGTCCACATGAACCCCAGCGCGCCTCGCCCTAACCAACCGGTCATTATGCGTGGATCGGTCCTGGACATCCAGTCGCCGCCTCCAACCGTAGGCGCGGAATAGCTGCCCGCAAACCACGGGGTGACATCGATGTCGAATTCATCAACGTCCGGTGAGTTCTCTGGCCACCTGAACACGCGGATTTGCGAGTTCGAATTGTGGCTGGCGAAGTACATCGAACCGCGCGCGCCCTGAACACAACGTAGTGAGAAATTGTGCTGCGTTTCGAATATGTCAAAAGATAATCCAGCGGCAGCTGCAAGTTCGTCCAGCGATATTCGCAATATGACGCACCTCCTAAAAAGGTTGCTGCTGGCCGAGAACACGTTGGTTCCCGCATACAGGTAGTTTTCTGAAAGAGAGACATGGTTGTAGTCAAACCATTCGCCGTTCCACGATGGGTCAATTCCCGCCGGTGTGAAATCCCAGAGGTTCCAGTTGTCATTTCCAAGTGTGCGGCCTTGCTTGACCGCAACACGTAATGTGTTGGTCCCGTTCTGTTCGATATATTGAAGCAGCCAGATCAATAAATCCCGGCTTGGGTCGTAGATGGTGGTCTGATCGCAGCAAAAACCGCCATCTGCTGGCGGAAACAAGGTGAAAGGGCTCATATGCGACCAGCTTTGGCCACCATCCAAAGACCGGCTGGCGTACCAGTTTCCAGTGGCCAGTATCTGATTTCCGTTGTTTGAGACCGTGGGCTCGCCGACTGTCGACGTTTGCCCGTTTGTATCAAAATCTGTTAGATTTACTGTGTTGAATATCCTTGGCTGATGGGTCGAGGGCATGGCAGCCTCCGTAATAGTAATGTCAAAATGTGTCAGTAATCCAATTCTGTTGGGTCTGCCTCGCTTGCAGAACTGGCAGAGTTGTCTTCCTCTAATGGCGGACCACCCTTCCGGCGAACCTTTGAAACCTTCTCGTCACGTTCACTAAGAGTTTGGGGTGTCATCAGGCCCGATGCTTGTGCCCTTTCACCTAAAGCGGAATGGGCAGACGGTTGCGGTCGAACCTCGACATTTCCTTTGCGGGTACTGTGCTTTTTGCTAGCTTGATTTGCCATTCATCTCTCCTATCCGTTCGTTTGGAAACGTATCCGAATTGGCAGGTCGTCAGATGATGTTGAATATGGCTACACTACCAGATTTCCCCCGATTCTTCAATTGAAGGGCTTCTGCACGCTTTTGAATGACAGGGATTGGCAGGTAAAAACGGCAGCATTCTCGATAGGCGACCTGAACGCGGAAACAGGCAGGCCTGTAGTGAATGATAGATGTCTGGTTTCCCGTTAAAGATGGATGTTACGACCTTGCCGTTTTCGTCCACAGCCGGAAACCAACCGCCATTCTGATGATCCACAAATCGTTCATTCGCATAACCCCAGAGAGTTCTGTACCAGCGCTCATCTTCTGCTTTTCTGTCAATTCTGATCAATGCAGCGACGGCACTGATCGCTTCGGTTACAGGCCACCAGAACCGGTTCTCGTTTGAAACTTGTCCATCAAAGTCCAACGTATAAGCGATGCCTCCGCCGGGAAGCCAGGCATCACGCAGGGCCTGTTCAATCAACTGACGCGCAGAATGCGGTGCGTCGGTGTTCGGGCGACCCGACAGATCCCAATATTGCAGTTGCAATCGTCCCAATTCAAACGAATGTCCCGGAGTTGTACCGGCTGGCCTAAACATCGGATTGCCCGCATATGCGCGATCAATCTGCCAGTCGCTCGTGTAGTGTTCTGGCAATCGCCAGTTTTCTTTGGGTGCGACTTTGCCGACAAAGAAATCCAGAATGCTGCCTGCACGGGATAGATACACCTTGTCCCCCGTTGCTTCAAACGCGGCAAGCAGGGCTTCGACACCATGCATATTTGCATTCATCCCGCGATAGTCGGAGAACGGCGTCCAATCTCTGTTCCATTCGTCGCAAAACAGTCCCGCTTCTTCGTCCCAAAAATGTGTATCCAGAACCTTTCGAGCGTAAGTCATGAGCCTGTCCGCGCCCGGATGACCTGCCTGCTTTGCGCTCGCCGCCGCAAGAAGAACAAAGACGTGCCCGTAAGCCAGTTTGCGATCATCAACGACGCGGTCACCTTCCAGCGCCCAGAAAAATCCACCAAATTCCGCGTCTCGGTGATAGCGCTCAAGATATGCCATACCGTGGTCAACTATCTTTTCAGCACCCTTAAATCCGAAGAGATGCCCCAAGGCATAAGAATGGATCTTTCTGGTGGTCGTGTGCAGTTCCTGCACCTCGCCAGGCAGGGGGGTGCCGTCATGATCAAGCAGAAAGAAACCAGGCCCATTTCGGCAGCTTGCACTGAAAAATTCAAGCTGATGACGAGCCTGTTCCATCAACCAGTTCTGGTGCTCTGGCGTGTCCAGCCAAAAACCTGTTTCAGAATCCAGCCCGACCGGAAGTAGCTTATCAATTGTCATTCTTATCGTCCCACCTGCGTTAAACGACGGTGCACGCCGCGTCTCACAATACCGCCATTGAGGTTTTCAATGCTGCAATCGCATCAATTCTTCCAGAATGGTAGATGCCTAATTTTGAGGAAACACTACCACCCCCGATTTGTTTGACCAGACCACGGGAGTTTAGGGCAATTTTTGTGTAGTGATTGGTGAAATTGGACCAATGAAGTTTCGCACGGGAAGGCAGTCTGCACCTGAGTAACGCTGGACATAGCCAGATAGCCTTGCATCATATAGGCTGTGATCGCAGCTTACATGTCGCCAGACTGCGATGGCGAGTGCAGGTTTATATGAGGCTTTGCGAGGGGGGCATGTTCTCATTGTTCAGTATTAGTTCAATTGTGAGCAAACATTCGCATAGTCATGCGATGTCTGAAAACGGTGTGAGCTGATGGTACTACACCCGGCTGGTCCTGATACTGATCTTGGCGCGATGGAGCATCGCCATCTCACAGTCATGATGGTGGATCTTGTCGGATCAACTGTTCTTGCCCAGACCCTTGATCCCGAGGATTTGCTATCGACCACGCTGCGCTATCAGAAATTGGTCGAACATGCCACCAATGCCTTTGGAGGCAGCGTGCTTCAGATCGTCGGTGACGGAGTTTTGGTGGTCTTTGGGTGGCCTTCTTCCTGTGAAAACAATGCCGAAAGGGCCATGCGCTCGGCTTTGCGCATACATTCTGATCTGGCCGAGTTGTCTGGCCCGACCGAATTGAAGTGCCGCATCGGAATCGCTTCTGGCGTCGTGCTGGTCGGGGATATTGCACTCGGGAGCAACATCCAGCCGGATGCGATCTTTGGATCTACGCTGAATCTTGCTGCGCGGTTACAGGCCCTTGCTGAACCCGGTGGGACGCTGATATCCGCTGCGACCCGCGCACTGGGGGGCGAGCAGCTTGAGTTCGATGGCCTGGGTGCAAAGAGCCTTGCAGGATTTGATCGGCCCGTTCCAGTGTATCGCTTGGCAGGTGAGACCCGAATTCAGGTATTGGATAAAGACCGGATACCTTTGATCGGGCGGGACACTGAGAGAGCGCAACTTCATGCGGCTTGGTCTGACGTGAAAACCGGCAAAGGAAGGGTAATTTATCTGCAGGGTGAAGCAGGAATTGGAAAATCCCACTTGATCCGGGATCTGCGTACGTCGGTGGGCCCCCAGGCCTGGGTGACGTATCATTGCAGTCCTTTTCATGTGAGCTCACCCTTTTTTCCATTCATCTCACAAATTGAACGCTGGTGCGGAATTCTCGACAGCGACGACATCGCGATCCGACGAAACCGAATGACGGAACATCTGGGCTATATTCTGGATGACGGCCAATTGGGCACCTTGTTTTTTGTTCTCGCGCCAGGACCCGGCGATCATGGACCCGCCAGCGAAGAGGCGCTGCGCGCCGAAATCGTTACGATATTCCGTCGTGTCTTTGAAGGGTTAAGCCGCGAAGGGCCGGTGCTTGTCGTGGTCGAGGATTTGCAATGGGCAGATCCGTCGACCCTTTCGGTTCTTCAAGCTGTGGCAGAGCATCTTAGCAAATTACCTGTTCTGCTATTGTTGGCCGGGCGAAATCCTGTCACGCGGGCTATGGAAGAAAGCATCCCTTCGCTGCAGATAACTGCACTATCACCGCTGGATGATGACACCGCTGCGGTTTTGGCCGGTGCCGCATCAAATGCGCAGCTTAGTGATGAAACCATGGCGCAGATCGTGACCCGTGGGAACGGCATTCCTCTTTTCATCAAAGAATGCGCGACTGCTATGGCAGCTTCACCCCAACGTGGACTGGGGGTCATTCCCGCGACACTTCACGACCTATTGGCGCAGCAAATAGACGAAGTGGGTGAATTTCGCCGTACAGCTGTCGAGGCGGCAGTCATAGGTAGTACATTTGGCGTACCTATGATGGCGCATATCAGCGGCATCTCAGAAGCCGAAGCTGATGAGGCAATACGCCAGTTAGCATCAACAGGTTTACTGCAACACTTACCCGGTACAGGGAAAAATGCGAGCGGGGCCTGGCGGTTCAGGCACGAACTTGTCCGCGAAGCGGCCTATCAAAGCCTCGTACGAGATCGGCGGGCGCATTTACATCGACGCGCAGCCGAAGCACTGAACGCACAGCCTGAGGCGGCCCGCAAACCGGAACAGATTGCACGTCACTGGGAGTTGGCAGGTGCGCCCGACAAAGCCGTGGCTGCCTGGATCGAAGCCGCTCGCATAAACCTGCGTCGCCATGCCAATCAAGAAGGTGCGCAGCAAGTTAGAAACGGATTGCGATTGCTGCAGAAACTGCCTGCCGAACATCGTGAAGAGGCAGAACTTTCCTTGCAGTTTCTACTTGCAGCCGCCGAACGCGTCCGGATCGGATATGGTGCGGATTCTGCAATTTCAGCGTTCGACCGTAGCTTTGAGCTTTCCAAGAAACTCGGAGATCGCCGCACTTTGGTGCGCGCCGGTAGGGGTCTCTTTACCGCTGCGATGGTCAAAGGGGATTATCGCAAGGCCGAGCATTGGGGACAGGCGATGATCGATGCCCATGATGATCACCATACGTGCATGGTCGGCAATTACATACGTGGATCAGCGCTTGCACCGCGTGGACAGTTCATAGCTGCGGCGACTGCGCTGGAAAAAGCAGCTTTGCACGCCGAAGCACACGCTGTTGAGGCAGGAAACGATCCGGATGTCGCGGCGATGTTACAGATCGAGAGCATGGCTGCCTTGGTCGACAGTTTCCTGGGGAATACTGAACGTGCTTTGGCTCGCGCCAAAAGTGCGGTTGATGCTGCAGGGGCATTGGGGCAGTCGCTGACGGTGGCAAACGCGATGCATTGGCAGACCGAGATCTACATGCAGACCGATCATCCGGATTATCCGCATATGGCAAAGACTTTTGCAAAGATCGTGCGAGACAGTGTTGGCCCATATTACAACGCGGTTGCAACCGCGCATCTCGCGGGTGCGTCGATACGTACGGGCGAACCGGCAAAGGGCGTCGCCTTGCTGCAATCGGCCTGGGAAAAAATGCATGCAACTGGAGCCAAGGCGGCAGGTGTTCTTGTCCATACTGAACTTGCGCGTGGCTTTCTCGCGCTTGGTCAAATCCCACAAGGTCTGGAAGCAGTTGATGCTGGTTTAAGATTTGCGGATCAAACCGGAGAGCGGAATTACGAAGCCGAGCTAAACCGGATCAGAGCTGCGCTGCTGGCAAAGCAGGAAGACGCTTCTGATGAGGCCGAGGCCGCGTGCCGAACGGCGATACAGGTGGCCCGTGATCAGGGAGCTGCTCTGTATGAGAAACGAGCATTAGAAGATCTGGCCCGTCTGCGACCAGTTGACCCTGAGATTGCTGCACGTCTTGCCAAGCTGAATGATGCCGGGGTTTCGGCCTAGCGCCTTCGGCCCAATGCACAGTCATCCGGGGCAAGGTTCAGACCAACAAATTCAGCGACCTGCGCAAATGAAGAGGTTTTTAGCAGCAGCCGATGACCCGTTTGCGAAAAGGTCTTGGCCGAGTACAGGTTCTTTGAGACCATTGGGTTGTTCATGAGTTGCGTGATCGCGTCATACCCCACCATTGACGTCATCAAGTCACCCATAATGACGGTCCCCTTGTGCTGCTCGGCGAACAAGCCCGGAAACAACTCGATCCGGTCAACATTGCAATACATTCTGCTCAGGTCGGCGATTAGCTCGTCGGCGAAGGGCTGATCCCCCACAAGATCCGCGATGCTCGAGTGTACTCGACGTTTAAAATGATGACGATAGGCGTTCAGCGAGGGAAGTCGTGCTTTGCGTGTAAGGGCAATCGTTGCTTCGACCGGTGAGGGCACACCTTTTGCAGGCCTTTCGAACAGAAAATCAGGTGTATTGCGCAGCGATATCCTGGCTGCGGGTTGGCGCGAGAGAGAGCGGATCATTTCCTCAAGTCCCGTTTGTTCGACGAGGCGAGGGTTGAACCGGAATCCAGTCGGCTCGACCTGAGCGCCGTCGATGATGAAACGCTCGGGGATCATTGAATGCCATCGGTACAGCAAGTTAAATTCAATCGCGATTTGGTTTGAATGATGCCAACGCTGCCAGCGGTTGACGCCGACCGGCAGATGAAAAGGCATGTTCGCCACGTGGCTGATATAGTCCTCAATCACCAGCTTGATCAGCAGCGCGATCAGAGTGCATCGCGTGGTTTGGAACACGCGCTCTTTATCCCAACCGTCAGTGCCGCGTTTCTCGCGCCAGAGAAGATCGGCAAATGTATTGTGCGCGCGCATCATCAATGTGTTGATGGCACTATAGCCGATCGTGCCGTTGCCGTTGTCCAGGCCGGTTGCGTGAAAATCAAGCAGCCTTTGATCGACTTGTTGGCACGTCAGCTCGGGATGTGCGCGTTTCAAGGAGTTGCGCAGCTTGCACGGATCATGCAGGGGCCGCGCCGCATTATCACCCTCGGCGAGACTGCCATCAAATGGCGGGGCCAGCTTAACTCCACCGGATTGATCTTTCTGGAACAGCTTCGGCGGCCACATCTCGCCATTGTCGTCCATCCGAAACGCCAGTCGGTGGGTCATTTCGCCTGATTCGGGGTCTCTTTCGCGCAGCATATCAGTTTGAAAATCGTTCAATCCGTAGATCTGGCATAAATCGACTTCGTGGTTTGAATCAGTCTGATCAAACGGTCCGGTTGGCCCGAAGGTCCGCAGAAAGCTGTCGGTGAACCATTGCGCGACCGAGATGAAAAGAACGGTCGTGCCTTGCGGGCACAACAAGGTAAGCGGGCTGCCATCTATCTGAGTTCTGCGGCGAAACAAGTCGGCCACTTCACTTTCCGATGGCAGGATCGGCGAAGGATCTTCGGGCGTTGTGTGACGGCCAATCCAGCGGTTGGAATAGACGCCTGGCCAGCTGGTATAGTCCGCACCCAATGTATAGGGCCGTGGCCGGTGCACCCGTGCTGCATTCGCAAGCCTCATGGCTGAGATATAGCTTGTCGTGCGTGGTGCGATCTTGAACCCAAGATTGATAAGATCATCAATATTCAGCATCTAAATGGCTCCAATTGATCATCGGTTTGGAAAACGGGCGCGGGCGAGGCTGAGGTAAGTCTTAAGCCGGATTGCGTTGATCGGGCCCAGAGGTTTGTGCTCGGCGGTCACACGCCATGGCGAAAATGACAGGGTATCACCATCGAGCGGATCGAATTCTGCATCTTTTTCGATGATAATATCTGCGATGGGTGTAACCGTTCGATGAAACGGGTCGAGTGGTGCGTCCGGCTGTGGATCGCAGGCCCATCTGACGCGGTTATCGAGCGGATCGAAGTCGCTATCGTTTCGCGGTGGTTCGATTATACAGAACTCAAATCGATTGCTGTCACTGGCGACGTCCTGACGGAGTTTCAGGCTGATGCCGTCATGCTCGTCCACCGGTTTGGTTGCTACCTTATGTCGAACGCTGCGGGCGAGGTATCGTACTGTCAGGTCAGCCCCCAGCCGATAGGGCGTCGTTGACCAGAAATGCGACTCGAATGGCGACTGCATGTAGTTCGAGGCAAAATCGCTCGCAGTCTGAAGATGTCGCCTGCCTTTTTGTGTGGCAAATGCGCGAAACAGGGCCACGAACCCTCGAGCGATCAGCTTCAATGACCAGCTGCGACGCTTATTTGCCGCGTGCTGGAGGGCTTGCAGCGTGGCGATCAGGCTGCTTAGCCGTTCATAATCGTCGGAAAGGTAGCTGGGAAAAGTGTCCCGATCGACAAGAACAAAGTCGAACTCATCGCTGATTTGCGAGATGTTGAGTTGTGAAAGTGCCTCGGCGTCGATCAGTTTGGTGCCCGGCACATCAAATAGTTTGACCGCCATTCCATGGGCATCGGTTTTACGATCGTCCAGATGCGCACCGTTGGAAAAGCGAACTGCTGCAGAATAACTTGCTGCCTTTTCGAAAAGGCCATGGCGCAACCTTTCCGGCAGATCGTCCCGGATTGTGAAAGTGGCTTTGACACACCCATGGCTGCGCCCATGTTGCGCTCTTAACCTTCGACCTTTCCACTTCGCGATCGCTTCAAAATTCTGGTCGATGATATCGTCAACCACGTCTTCAGGTGAAGTGTTTGGCAAATAATGTGTCAACGAACCCCCTTTCCCGAGCAAGCCCAGGCAATAATTAACCTCTACAAATATATCTGACAGCCAACCCCTTCTAAATGCCCGCAGATTAACCCTTTTTGGTTTTTCTTTCAAATGAAGTGACTTATGGCAGCCTTATTGCCTCATTCCTTTCGATCTCAAACAGCCGTTTTCGCGTCAGAATGAAGTATACCGGTCAATAATTGGTAGGGTGGGATCAATTGATCTACGACTTCGAAACGGACGCGGTTGGCGCCGTATTCGCTAGCGTTGCGTTGGCTTACCTTCGAAGACTTAAGCTTACAGAAAGTTATTGACGCATTTCTTGATCTCGGGCACTCAGGCAGCAGATGGTTCCCAACGATACGTCAGAGGGATGAAAAGGGAATACGGTGAGGAATGCCACGCGGCGCCAATTCCGTAACTGCCCCCGCAACTGTAAGCGGTGAGCTATGCCAAATAGCCACTGACCCCAAGGGTCGGGAAGGTTGGCCAAGCGCGGACCCGCAAGTCAGGAGACCTGCCATCATTTGTTCAACCAACCCGGGGCGGGGTGTCCTGGAAGGAGGTATTGATGACACGTTTTACACGTGTGTGCACGACTGGCAGCTTCCGTCTGCGCTTGGAAACAAGCGGAGTGAGAAATGCGAAAATCGCTGATCAATACATTGTCGACAACGTTAACCGCCGACGCGGGGTGCCCAACGCGGTGTTCAGAATAATCAAAGTGTTACGAAATAACATTGCAAAAGCTTTAATTGCGCAATAAACGGTGGCGAGATGACGAACAGTGTTGATCATATCCTTCTTGTCTGCGTGAGCTGCAGAAGTGGCGAAAGTGCAGACAAAGTACCCCAGGCGTTGAAGCATAGATTGCCGAGGGAATTTGTGATCCGCTCTGTGAATTGTATGGCGGGTTGTGAAAGGCCAATCACCATCGGCTTTCAGGCCCGTGGCAAAGCACAATATCTATTTGGTGACATTTCTACAGATGAAGATTTGGACGCGATCGTTGAATTTGCCCATCAGTATCTGCGCACTGGCGATGGTTGGACAAATGCCACTGATCGGCCAAGGGCATTGTTCACAAAAACTCTCTCACGCCTGCCGCGTATTGAGTTTGAGGAAGCGCTATGACCAAGCAAAGCTTTCTGATTGCCGAAAATCTGGAATATTACGCGCTTAACGGAGATATCTTGTTGCAAGGCGTGTCGTTCGCCTTGGGCGAGGGCGCTATTCTTGCGATCGCTGGTCCGAACGGGGCAGGTAAAACAACGCTTTTGAATCTACTCTGTGGTGCCGAGGCACTGGCATTGGGGGATGTGCGTATGAATGGACAAAGCCTCAAGCACCTATCCGCAAAAGAACGCGCCCGCATGATAGCCGTTGTCAGCCAGCAGGAATTTCCTGACGGGCGCCTGTCACTGCGTGATTATGTGGCATTGGGTCAGATCCCCATACGCGCAGATCGCTCGGCCGAAGATCATGCGCGCGAACTGAACCGGATATTAGACCTCACCCATTTAGGCATGTTGGCGGACAAGCGGATGGCTCAGCTTTCTGGGGGTGAGCGTCAGCGGGCTCATATTGCTCGCGCCTTGGCACAAAATCCCTCGTTGCTGTTTCTCGATGAACCCACAAATCATTTGGATCCGGACGCAAAGGGGCGGATGTTGTCGCTAGTCGCTGATCTTGGGGTCACAGTGGTAATGATCGTGCACGATTTGGTCATGATCCCTGAATTCGCCACACATGTTGCTTTGATGAAATCCACGCGCCTGACCGGATTTGGCACGGTCGCCGAAGTTCTGACGCCTGAACGGGTCCGTGAAACCTTTGGCGTGGATTATCTGTGCTTTCACCATGAGGGTCGCGTGATACCGGCTCTTGATATCCGAAGAACCACTGTTTCTACATAAACTCAGGAGAATATTGATGAAACACATCTGGTCCGTGGCTTTGGTCACTGCCATTGCAAGCAGCGCTGCAGCGCAGGAAGTCACCGTGGACAATTGCGGCGAACCCCTTGTGTTTGAGACGTTGCCGGAACGGTTGGTCGTGCATGATATGAACATGACGGATATGGCTTTTGCTTTGGGGCTACAGGACAAGATCGTCGGCCTCACCGGGATCACCGGCTGGTACAAGACCAGCCCGGAATTCGATACCTTGCGGGGTGACATTCCGGAGCTCGCGCCGAAATACCCCACTGTTGAGAACCTCGTCGCAGCGGACCCAGATTTGTTTTTCGCGGGTTGGTATTATGGAATGAAACCGGGTGGGGATGTGACACCAGACACATTGGAACCCTTCGGGATCAAAACCATGATCCTGACCGAAAGCTGTGTGCATTTGGACAAGGATCGCCCCGAGTCCAGCATGGACCTGCTGTTTGACGATGTTCTACGTCTTGGCAAAGTTATGCAGGTCGAGGACAAGGCCGAGGCGCTAGTGAGTGAATGGAAAGACGAATTGGCCGCGATCGAAGCGCAAACGACCGAGCTGCCGAAGCCTCGAGTTTTCTTGTTGGATGGTCCGGCGGATGCACCGTTCACTGCTGGGAAGTTTGCCATTCCCGATGCTATGATCGCTGCGGCGGGTGGTGAGAATGTCACCCATGACATGGATACAAGTTGGGGGCGTAGTTCCTGGGAAGCCGTGGCCGCATCTAACCCCGAATTCCTGGTGCTGCTGGATTATCAGACCGGTAACGGCGCAGCAGATACCTTCAAATTCCTGCAAGAGCATCCGGTGATGTCGCAGACAGATGCCGTCAAGAATGAGCGTTGGATCGGCTTGCGGTACGAAGAATTGACACCTGGCCCCGCAAATATTGAGGCAATCTCGAAAATGGCTCAAGCGATGCATCCGGGCCTCAACTGATATGGGCCGATTTGGCCTAACACTTCTGCTGGGGGCGGCTATTTTGGCCGCCCTTGTGCTGGTTTCCACGATTTACGGAACCACCTCGATCCCGGTGTCTGAGACATTTACCGCTATTATGCGTGGCACGGGTATCGACGACGGCGAGATGTCTCCGATGCACCGGATCGTGTTTGATCTCAGGTTGCCCCGTGCATTGTTCGCCGCTGTGATAGGCGCCGGACTTGGTATCGTTGGCGTCGTCCTACAAACCACGACTCGCAACGATCTTGCCGACCCATTTCTCTTTGGCTTGTCTTCGGGGGCCGCCGCAGGTGCGGTGTTTGTCATCACCGTAACCGGAGATGTGCTGGGTTTTTGGACACTGCCGCTCGCCGCCTTCTGCGGAGGGCTCGTCGCGTCGGGCGTTGTATTGGCGCTGGTTCACGGTTTGCGCACAAGTGCGCCAGAGAAACTAATCCTGGCTGGATTGGCGGTTTCATTCCTGTTTTCAGCCATCACCAACTACTTGATATTTGCGGGTGACAACCGCGCTGCCCACTCGGTGATCTTCTGGATGTTAGGTGGATTGGGCCTGGCCCGCTGGGAGACGTTTCCCCTTGTTTGTGTTGGGCTGATCCTGATCCTAACGTATTCGCTGTATCGCAGTCGTTGGTTGGACGCGCTGCTTACGGGGGATTTAACCGCAGCAACTCTTGGGGTCCCTGTTCAGGGATTGAGATTCAGCATGTTTTTCACGGCAGCTTTGGCAACTGCAGTTTTTGTCTCAGTGGCGGGTGTGATCGGATTTGTTGGCCTAATGGTGCCACACATAGCCCGCGGAATTGCGGGACCTTTGCACAGCCACCTTGTACCTACTGCCGCGATTGTTGGCGCTGCGTTATTGACCGGTTCGGATATTCTCAGCAGGCTTTTGCTGGCGCCACAGGAGTTGCCAGTAGGGATTGTCACGACTTCCATAGGTTCGGTTTTTGTATTTTTGCTTTTGTTCAGAACAGCAAGAAACCAGCGGTGAATTTAAGTGACGAACAGCCGCAGCTATCGCTTTCCGGATTTAATCGCATCTCCGCTTCTTGATGGTCGCAATGAGCCTAAAATTGCCAACTTCTCAATAGTTTACTCTATTTAAAAGGTGCAGTCGGGCTACAAGTTTGGCAAACAAATGATCATTCTACTCTTGGCGAGATACGCCACAGAAAAGCGCCGCCGATAAAAAATGCCAGATCACCTAGTGATGTGACCACGCGGAACAACCCGATTGCAATCAGCGCTTCTGCCTCAGGTATATAGGCCTGTAAGAAGATGAGCAGAACAAACTCACGTATTCCGATCCCTCCAGGCGCGCCAGGAGTGACATAGCCTAACAGCCAAGACGTCACGGCAATGACTAAGATGGCAGGGTCATAGTCACCGGAAACCAATCCAACCAATACCAACAAAGTAAAGCCCATGGCTAAGAAGAAGATGGAAGCAAGCAACGATCCGTAGATAAGCCTTTGTCGCGACGGCGTGTTGGGGTGCGCACCAAGCATTCTTGTAATCAGTATGATCAGGAAAATGGCAATAACCATCGCTGTCGGTACAAGCCAATGAATAGGAATGACCTCAGATAATTCTAGTGCGTGGGGCGCTGCACCAAATGTAAATCCGATTAGAGCGAAAAGCCCCGCGACCAGAATAAGAGTGCAAATTTCAAGAATATTTGCGAGCGCCAACCCACCCTGATTTGCTCCATGGTCAGCCATAACGACATGTCGGCCCAAATATTGAAACACGTTTCCCGGTAGATATTTCGCGATCTGCGTTTTGGAGTAGGTTGAAAACGTCAGTGCACGTGAAAATGTTTGGTCTTGCGTTCCCTGGACCAGTCCATGCCAAAGCTCGGCCAATAGCAGCAAAGCGGTTGCATAAAAAAATATTGCCACAAATACGATTGCCCACGCCTGCCAGCCAGGAGACCATACCGCAATTTGGGACCAGTGCTGTGCAACCGCGACGGTAAAATAGTACAAAGTCACGGCAACAATGGCCCAGCCTATCACGCGTAGCGCGCGGCGCTGTCCACGCCCTAACTTGATTGGTAGTGTCATTTCTCTGCTACAGGGGTGGGTTGGATCAGCGTCGTTTGATCGGGATAGGGCAGTGAGGGAACGCGCCCCCGGTAGGTCTTGACCTGTGCCTCCACCGCTTCAATCGGGCGACGATATTCCCGTCTGCCGGAATTATCAAATACGATCATGCCACCAGGTGCAACGTGTGCTATCGCGTGCCTCAAACAAGCCACCCGAGCGCGTCCGTCTATGATGATGACGTCGAATGGACCTTCTGCGCCTTCGATTGCAGTGACATAACTTTCGAAGCTGCGCGAAGTATTTCCAGGTTTTTTTGATCCGTATTCTGGATTGTAGTTGGCATCGGGCTCAATCAGCCTCAATTCAACGTTGGAAAACGCGCTCAGCCGGTTGGAAATTACAGGATGCCAATCGACATCATGTTCGACACTGGTGACATGATGAGCGCGCCGCGCGGCCCAGATTGTGCTTGCACCGCTGCCGTATTCAAAAACGCGTGGGGTGTCTCGCTGGGCGAGAAAAGCGTCGACCTTGTCGATGGCGCCATAACTCCACCAGGGCACGTCCAGATCAACCATTGCATCAATATCGTGAATGGCAAAAAGGCTCAGCCACCAATGAGCGCGTCGATCCGGAAGGCGTCGTTGAAGCGCGCTATAGACCCCGGCAGTGCGGGCAATTTTGCCCGCTCCTCGAAGGGTTGAAACATAAACTGACTTGGCTATACGAGAGGCGGTCATTCTTCCATGTCCGATCGCTTGCGTGAGACCTGTGCGGAAGCCAGTTCCATACGGCGTATAGTTTCCAATGTCTGCTCCTGCAGCCGCCGATTAACTGCAATCGCATCGGCCAGAAGCGCGACCGCAAAATTGATTACCCCCAGAACGATCAGAACGCCACCCAGAACGAGAGATTGAATGTTTCCCTGTCCCTCGCCCATCATGAACAGAACGAGGAAGCGAACGATTGGTAGCAAGCCGAAGCATATCAAAACAAAGCTTATTAGCGTAAAGAACTGTAGGGCCCGATGCATCGCGTAAGACCGCAGCATCGTAAACACCTGTTTACGGATAAAGCTGCCCATACTTTTTGCCAGTCGCGACTCGCGCAGCTGCGGGTTCGTGCCCACGGGAACAGAGACCACACACAGATCGCTGTTTCCGGCTTGGATGAGGGTCTCTACCGTGTAACTGAAGCTGGAAACTACGTTGGTGCGCAGGGCCGCCTCACGGGAATAGGCACGAAAGCCTGAAACTGCGTCTTTTACATCCAGGCCGGACATTCGACGCACGACAGCGCTGCCGAGCTTTTGCAAACGCTTTTTTAACGGGCTAAAATGTGTGATCTCGGAGGTGCCGCGGTCGCCTACAACGATATCAGCTTGATTGTTTAGGATCGGTTGCACCAGATCACGGATTGATTCCCCTTGATACTGATTGTCACCATCAGTGTTGACGACAATGTCTGCGCCATGTTCAAGGCAAGCCCGAAGCCCATACGAAAAACTACGCGCCAACCCTTTGTTGCCCTTATTTCGCAATATGTGGTCGACGCCGCAGGCCTTCGCTATCTCAACCGTTTCATCGGTAGAGCCGTCATCAATGATCAGAACTTCTACTTCATCGATACCATCAATCTGACGGGGGATGTCAGCGACAGTTTGGGCCAAACTGCCTGCCTCGTTGAAGCATGGGATTTGAACGATGAGTTTGGTCATGATTTTTTATATCTGTTATGATTATAGGTGAAGTGGCCTGCGCGTGTTTTTTCTACATGTTCGGGTCCGTTGCTTGCGTGCACTCACCAACGATTTCTATCTGCGATGGCGCATGGCTGTCGTTCCGAACATACATCAATCCAAAATACAACTGTTTGAAATCTTGTTTTTCTAAGTTGCAATAGTTGGGTGGAAGCTCCCTCCCATATGTTTCGAAGTAGGCCATCCGACTCGCCAAAGTATCTCTGGCAGGTGGATTGAGTGATATACGCTCGTCATCTAACTGGGACGACATCGCTCTGATTTCTTTTTGATAACTGAAGTATCCGATGGTCAGGTACATCAACGCGATAAGAACCAAGAAGCGTAAGTCGCGCAGAACACGGCCGACTCTCATCTCGCGTGCGACATAGACCAAGGCAAATGCCGAGAACGGAAGTAAGATCGCAACATAGCGAGGCCTAAGGGGCTGCCCTAAACGCAGAGGATCAAATGACACTATGAAAAAGGAGGTCAATACGACAAAACTAAGCGCCGTTAGGGCGATTGCGAAGGCGACCCGCCCCGTCGAATTCGAGAATGGCGAGACAAATCCCGAGATCACAATCGCAACAAAAGCCAAGATTGAAGGGATGTAGACTGGCACATGCACAGCCAGAACCCGATACCAGCGCGATATGATGCCTGCGTCCCAGAGCGTTTCTTGCTGTTGCACGTGAGATGAGGATTCAAACATTATCTTCAGGTGATTGCTTCCGCCCACTAACAGCTCAAGCAGTCTGCCTCCGACCATGATCTGGCCTTGAAGCGCGCTCAGAGCGATGGCCTCGATTACATAGAATATCAGGCAAATGGCTGTGAGTTTGAATGCAGACCTTGGTCCGGCCAAAACCCAGACCGCGATGAAGAGGCCCGGGGCAAAAAAGATATTCGTCTCTTTCGCTCCATAGAGCCAGAACAGGCAAAGAGAAAGCCAAAGCACCAACCCGCGTTTGGTCAGCTTTTCATCAATGAAACGCTGGAAGCCTAATGCAATCAACGCCAATGGAAGAAGGCCTGCCCCGGTTGGTAGAAGCTGGAACAACGCGCGATTGAGCTGAGGATCCAACGCCCAGAGTATTGCCAAAGCGGAAGCCACCTTCAAACCGAAGTGGCGGTAGTAGAGGTTCAGAAAAATACTGGCTGCGAGTGCCGCAGGGATAAAGGTCGAAAGATAATAAAACGCAACCGAGTCCCCGAAAGACCAAACTAGCGCCAGGGGAAATAGCCAGGTCCCCCACCGAAAATAGTGATGGCTGGCGTGTTCATTCGCACGGAAAACCTCTAGCGATCCCTCGGACAAATCCTTGGCCAAAAACCATTTTCGTGCAGCGTCTCCACCAACCTCGGGTGAAGGCAAAAAGTATATCAACTTGAGCAACTGAAATGCTAAAAACAAAGAGATTAGAAGGAAATAGACCTGTCGAGAGTAATTGGAGGTTGATGTGATGGAAGACGCCGAGACATCTATCTTATTGGCCAAAAGACACACTCCAACGTGGCGACAAGAATTCGACCTCCAACTTAACGCGGATCAAATGCTCGGCTTTTGCAGCAGATCCCGCGTCTGAGAACAGCGACCAGTACCGTATTAGTGTTTCACACTTGATTGTTATTTGACGATTGTGTCAACGCCTGTCGCGAACGATGTTCCGAGGCGTTTGAGATGTACACTATATGCACAGCTCAATGAGTTGCTTTCCCAGAACCTCGTCGGGCAACTAACAACCGTGTTCGCCAATGCAGGTCAGTGTAGTGTACTAAAATAACGCTCTTGAGAAGGCGTCACTGATCACGCGAGGTTTGTCGGGAGATTCTGGAAAGATAGGCTCTAGACAGGTCATCTACCTTTGGCCGAGCCGGATAGTCAGACATATTCATCGCTATTATTAAGCGCGGTGCTTCGTGCAACTCTATGGAAGTCAGTCTGGCACTTGATAGGGCTCGATTCATTTCGTGGGGTCAGAGAAATCGTGACAGACCCAATACTATTGTGTTGTATGTAAGAGATCCCTGTGTTTTTTGTTGTTTTGTGGGTCAATTGAATGAATTGCGTGCGTACATGGATGACAAAGACTTAAAAATCATTGAGGCATTGCAAAAGAACAGTTCTCTTTCGCAGCGAGAGCTTGCCGAAAAGGTCAACTTGTCTCAGAACGCCTGTTGGCGACGCTTGCAGCGGTTGAACGAGACCGGTGTAATCGTTGGTTCGACGGTGCGCGTTAACCGCGAGAAACTTGGCCTCGGCTTGGTAGTCTTCATGATGGTGAAAACGCGCCATCATTCGACGGAATGGCTTGATGCATTCCGCCGCGCCGTTTTGAAAATTCCGGATGTCGTAGATTTTTTCCGGATCGGGGGCGATTACGACTACATGATAAAGGTCATCACTGAGGATATGAACTCGTATGATCTGGTATATCAGCGCTTAATTTCAGAAGTAGAGCTTGACTCGGTTACCTCCTATTTCTCTATGGAAGCAATTGCTGAGCAGCGGCCATTAAAAATCTCTTGAACTTTGATATTCACGTGAACAGCCCGATTTGGTTGGTCCAAACTAATTGTAAGTGCATGATTGGATTGTTTTCGATTGGGAAGAATCGCACTAGGGGCGATCGCAAGCTTTAGGCGAAGTTTTCCCCATTCTTGTGGTCACATACACAGGATAATCTGAAATCGGTTGATATTTTGGTGATAATATTCACCAGGTCGCAGATATCATTTCCATCAGGAGGACACGATATGAATAGACTTATCCAAGCTGCCGCATTCGGTATTTCGGGTATAGGAGCAGCCATTTCGCCAGCGATGGCCGATGAGTGGCGCTTTAACAACTTTCTTCCGGAAACGCGCCCGGAAACGGCTGAGCTGGAGCAATTCGTTGAAGATGTGAACGGCGCGCTCGCGGAAGGCTCTGAGATTACTCTCTACAGCGGCGGTTCGCTGGGTTTGCCAAACACGGATACCTTGCGTTTTTTGCCCAAAGGCGCAGTGGAAATGAGCCTGATGTGGGCCAACTATTTAGGGCGTGACGCTCCTGCGCTAAGCTCCGTAGTTGTTCAGGGCACCATCGGCTCGATCGAGGAGTTCGAAAAAGCAATCCCGACAGTCCGCGATATCTATGAAGAAGAGTTTGCTGACTGGGGTGTGTCCTCAGTGGGTTATGTCGCAATCCCGATGCTGTCGGTTTCAGTTTTCTGCCGGGATGAGCCCGTGCGCACCCTTGAGGATCTGAAATCAAAGAAGTTGCGTGTCTGGGCGCGTGATCAGGTCGAAACCTTCACCCGTCTGGGTGTTGCCGCGCAGATCATCCCACAAGAAGAAATGTATGTGGCGCTCAAGACCGGGGTCGTTGACTGTGCCCTTTACCCGGCGCTCTATGCGCATACGGTCTCGTTGCAGGAAGTGGCCAAGTATGCGTCATTCCTTTATCCGATGGCATCCGGTCCATACGTAATCGGCGTGGCCACCGATAAGTGGGACGCGACGGATGAGGCAACCAAAGCGGCGATCACTGCAGCAGCAGATGATTTGTGGGACCGTACCAACCAGTATGAAGATGACTTCGAGCGTGAGCTTGCTGCCCGTGAAAAACTTGGTGAAGAGGGTGTGACCTGGGGTGAAGACTTCTCTGACGAAGACCGGGCCCTCTTTGTGTCCTCGGTAACCGAAACATGGAAAATGCTGGCGGAAGAAGCTGGTGGAAACGCACCGGCCTACCGCGAACGTGTTCTGACCGCTTTGGGCCGCTAATTCAAAGATGGCAACAAGTTTAAAACACTTTATCGCGCGGGGGCTGGATCGTCTGGCCCTTGCGTGTGCGGCGGCATCAGCACTGGGAATGATAGCCATTGTTGGCATTATCGTAACCAGTGTCCTGATGCGTAAGTTTGCCAACTCACCTCTTCACATCACCGAGGAAGTGGTTGGACTGTTATTGAGTGTCTCGTTATTTTTGGGTTTGCCGATGGTCACCTTGCGGGCCAAACATGTGCGCGTTTCGCTGTTGGCCGACAGGCTAAAAGGCAAGATGCATGTCGTTGTGCAGATAGCCGCGCTGCTGGTTGGTATAGTCTTCTTTCTCTGGTTGATCGTCGAGACGATTCCTTGGTTCGAGTTTGCTTTCAAGCGCAATCTCAAGACGGAAACCACCCGGATTCTGCTCTATCCCTGGATGGCGTTAATGCCGATCTCTCTGACGCTAACCCTATCCATTTTTGTGGCCCGTCTGGTCGGTGTTCTAGACCGAGTGGATGATTCAGAAGCAGATATGGAACAAAGCTTTACCGACGAGGCCCGCTAATGTCATTTTGGCTTACTCTGATTGGGGTGCTGGTCGCCACCGCCGGTACTGGCGTCGCTTTGGGTGCCGCATTGGGCCTGACTGGGCTTATTATCCTTTACTTTTTCTCAAACGGCGCGACCTCGCTTGCAATCGACGCACTCTGGAGCGTTTTCAACTCGTTCACACTCAGCGCGGTGCCAATGTTCATCTTGCTTGGTGAGGTGTTGCTGCGGAGCGGAATCAGCGAGAAAGCCTATTCCGCATTCTCGCCTCTATTTCGGCGAATTCCAGGTGGGTTGCTGCACACTAACATTGCGGTTTGCACATTGTTTGGAGCCGTCAGCGGTTCGAGCCTTTCGACAGCAGCCGCGGTCGGATCGGTTGCTTATCCCGAAATGTCCAAGCGCGGCTATGACAAAGACACCGTGGTTGGAAGTCTGGCTGGCGGAGGCACGCTGGGGCTGCTGATACCGCCGAGCCTATCTTTCTTGATTTACGGCGCATTGACGGAAACCTCGATCGGCCGCCTGTTTGCCGCAGGCATTATTCCGGGTTTCCTAGTGGGTCTGATGTTTATGGCCTATCTCTTCGTCAAATGCTCTCGCAACCCGTCGATCGCTCCGCGTGACCAGGAACCGGTATCGTTGTGGCAAGCTTTAGCAGGCTTCAAACAGATTTGGCCACTTCTGGCCCTGATTTTCGCGGTGATCGGCAGCATTGTGGGTGGTTTGGCAACGCCAACCGAAGCCGCAGGTGTGGGCGTTGTGCTGGCAGTCATTATCTCTTCGATTTGGGGGGATTTGACCTGGAGGAAATTGGTTGAGGCGGTGTATCAGTCCGTTCTGTTGTTCGCTGCAGTTGGTTTTCTGGTGCTGGGCGCAACCATTTTGGCTAAATCCACAAGTATCCTGGGTGTCCCTCAGCAAATTCTCGAGGTGGTCGCAGAAAGCGGCATGGGAACCTACAGCGTGCTGTTAATCGTCGTTCTGATTTATCTGATCCTGGGATGTTTCTTCGATGGATTGTCCCTGATGATCATGACGTTGCCTGTGGTATTCCCGCTCTTGACGGGCTTGGGGTTTGACCCGATCTGGATCGGAGTAATCATCACCATCGTGATCGAGATTGGACAGGTCACACCCCCGGTGGGACTTAATCTTTCTGTCCTGACTGCGCTGACCAATAATGAAGTCAGCTTGGGACGCGTCGCGGCGGCAACAGTGCCTTACTGGTTGATCCATTTGTTCGCCATTCTGGTGCTGACGATGTTCCCTGCATTGGCGCTTTTCCTGCCAAATCTGCTATTCTGATAAAGGAGCTAAGCCCTATGGTTCTGAAAGTGAGGCCCAAGAGTTTCGGACCGGTCTTTGTGTTCTTCGATGGAAGTGCACAACTCAGCTATGCCTATGGGGATACTGACGACATTACTCCTCATCCGCCGCATGAAACTCCCGTGGACACGATGATTGCTTCTCTTGGTTCATGTATCATACGCTCAGTCGAGTGGGCGGCTGCGCAACGTAAATCGCAGTTGAATCCTTTCACAGTCAAAATTGTAGGCACCAAGTCTCCTGAATTGCCCGGTCGGTTGGAGAAGGCCGAGATCACGATCATCGGCGATGTGGTGGATGATGAGGTAATGGCGCCCCGCATCTTGAAGCAGGCCAAAGCTATTTGCACTGTCAGCAACTCATTGAATACCGAAGTCGAGATCAACATTCAGGCGGCCTGATCGCCTGAATGCCGCTGCGAGCCAATTTCTGGGTACAAGGAGCAGAGCCATGACCGAAATCTCTGCTGCGAGGCACGAAGTTCCCGTAGATTCCGACACGACCCCTGAAATGCTCGACAGAGATCCAGCCTCTGTCTATCGGCGTTTGCGGCGCGAAACGCCTGTGGTCCGGATAGAGGCGATCGGCCGGATTGTTTTGACTAAGGCAGACGACACCTATCTGGCCAAAACGGATACACAGCATTTTCATTCCTCCGATTCCAGGACGGCAATGGAACGTGCGTTTGGTGGCAATACGTTGATGCGTAAAGATGGTCTGGCGCATCTGAACGAGCGAAATGCAATGGTGGAAACCTTTCATGCTCGCCACTTTTGCGATACCTGGAGGGCTAGGTTCCAAGCAGTCACTGAATTGGCTGTATCCGCTTTGCGCGATCAAACCAGAACGGACCTTCGCCAGACCTTGGCGGCTCCGCTATCGGCGCTCTACCTGCAACACGTTTTAGGCATCCAGCCTGACGGTCAGGATCAACTTTTCAGTTGGGCGAATGCCTTGATCACGGGGGCCATGAACTCGGGTTTTGACCCGGCCGTATTTGCGCTCAGCGATCGTGCCAACGATGAAATGAACCGGTGTTTTGACAGGATGGTCGATTTTCATCGCGAAAACCCCAATCCTTCCGTTTTGTCAGTGATGGTCAATGCGCCTAATCCACTTTCACTAAGTCAGATACGCACAAATCTAAAAATCTGTATCGGGGGCGCGGTGGTCGAAAGCCGTGATGCGATTTCAACCACGATCCACGGGCTTCTACGCAATCCGGATCAGCTAAATCACTGCATAGAATCCGATCGTTGGGACTTGGCATGTGAGGAAGGGCTGCGCTGGGTTGCCCCTATTCAGGCCAGCCCACGTATAGTTGCCAGTGAAATTGCCCTACGCGGAGTAACGTTGCCCAAAGGTGAAACAATCATGGTTGTGCAGGGCTCGGCCAATCATGATGAAGACTACTGGCAGGACCCTCATCTGTTCAATATTCATCGCCCGCTTAGTGCAAACCAGACCTTTGGGTTGGGTCCGCATCGGTGTATGGGGGGCGATCTGTATCGTCGTCTGGTAAGCGATGCGCTGCTGCCGTATTTCTTCCGGTGTTTTCCGAATATGCAGGCCGATCCCTCGCGGGAAGTAGAGGTTCAGGGGTTTTGCTTTTCGTGGCCCGACTTCACTGCCGGTTTTTCTCCGTTGAGTTTGACAAATGCGGAGGTGGCGCTAAACGAGCGCCTCGATAACGGTGTGGCAGAAAATTAGAGTTGGCAAATTAACCCAATAACGACCCTATTATTCGTTCATAATTATCGATTAATATGCCAATGGTGATAACTTTGGGTCATAATTTTCTATCTTTGCATATAAAATACTCATCAAAGGAGTATTCACATGTCGCTTGCAGATTTTCGTAGTTCTCTAAAATCCGATAACCTTGTTCGCAACTTGCGCGAAGGCGTAATTGGTGACGGGGCAAGCATCCCGGGCCTGTTTGGCGATGTATCACTCGTTTACGCAGATTATGTTGCCTCCGGACGGGCTCTTGCTCAGGTTGAGGACTATATCCGAGATTCCGTGCTGCCCTATTATGCCAACAGCCATACCGAAGCATCGTTCTGCGGTTCCTTTATGACCCGTCTGCGCGCCGAAGCCCGGGCAGAAATCTCGCGTCTTACCAATGCTGCAGGGTGCAGCACGATATTTACCGGTTCTGGTGCTACTGCAGGCCTTAACCGGCTTGTCGCGCTGTTTGGTATCAACGACGCTGCCAAGGCTGTTGTTTTTATTGGTCCTTACGAGCACCATTCCAATCTGCTGCCATGGCGTGAATCAAAAGCTGAAGTAGTGGAAATCCCCGAAGCCGCAGAAGGTGGCCCTGATCTGGCGCTGCTTGAAGCGGCATTGAAGGATCATGCTGACGCTGACGTCAAAATCGGCAGTTTTTCGGCAGCGTCCAATGTCACGGGTATTGTCACTCCGACCGATGAGGTCACGCGCTTACTCAAGTCCCATGGTGCATTGTCGGTCTGGGACTACGCAGGAGCTGGTCCCTATCTGCCGATTGATATAAACCCGGCCGATGATTGCCAAAAAGACGCAGTCGTTGTTTCACCACACAAGTTTCCGGGGGGGCCTGGAGGCAGCGGGGTATTGATAGTGCGCGATGACACTGTTTGTCTGGATATCCCATCGTGGCCGGGAGGAGGGACAGTAACCTTCGTGTCGCCGTGGGATCATCGGTACTCGTCCGATATCGCAGCCCGTGAAGAGGCAGGCACCCCCAATGTTATTGGTGATATTCGCGCCGCGCTGGCCTTTATCGTCAAAGACGAAATTGGTCAGGCCTTCATCTCTGCACGCGAAGCAGAGATGAACGAAATGGCATTGAAGGCGTGGTCAAAAAATCCGCAACTGACCCTGTTGGGCGTTGATCATCCGCATCGATTGCCAATCTTTTCATTTCGGGTGAGCCGTGCTGATGGATCGCGTTTCCACCACCAGCTTTTTACCCGAATGCTAAGCGACGTTTATGGTATTCAGGTACGAGGTGGATGTGCCTGCGCAGGTCCGTATGCGCATCGGCTTCTGGAAATAGGACAACCTGAATCCGAACAGCTATTCAGCGATCTGCGGGATGGAAAAGAGTTGCTTAAACCGGGTTGGGTACGTCTGAATTTCAGTTACCTGATGGATGACGCGAAAGTTCAGTACATCATCGATTGTGTGAACGAACTGACCGGTCGTCTCGACGAGTTGGAAGTGCGTTACATGTCCGATCCAGCAACCGCTCGTTTCGCTATCAATACCGACGCGCTTGAAGTGGCGTAGTAGGCGATATCGAGAACTTACGGCGGTCGGACCTCCCTCGGTGGGTCTGGCCAATTTTCTTACTGTCTGATTGTGACAACTGCCGAGAACGGGTCGTTTTGCAACGATTGAAATATCGAAGTTCAGTTCCTATCACACAGGGGGCTTGAACATTGAACCTGGTATTAGTGCGACTGATTTTCATTTGTACCGTGACCGGGTAGAAGTCGTTGGGCCTTCGAATTCTAAAGCGCAGGTTCGTTCAATGTGAATTGATTACGCTGCTACCAGTTTGTGTGCGATCATTCACCGAGAAAGAGGCCATTTGGCACGGCGCGTCAAATGGTCAGGCTGTTTAGTGGTCAATCTGGGTAGATTGGGCATGTCGGGCAGGGGCATGAGGAATCATATGGTCGAATCGCGCAGTGAAATTGCATTTTCCCGACGATGTACCGTGTTGGAGCAGACATGCGCATCAGTGTAGGGATCGCGGTGACTCTGCTGGTTGCGTTTTCGATTGGCGTGTCAACTTTTCTGGTGCATTCGCTTTGGTGGACGACTGCACGCGAGAACAGCCGAATGCTGGCGGCTGAGATCAATAGTCAGATCGCAAATACTGTTCGGATTGAAGTTGGTCTGACGCTGAGATCTGCCGAGGCGGCCTGGGCAGCCGTGCGAACCATCTTTGTTCAGGACGTCATCGCCACGCGACAGGCCGACAAACGCGAGTTTGTCTTTCTGTCGCAACTGCAGGCGCAACCAAACATTTCGTGGATCATGTTTGGTTGGCCGGACGGGAATTACTTTGCCGCTCATCGCTTAGGGGATGGTGGGCTTGAGATGATCGAGATCGACAGCGAAATCCGAGATGGAATGCTGCGGACCGACCGATACATTTTTATTCCGGGTGATATTCAGTTCGAAGAACGGGCTTTCTCGGCGACAACCTTTGATCCGCGTGATCACGCTTGGTATCGGAATTTCATAGGCCGGGGCACTGCCGACTGGATCGAAGCCCGTGATCTGCCCGGGGGTCATAAGACGGTTTATGCGTTTGCAGGCCCCGTCGACGTAAATCGCAAGCGTCAGGGTGTTCTGGCTGTTGTCATCGAAACTGACAGGCTGTCGCGTTTTCTGGGCACACTGCGACCTGGTGAATTTGGCGCTGCATTTATTCTTGATGCTGACGGGAAAGTGATCGCAGTTCCTGATCCCGAGGCGGATGAGATCACACCTGCCCGGATGGGTGAAGGTCAGCTTTACGAAGTTGCCAAGAAGTCCGGGCAGCAACTGCTGGGGAATTCGATTTCGCGCGCGTCCATGAACTCTACAACTAGGATTGTGAACGATGGTGTGCCCTATGCAGTGGCTCTGACACCGTTGGGGTTTTATGGGTGGCGCGTGGCGACGGTTATTCCCGAGTCTGCTTTCTTATCCGGAATCAATCAGACACTGGTGAACTTGCTCTATATTCTGGTCGGAGTTGTCGTCGTGGCTACGGCGCTGGCAATTTGGCTTGTCCGAACGGTTGTCGCAAATCCTTTGGCACGCATCGTCGAAGACCTGAGCCGTGTTGAAAGATTTGATACTGAAAAGATCACCCGCAGACCCTCAAAGCTTCGCGAACTTTCGAATCTTTCAGCGGCAACCGCGAATATGGCGGCAGGCCTATCGGCCTTTCGCAAATATGTACCAACTGATCTTGTTCGGATGTTGGTTGCAGAGGGGATCAAAACGCAGCCGGGCGGAGACCTAAAGCGAATTTCAGTTCTGTTTTGTGATGTGGCTGGTTTTACAGGGCTTTCGGAAAAGCTTGGCCCCGAAATTGTTCAGTTAATGGCGCCGTTCTTCAGCGCTGCATCGTCCGCTATCGCCCGACATGATGGGACGATTGATAAGTTTATGGGTGATGCTGTCATGGCCTTCTGGGGTGCCCCGCGTGCCGACGCCGATCACGCCGAACATGCCTGCAGGGCGTCTTTGGATCTTGTCGAATCCGTTGCCGCAACAGGTATCAAAGATAATGAGGGGCGCCCCCTGAGCATACGTGTGGGACTAAATACAGGCGATGCGCTGGTCGGGAATATCGGTTCAGAAGAGCGATTGAATTATACAGCGATAGGCGACGCTGTTAATATTGCCAGCCGTCTGGAAGGTGCCAACAAGATTTATGGAACTTCGGTTCTGATCGGCCCGGAAACGCGCCGTGCTGCAGGTGATTCAATTGTGGTACGCGAGCTCGACACATTGGCAGTTTATGGTCGAACAGGTGGTCTGGTGATTTATGAGTTAATCGAAATGGCCGACAGTTCTGCGGGATCGCATTCATGGATAAAAGCTTACGAAGAAGGACTTGAGCACTACCGAAACCTCCGTTTCGAAGCGGCGATCCGGGCTTTCGAAGCTGCAGAACGAGGCCGGGGCGGTGATCAGGCTTCAGCTATTATGATAGAGCGCTCAAACACCTATCTGGTGTCGCCACCACCGGCAGACTGGAACGGGGTTGCAATAGCGGACTCCAAATGAATTGACCGGCTCGGGCGATCATCAAGAAATGGTGCTTACACCGCAGTCTCCAGCGCCGCCGAACTATACACCACGGTGCTGACCCCAAGGTTTCAGATGTATCAGATTTCCAGCGTGCAAAATGCGACACGAAAGAGATCGTCTCCCGATGTTTCATTTTCAGGTAGGTGAGGGAGAGACGCATTGGCGGAAACCATTCAGACAGACCCATCAAGTGTCTTGAATGGGTCGCTAGCCTGTCAAAACTGAAGGCCAGGTGCCTGATTTTAGGATTCAAGCGCCTGAAGGATGGTCACAGCGATAATCTGTGTCACATCCTCTGCACTACAGCCCCGCGAGAGGTCGTTGGCTGGTTTAGCTAGGCCCTGAAGAACCGGTCCAATTGCCAGATAACCGCCTAAACGCTGGGTCATCTTATAGCCAATATTCCCGGCATCCAGATTTGGGAAAATCTTGATGTTTGCCTGTCCGGCAACTGTCGATCCTGGCGATTTACGTTCGCCGATCGATGGAACAAATGCGGCGTCAAATTGCAATTCTCCATCAACGTTCAATTCCGGATGTTTCGCGCGGAGTATTTCTGTTGCGTTGACTACTTTGTCGACCGACGGGTGGCGTGCGCTGCCCTTGGTTGAAAAGCTCAGCATCGCGATTTTTGGTTCTTCCCGCAGCAAGGCACGCGCGGAAACCGCCGATGCAGCAGCAATACTCGCCAATTCTTCCGAATTCGGGTCTATTACTAATCCGCAGTCAGAATACAGCATCGCACGTGCACCGGGTTGTGCGTTTTCGGGCGGGTACATCAGAAAAAAGGATGACACCATTCCAGCGCCAGGTTTCATGCCAATGACCTGAATTGCGGTTCTGACAACATCGCCAGTTGTATGTACCGCTCCTCCCACTGTGCCTGTTGCGTGTCCGAGTCTCACCAGCATCGCCGCATAGACCAATGGCGTTTCCGCCGCCTGCCGCGCCTTGGCTTCGTCAACACCCTTGTGTTTTCGTAAGTTATAATATTCGGCTGCAAAAGCCTCAGTCAGGGAAGATTGGGCCGGGTCGTGGATCGAGATACCGTCGCCTGCTGATGCGCCCTCGGCGTGCAATGCGGCTTCAACCTCTATTTTTGGTCCGACCAGAATGATATCGGCGACACCCGCACTATGTGCCGCCAGCGCCCCTGCTACTATCCGCGGGTCTGCTCCTTCGCTCAGCGCTACAACAGGGCGGGTTGTCGGCGCATTCGCCTTCAGCAGCTCGATTGGCGTCAAGGTCATCAGTACCCGTCCTTCTCCACTAGAATTGGCAGCAACGCTCGGTTGAGGACATTGGAGTACACCAATTGACTTGCCCGTAGTTGCACTGCGCAGGTTCGTCTCACAAACAATGGTTTTGTTCAATGCGTCAAACGGCGCGACGCTGACGGTAAGCGACCGGAAGTGGGCTAGTTGTTGGCTCGTTGCTGTCAAATCTGCGTGAACGGATCAGGAAGAACTCTGATCCCAGATCGGCGTGCAGTCTTCTCGGTAGGCGAAGCGTAAGAGGTGTTGTTCAATAATCTGTTTCCAATGCTCCAGATCACCGCGCGCGCCCGTTGTAGCGACAATCGACAGATAGTCTTGGGTCGCCGACATCTCGACAGATTTGCCATCCGAAAAGTTGATCCGGCCGTGCGTCTCGTTGAATTCAACCTCGGCCTTGTGCGACCAGTGCTTGCAGAGTTGTTGCAGATATTTGCTGCTGTTGGCCGAGGTCATCCGTCCCGATGCTGTCTGGCCATGAAGCAGGCTCAACGCTTGTTGCGCGCTCGTGCGAATAGCACTAGCAAACCGGGTTACATCAATGTCGGTGGCTACAAAGGTTGCACCCAGATCAAGACATTGGCGTTGCATCTCGGGATCCGTGGTCAGAATACCAGCCGCCTTGCCAGCGGCCACTGTGCGTTTTATGGCATCAAGCACGGCGGCCTTGACCTCTGGGTGTCCTGCCTGGCCGATATGGCCCATATCAGCAGCCAGATCTGCTGGTCCAATAAAGACCCCGTCAACCTCGGTCTCCAGTATTCCGTCAAGTGCCGCCATGCCGGCACGGTTTTCAACCTGAACGATCAGACATATCTGGTCATCTGCAGTGGTGAGATAGTCGTCGATTGCGGCGAACATCGACGCCCTAGCTAAAGACGAACCGACACCGCGTGACCCAATAGGCGGATACCGAACCGCCCGAACCAGTTCTTCTGCCTGATCCTTACTTTCAACCATTGGTACAAGGAGACTTTGAATACCCGCATCCAGATATTGCTTGATCAACCATGTTTCGCCGATCGGCAAGCGGGCGAGTGGTATGCTGTCGGAGGCTTCAATCACGCGCACCTGTTCCAGTATCGAGCGCAGATCATTCGGGGCATGTTCGCCATCTACCAGCAGCCAATCAAATCCGGCGGTTGCCGAGATTTCGGCGGCGTATGGACTTGCCAAGCCAATCCAGCAGCCCATTTGGGGGCGTTTTTCTTTTAGCGCGATCTTAAAGCGGTTTGTTGGGGCAGGCATGGCGAACTCTCTTTTAATCGAAGCGAATGTCAACAGACCCAAACGCGCCGAAATCAGCATGGATTTCGGTCCCGGAAGGGCATTCGACCGGTCGGATAAAACTACCGGACAGGATAATCTGGCCGGGCTCAATGCTTTGGCCATATGTGGCCATGCGGTGCGCCAGCCAAACAACGCTTTCGATTGGGTCGTTCAGCACACCCGCTCCCAGTCCGGTTTCTTCGATTTCACCGTTGCGAAATGTCAGAGCTCCGACCCATCGCAGATCGGCAGCATCGATCTTATGGCGCGCGGCACCCAACACAATGCCAGCATTGGCCGCATTGTCACTGATGGTATCGAACACGGTTCGGGTCTTGCCGGTCTCGGGGTCTACACGCTGGATCCGCGTATCGAGAATTTCGATGGCAGGTGCGACATAGTCAGTGGCTGCAATCACATCTTCTCGGCTCACGTTGTCTCCACCCAACGGAGATTTGGTGACAAAGGCGATCTCAGCTTCGATGCGGGGCTGAATGAATCGGTCGGCAGGCACGGTTGCGCCATTGTCAAAGATCATGTCGTCAAACAAGATACCGCTGTCAGGGATATCGATGTTTAGCGCGTATTGCATCGCTTTCGAGGTTAGGCCGATCTTCCAACCAACCACTCTGCGACCCTCGGCCAACTTGGCGCGGTAGATGGCGTTTTGAACCTCATAAGCATCATCCATCCCCATCTCAGGATGACGCAAAGACAGAAGGCCGATCTGATTGCCGCTGCGTTCGGCGTCAAGCAAGTCTGCAGCGGCTTTTGCATGCTCGGCGGGCGTCATACAATTTCATCCTCGATGCCATTGCGCAAAGTCCCAATGCCTTCGACCTCGATTTCGACCACGTCGCCGGGCTTGAGGTATTTAGGCGGATCAAACCGCGCACCCGCGCCTGTGGGCGTGCCGGTAACGATTATATCCCCAGGCTGCAGGGTCATGAAGGTCGAGATATATTCGATCTCGCGTCGGATCGGAAACATCATGCGGTTCAGCGTATCGTCCTGACGTACCTCTCCGTTGACGCGGGTGACAATACGGGCGTCATCCAGCTGAGAGGCGTTGGTAAATGGCACCAGCCACGGCCCGATGGACCCAGAACGATCCCAGTTCTTGCCTTGCGTGACGTTAAATTTCGCGTGCCGGACCCAATCGCGGATCGTGCCTTCGTTGCACAGAGTCAACGCTGCAATATGGTCATAGGCCTGATCCTTGGGGATACGTCGCCCCGTTTTGCCGATGACAATTGCAACTTCGCCTTCGTAGTCCAATGTGTGGTTTTCGGGGGGACGAACAAGGTTTTGTTCATGGCCCGCAAATCCGCTGGCGAAACGTGGAAACAGCGACATGTATTTTGGTTGCGCGCTGCCATCTTTGTACTCGGCATTCCGATCAGGGAAATTTACTCCAACGCACAGGATGCGCCGCGCATTGGGCATGACCATTTCATAGGTGAACTCGGTGTGTGTCACAGATTTTCTGTTGGCAACCGTCTCTAGCTGGTCCAGTGCACCTGCAGCTATAACATCATACAGAGATGGCCAGTGGGGAAAATCCGGCGAAAGGGCGATCATGCCCTCATCGGTAACAGCCCCGTAGAATAGTTCTTCATTGGCTGTGTAAGTTGCATAGCGCATTGATTTTTGTCCTCGTCAGCGGGGTCCGGTCTCATGCTGAAATTCAACTATTAGCCGCCACACTCAGGTTCTGATTCAGCAATTCGAGGGTTCAAACAGGGAAGATGACATTGGTCTGTCCGGTACCCGAGCTGGGGAAGTACTCAGTCACGACCTCGCACTTCTTGTCATAGGCATCCCATCCCAGCGCGCCATACAGCATCGCCGTGTCGTGCATCGAACCTTCACCACAGCAGAAATTGGCATAGTCGCCCAGCATTTTGAGGAATGTGGCGTGGTCGCCGTTCTTCCACATTTCAAGAACGTGCAAGTCCATCTGGCGGTTGAATTCCGAGCTGATGGTAAATGTGCCGTTATTGGCAGCGTAATCCTTGTTGGCCCAGATCTTGTGCGACAGGGAACCGGACGCGACCAGCAGCACCTTCTCATCGCTGGCCTCGACCGCCTCGCGAATGGCTTCACCGATGATCCGACTTTCGTCGTGATCGTGAACCGTGGCCCAAGCAGCGACGGAGACGACCTTCATGTCATGCTCGCGGCTCATGAACCGCATCGGGACCAAAGTGCCATATTCCAGTTCAAGACTGTCCAGATGATGCGCAAGCGTATAGGCGCCCTTATCCGATGCGATTTTGGCAATCGCATCCCCCATTTCCGGGTTGCCCCGATACGAATAAGGCAGGTTTTGAATGAACTGAGGGAATTCGTTTGAGGTGAACAGCCCCTCGAACTTCTCGTTCGCGTTGATGTGGAACCCGGCATTGATCACCCAATGGGTGTCACAAATAACCACTGTGGTTGCACCCAGCTCTTTCGCGCGACGTGCGATTTCGCGGTGACCGTCAATGGCTGGCTGACGTTTGCCTTTTATCGGCCCTTCCTGCTCGGACATAAGCAGCGTGGGTACGTGGGTCATCTTTGCAGCAAGAACGATTTCGCCCATGATCTCCTCCTGAATTTTCAGTCTTTCGAGCGGGTTGGCCTATTATAGCTTACCCAATTGCATGATTTTGTGTTGCCCTGTGGCAAACCCGATATGCTTTTGTTCCATATAGAACTCAAAGCTCCAATCGCCGCCATCGCGACCTATGCCGGATGCCTTTACCCCGCCAAACGGTGTGGGTAGGTGTCGAACGTTCTCCGAGTTTACCCATATCATCCCAGCCTCGAGCTTGTCGGTAAAGCGTAGGGCGCGGGTCAGATCGTTGGTCCAGACATAGCCGGTCAGGCCATAGTCGGTGTCGTTCGCCATGATCAGCGCCTCGTCTTCGGTCGAGAAGGGGATTGAGGTCAGAACGGGCCCAAATATTTCCTCGCGCGCAATCCGCATCTGGTTATTGGCGTTAGTGAACAGGGTGGGGCGGACAAAATAGCCTTCGTCGCCGACCTTTTCGCCACCTGCGGCGATCGTGGCACCGTCAGCCTTAGCGATGTCAAAGTAGCTGGTGACTTTATTGTAGTGTTCTTCGGTTACAATCGGGCCAATCTCGGTTGCTGGGTCCAGCGGATGCCCGACCTTGATGTTATTGACACGTTCAATCAAGCGGGCTTCGAATTCCTCTTTGATCGTATCTTGTACCAGCAAACGCGACGACGAAGTACAGCGCTCACCGTTGATCGAATAAATCATGAAGATTACCGCATCCAGCGCACGATCCAGATCGGCGTCATCAAACACGATCACCGGGTTTTTTCCGCCCAGTTCAAGATGCATCCGCTTCAGTGTATCTGCCCCCTGCTTGGTGATGATACTTCCGGTGCGGCTTTCACCCACAAAAGCAATTGCTTTGATCGCAGGATGCTCAGTCAGACGTTTGCCTGCATCATGACCAAAACCGTTTACGGTGTTCAGAACACCTGGCGGAAGCCCGGCCTCTTCAGCAATTTCTACCAGCAGTCTTGCGGTTAGCGGGCTATCTTCGGCCGGTTTGTGAACCACGGTACAGCCCGCTGCGAGCGCAGGAGCGATCTTCCATGTGCTCAGCATGAAGGGCGTGTTCCATGGCGTGATCACACCCACCGGGCCAATTGGTACGCGGGTGGTAACATTCATCAAGGTTGGTGATTTCAACTGCTGACCATCGCGGGCCTGCACCACCTGATCAGCAAAATAGCGAAAGTTCTCGGCCCCGCGCAAAGCTGCCTTGGACATGAACCGCCATGTCTGTCCCGTGTCCCAGCATTCGCATAGGGCAATCTCTTCGGCGCGCGTCTCGATTGCGTCAGCAATGTTGATCAGAATTTTCTTTCGTTCTGTTGCGGGCATGTCCCGCCACGCTGGAAATGCGTCCTTTGCGGCTTGGGCCGCCGCATCTACATCAGCCTCGGTGCTGCGGGCCACATCACAGATGGTGCTTTTATCAACTGGTGTCGTGGATTGAAACACACCACCAGAGCCATCGTTGTCTTTCCCATTGATCCGGTTTCTGATTCCAGTTTCCTTGAAACGGGTCAGATAGCCAGCCAGTTTTTCGATATTGCTGTCCAGTGCGCTCATGTATCAGGTCTCCTGACGGGCCGCGCCCATATGGTCGCGGATCGTGCCGGTTTTTGGGGAAAGCTCAGGGTCTATGTCACGCATTTCCAGCGACAATGCGATTGAATGGCGGGCCATGGCCGGGGCCAGATAAGTATTGGCTGCCTCAAAGATGCGCCGAGTGGCATCTTGTTTCACATCTTCACTGCGACCTGCGCGCAGGCGGATCGAGATATCGATAAACCCGTGGGCCGGGTTTCCATCGGCGATGGCATAGTGATCGACCCGCACCGCGCGAATGCGAATTCCGGGCGTAGGGAAGGTATCAATATCCGCCGCTGTCGCACGGAGGCATTCGCACAGACCGCTCATGTCCACGATATTTTCGAGGTTTCCCGAGTAGTCGACGTGAAAATGCGGCATGGTCCCTCTCTGCGATTATTTGATAAACATGTTAAGTAAAACGCTCGCTGGGGTCAAGGACTTTCCTTAACATATTAACCGTAGGGAAGGTGATATGGTCTTCCTAAGTGTGTAGGGGCAGTTCTTATGTTCTGGGACTTTACAGGTACTTAGGCGGGGCTAGTCCGGCATGAAACCAGTTTATGAAAGACACGATGGAAAAGACGGGCAGGCCCGTCGCTTTTTGAATATCCGGCGCGTAGGGGCACATATTGGTGCATTCCAACACGATGGCGCCAAGGTCAGGGTTGTCGGACTGTAGGGCAAGCGCTGCTTTGACATTGTCAGAGCGGGCTTGGTCCACATCCAATGTCAGTTTGTTATCAAGGATCGCCGAGGTAAATTCGAGGCCTCCTTCGGTTGTGCCGATTGGTGTGCCCTCGGGAACACGAGCTTTTCTTAGGTGTTCTTTGCTCAACGTCGATGCGGATATGGTTAGTACTCCGGCGTGTTTTCCCGCTGGCAAAACGCGATTGACCATCTCAACCTGCATCAATGAGGAGGTTGCTACAGGGACAGATACCGCGTCGGCCAGTTCTTCCTGAAACAGCGAGAGAAAGCCGCAATTGGTGGTGATCCCGTCCACCCCATCTTTGACAAGGTCTCTTGCGGAGTCGATGAACGCGTCCAGCAGCCCTTCTGCCCGTTGCCGGACCACAAGATCAGGTGAAGCGTTGCGAACAATGCGATACAACACCGGGAACGACCATGTCTGCGCATTCCCCATATCGCCGGGAACCCGTGGAAACTGGGCGTCCAGCATGAGAATCCCGACGGATGCACCATAGATAGATTTGCCGCCCTTCGCGATCATGACTGCGCCTCCTGAATGATGCGGGTCGAGATATCTTTGGACCCTTCCATGTAGATACTGGATATCCCATGGCGCACCGCATCCTGCACCTGATCCATCCGCTTGTTGATGTGGGTGCCCAAAACCCGTGCAGCTTCATCGGCATCTCGGTCCATCAGTGCCTGCATGACACGTTTATGCTCGTCTTTCGATCGCTGAACCCGGTCAAGGCTCATGGAAATCCAGCGAATATAGCGAATGCGCTCGTTGATCCGTGTCAGCGTCTGCAGCAACTCTTTGTTTCCGGATAGTTTGGCTATTCCTAGATGGAATGCCTCGTCCCGGGTCACCGCTTCTTCGACCGTCAATCCGGTGATATCGATACCGGTTGCATACAGCTCATCATGGAGCGCCTGCAATTGTTCTGAAGAGGCTTTAGTACACGCCGCTCGAACTGCGGCGGTTTCGATGATTTGGCGCAACTCGAACAAGTCAAAGATGCTCTGGGCATCCAGAGGGCGGCAAAAGAAACCCTGTCCCGGGCGAAAGTCGAACAATCTCTCTGCGACCAACCGGTTCAAAGCCTCACGCAATGGGGTCCGGCTGACGCCCAATTCTTTCGATAGTGCGACTTCATTCAATCGATCGCCGGGACGCAGGCGGAATGAGACCGCCATCGCCTTCACCTGATCGTAGATGTCATCAACGCGTGGACCCGCCATAAGCATTTCTCCTTGATCTACAGGTGCCACACGCCGTTCTTGAAATCAATATACAAAACTGTATACAGTATTGTGTGCAGGAAGAATCGAAAGGGTATCTACCATGACGGGAACGAATTATCTGACCGGAGCCGAAGCAATGGTTCGTATGCTGGAAGCGCATGGTGTGAAGCACATGTTTGGCTTGTGTGGTGATACAACCCTGCCGTTCTATGACGCGCTGGCCCGCATGGATCATGGTATTCAGCACATTCTGACCCGGGACGAGCGTCATGCAGCCTATATGGCAGATGGTTACGCACGGGTGACTGGTAAGCCAGGTGTATGCGAAGGCCCTTCTGGGGGTGGGGCGACCTACATTCTACCCGGTGTGGTCGAGGCCAATGAAAGCTCGGTCCCTATATTGGCAATTACCTCAGATGTGGCAACGACCAGTCGGGGGAAGTATCCGCTCACCGAATTGGACCAGCCCGCGTTGTTCAAACCGCTGGCTAAGTGGAACGCATCACTGGATGATGCCACGCGACTGCCAGCCATGGTGCGTGCTGCTTTTCGAGCGATGACAACTGGAACTCCCGGGGCCACACATCTTGCTCTGCCCTTTGACACTCAGAAAGCGCCGGTCGATGAGGCCGAAATCTGGGCGGATGCCCGGCATCGCAGTTATCCAGCCGAGCGCGCAGGGCCTGATCCGGACGCGATCGAGGCGGCAGCAGAAATACTCGCGGGATCGAAATCCGCAGTGGCGGTCTGCGGGGGAGGACCTGTTTTGTCCGGAGCCACAGACGCCCTGCGCCGTGTCGCGGCGCTGTTGGATATGCCCGTTGCCACGACAGTATCCGGGCAGGGCTCCATCGCCGAAACAGATTCTCTTGCCTTGGGTGTCGTCGGGTCGAATGGCGGGGTACCTGCCACCCGTGCAGTGGTGGACGCGGCCGATGTCGTTCTTTTCATCGGCTGTCGTGCCGGATCAGTTACGACCGAACGCTGGAGAAGCCCCGCGCGCAATGCCATTATCATTCATATCGACAGTGACCCGATGGTGATCGGGGCCAATTATCCGACCGAGGTTGCAATTTGTGCCGACGCCCGATTGGCGCTTGAGGCTTTGGCACAGGCGCTGGAAGAACGGAGTGATCTGCCAAAGTTTGGTGGTGCTACCAAAGCCAGCGCCGCATGGGCGGCCAAGATGGTGGCCTTCAACTCACTCGCTGCTAGCCACGAAACACCGATCCGTCCCGAAGCGGTTATGGCTTCGCTGATGGATATTTTGGATGACGATGCGATTGTGGTCGCTGATCCAGGCACGCCATGTCCTTATTTCAGTGCACATTACCGCTGGCGGAAACCCGGGCGGCATTTCATTACCAATCGGGCCCATGGGGCGCTGGGGTATTCTTTGGGTGCTGCTATGGGCGCACATGTCGGGCGGCCTTCGGTCAAGACGTTATCCGTGATGGGGGACGGCTCTTTTGGATTCACCTGTGGTGAGTTCGAAACCATGGTGCGACGCAACATGCCGATCACATCGATCGTGTTCTCGAATTCAGTCTTTGGCTGGATCAAAGCGGGACAGAACGCGGGGTTTGGCCAGCGCTACTACAACGTCGATTTCAACCGCACCGACCACGCCGCCGTCGCAAGCGCCTTTGGTGTGAAATCCTGGACAGTCAAAGACCCTGAGGATCTACCGAAAGTTCTGAAACAGGCGATTGAGCATGATGGACCGACACTGGTCGACATCCATTCGCAACAGCTTCACGAAGCGGCAGCACCCGTCTCAGAGTGGGTCGCGTAGGAGGCGATCGAAGGGGTTAGTTGGGCCATAAAATCCTGAGCAATCGTTGAAAGAGGGCGTCCTTTGGCGGTGATGATTGCCAGATCCAGCATCACGGCGGGTCGGAAAGGGCGGGTTTGATACCCGCTCTCGCCATCAAAAGTAACGGTAAAGGGGTCGATCATCGCAACCCCCATACCTTGCTTAACGAAGCTCAGCAGATTTTCGGACAGATGGGTGTGGATCTGAGTCCGCCAAGTGCGCCCCGCGGATTGGAAGATGTCCCTGGTCCGCCTGTTTGTTTGATGTTCAGGACCCATCACGATGAACGGTTCGTTTTCGAGTATCTCGGGTGTGAGCACATCATGGACAGCCAATGGGCTTCCTTCTGGGAAGGTTGCCAGCGTTTCAAACTGAAAGACTTGGTAGTTTAGCGTGTCATGCAGAATGGGCATCTCGACAATGCCGATCTCAAACAAGCCAGAGATTACCCACTCTTGAATCTTCGAGGAATATTGCGATTGAAAACTTACCGATAGGTTCGGGCGGCTTTTGGCGAAGCGAGCAATCTCACGCGGCATGAAGCCGAAGGATAAAAGATGTGGTGCGGCGATCTGCAATTGGCCGGGGTGCTTGTTCTGCAGATCCCTGACGGCCTGCGCCACGTGGTCCAGGCCTCGAACAACCGTATCAACCTCGCGATACAGCAATTCAGCTTCTGGCGTAGGCAGAAGGCGCCCTTTGTTACGCTCAAATAGAGGTAGCCGCGCTTCTCGTTCGAGTTGGGCTAGAAGGTTACTGATACCCGGCTGTGAAATACCAAGCACCGAAGCCGCGCCTGTCACGGTTCCGGTCTCCATTATTGCATGAAAGGCTTGCAGCTGACGAAAACGCAGGGACATGTTTTACAGTATCATTTTTCCTGATGATCTCTAGATAATATAGTATTTGAAATGATAGCTCGGTCAAGGCAGGCTCTCGCCATAGGCTGGGGGCGCAATGGGCAATCTGTCACAGAAAATCATAGGCTATGATCTTTGGCACCTTGAGTTGCCGGTTACCTCGCGCCGAGATCACGGTATTGGGTCCGTTGAAGGCGTCTGCGAAGTCGTTGTTCTGCGTCTCAAGTCCGAAGACGGCAACGAAGGGTTTGGTGAAGCGTCCCCTTGGTCCGTTTTCACAGGCACCCCCGAAGCCACCTACGCAGCCCTGGATCGTTATCTGCGCCCACTCGTGGTCGGAGAGGTGGTCGCTAATCGGTCAGCGATCATGGCGCGGGCGGCTTATGCGGTCGCACATTGCACCGAAGCGAAGGCCGCATTGGAGACTGCGTTGCTTGATCTTGCAGGCAGGATCAGCCGAGTTCCGGTTTGGTCCCTTCTGGGTGGGCGGTGTCGTGAGACCATCCCGCTCAGTTGCTCTATCGCGAATCCAGATTTTGTGCAGGATATTGACCTCTTGGCTCGGTTGCAGGCGGATGGTGTACGCCTTGTGAAGCTCAAAACCGGGTTCAAGGATCACGCCTTTGATATCATGCGACTAGAGTATCTCGCTCAGAATTATCCGGAGCTTTCGGTTCGAGTGGACTATAATCAGGGGCTCAGTATTGAGGACGCTCCCGCTCAGGTACGTGATGTTGCGCAATTCGCTCCGGATTTCATCGAGCAACCCGTCCGGGCCCACCATTTCGGTATGATGGGCAAGCTACGACAAATGATCGACGTACCGCTGCTGGCCGATGAGAGTGTCTTTGGCCCTGAAGATATGGAACGTGCCGCGCGCGAGAGCATTTGTGATGGGGTATCTGTGAAAATCATGAAATCCGGTGGTCTGACCCGGGGGCAGTCTGTGGCCCGTGTTGCTGCAGCACATGGTCTGACAGCCTATGGCGGCGATATGTTCGAGGCTGGACTGGCACATCTGGCAGGAACGCACATGATTGCGGCAACCCCTGAGATCACGTTGGGCTGCGAGTTCTACCAAGCTTCCTATTTCCTGAAAGAAGACATTCTGGAAAGCCCCTTCCAAGTCAGCGGCGGCCAAGTGGTCGTCCCTGACGCTCCTGGTCTCGGCAATAGGCCAGATATAGCCAAACTTGATCATTATGCAGTGGCAAAGGCGGTGGCGGCGTGAGCGAGAAGAAGACCATAACGATCATCGGTGCCGGGATCGTCGGCGTGTCTGCTGCGGTATGGCTGCAGAGGGAAGGACATAAGGTAATCCTGATCGACAAGGCGGAACCGGGGGAGGGGACCTCCCACGGCAATGGGGGCGTGCTGGCGTCCTGCTCGATTGTGCCGGTGACTGTTCCGGGGCTTCTCAGAAAAGCGCCCAAAATGCTGCTCAGCCCGTCGCAGCCATTGTTTTTGAAATGGGGGTACCTGCCAAAGCTGGTCCCTTGGATGACCCGCTATCTGAGTCATGCGAATGCATCAGATGTGGAACGCATCGCTGCAGCTCTGACACCAATTGTTGGTGATAGCCTGAACGACCACAAAGCGCTGGCCGAGGGCACAGGCGCTGAAAAGTGGATCGTGCCATCCGACTACCTGTTCCTCTACAAAGACCGGACGCATTACAAGGAAGACGCATTTGGGTGGGACATTCGTCGTCGGAACGGTTTCATATGGGACGAGTTGGAAGGCCCAGCCTTCCATGCCTATGACCCGGTCTATAGTGAAGACATCGGTTTTGCTGCGAAGCTCTCGGACCACGGCCACATCACTGACCCGGGTCGCTATGTCAAAGATCTGGCGGCGTATGTGGAAGCAAATGGAGGCACGATCCTTCGTGCCGCAGTCGATGATGTGGTTCAGGAGAATGGAAAGGTAACCGGCGTTCGTACGGGTGGGGAAACCATCGCGTGCGAAACTGCGATCGTAACCGCAGGCGTTTGGTCAGGACCTTTAGCCAAGCGTCTGGGCATTTCTGTTCCCCTTGAGAGCGAACGCGGCTATCATCTTGAATTGGTGGAGCCTTCTGCCATGCCGCGCAGTCCGGTCATGGTGGTTTCTGGCAAATTTGTTGCCACACCGATGGATGGGCGCATTCGTTTGGCTGGCATTGTGGAGTTTGGCGGGCTTGATGCGCCACCCTCGCGCGCGCCGTTTGAATTGATGCGCAAGAATGCCCGGATGGCTTTCCCGGGTTTGACATGGAAGGAGGAAGTGGAATGGATGGGGCACCGCCCTGCACCAACTGACTCGATCCCAATTATTGGTGAGGCTCCGGGGATTAGCGGTGCGTATATGGGCTTTGGGCACCATCACATAGGCCTGACAGGCGGGCCGAAAACGGGGCGACTTCTGGCCCAGATGATTTCGGGCAGAACCCCGAACACAGACATGGGCGTCTACGCACCCTCGCGTTTCGCAACATAGAAATGACTGGCGAATAACGCCGGCGTCTCAAAACTTAACAGGGAGAAACATGATGAAAAAACTGACAAGCCTTCTGGCGGCAACCGCTCTGACAGCTGCCGCAGCCGCACCGGCAATGGCCGAGAAATGGGATATGCCGATGGCCTATTCGGCATCGAATTTTCATTCAGCCACGGGCGCGGAATTTGCCAAATGCGTGACCACCGGCACGGGTGGCGAGATTGAGATTGTCACGCACCCTTCTGGCTCGCTGTTTAAAGGTGCCGACATCAAGCGTGCGATCCAGACCGGGCAAGCCCCAATTGGTGAGCGTCTGCTCTCTGGTCACCAGAACGAAAACGCTCTGTTCGGGTTTGACTCGATCCCGTTCCTGGCAACGTCATTTGATGACAGCGCCAAGCTTTGGGACGCTGCTAAACCTTCGATTGAAAAGCTGCTGGCCGAGCAGAATCTGACCCTGCTTTATGCCGTGCCATGGCCACCGCAAGGTCTGTACTTCAAGAACGAAGTGAACTCGGTTGCGGATATGCAAGGGATCAAGTTCCGGTCCTACAACAATGCCACTTCACGGCTGGCCGAGTTGACCGGGATGCTGCCCGTCACTATCGAGGCGGCTGAGATCAGCCAGGCCTTTGCAACCGGTGTGGCGGATTCCATGGTGTCGTCCGGCTCAACTGGATATGACCGCAAGGTCTGGGAAAGCCTGAACTACTTCTATGAGGTGGATGCCTGGCTGCCGCGCAACTATGTGATGGTCAACTCAGAGGTGTGGTCTGGTGTTTCGGACGCCAATAAGAATGTGATCAAAGGCTGTGCGGAACTGGCCGAGTATGCCGGTAACTGGCGCGCCAAGGAATATACCGGCTTTACGCTTCAGGGTCTGCGCGATGGCGGTATGACCGTTGGTCCTGCGTCCGAGCAGATGACGAATGAGCTGAAAGAAATCGGCGTCACCATGACGAACGAATGGCTTGAGGCCGCTGGTGACGAAGGCAAAGCCATCGTCGACGCGTTCAACTCTCAGTAACCACTCCAATGCGGGCGGCGGTCCAACCTGCCGCCTGCTCCCAATCTACAAAACACAGCGGGGACAGCATGGCGGCAATGCGAGGGCTCAGGTCCGTACTGGATTTCATCTATCTGGCAGCAGGGGTTCTGGCGGCGCTCAGCCTAATTGCCATTCTGGTGTTGATTGTGGTGCAAATGCTGGCCCGTTGGACCGGCGAAGTTTTTCCCGGCGCTCCGGATTATGCAGGATACGCGATGGCTGCTGCGTCGTTTCTGGCCTTCGCCAACGCCCTAAACCGGGGCAGCCATATTCGGGTTTCCATCCTTTTGAATGCGGTTCCCGATGGCTTTCGCAGAATTCTCGAAATCTGGTGCTTTGCCATCGGCTCTGCCGTCATGTGGTATTTCTGCTGGTACGCCTATCGATTTGTGTACTGGAGTTGGAAGTTCAACGACATAAGCCAGGGGCAGGACAAAACCGCCCTTTGGATACCTCAATCAACCATGCTGATCGGAGCCGTTATTCTCGCCATCGCGCTCACCGATCACCTGTTCCACGTCCTGTTCAAGGGTGATCACCGCATCACCCGTGATCTGGCCGATCAGAGCCACGGAGAGTAAGAGCATGGAGAATATATCCGTCATTATCCTCTTCCTCTTTGTCCTCTTCACCTTGCTGGGCACCGGTGTCTGGGTCGGTCTGGCCCTTATGGGCGTCGCATGGGTCGGGATGGAACTATTCACAACACGCCCTGTGGGCGATGTGATGATCACGACTATCTGGTCAGCGTCGTCATCCTGGACGCTGACCGCCTTGCCGATGTTCATCTGGATGGGCGAAATCCTCTACCGCACGCGATTATCCGAAGACATGTTCAAAGGGCTCTCACCGTGGATGGCACCTTTGCCTGGCGGGTTAGTGCATACGAATATCGTAGGTTGTACTGTGTTTGCTGCGGTCTCGGGGTCTTCTGCGGCCACGCTGACTACGGTTGGCAAGATGTCTATCCCGGAACTGCGAAAGCGCAACTACCCCGAACGCATGGTCATCGGCACACTAACCGGAGCGGCAACGCTTGGGCTAATGATCCCACCGTCGCTGACGTTGATCGTCTACGGGGTGACGATCAATGAATCGATTACCAAGCTGTTCTTTGCGGGTATTCTGCCTGGCCTTGTGCTGGCTGCGATGTTCATGGGCTACGTCGCCATCTATTCCAAAGTTGGCAAAGACTGGAACCCCAACGACGAGGGGAAGTTGACCTTTTCCGAAAAGGTCAAGAACTCTCGTTTCCTATTACCGGTGATCTTGCTGATTATGGTGGTAATCGGGTCCATGTATCTGGGATATGCCACCGCGACCGAGGCGGCCGCATTTGGCGTGATCGGAGGTCTGTTGTTGGCCGCCGGGCAGGGGTCTCTGAATTGGAAGACCTTCACTGAAAGCCTGATGGGCGCGACCCGCACCAGCGCAATGATTGCCCTGATCCTTGCGGGCGCTGCATTCCTGTCTCTGTCGATGGGCTTTACCGGCCTACCGCGTGGGCTGGCGGACCTAATCGCGGGGTGGGAGTTGACACGGTTCGAACTGCTGATGGTCCTGCTGGTTTTCTATGTCATTTTGGGTTGTTTTCTCGATGGGATTTCTTCGGTCGTGCTGACCATGGCTGTTGTCGAACCGATGATCCGTGACGCCGGGATTGATCTCATCTGGTTCGGGATTTTCATCGTGGTCGTCGTCGAGATGGCGCAGATCACACCGCCCATCGGGTTCAACCTGTTTGTGATGCAAGGGATGACCAACCACGAGATGAGCTATATCGCGCGTGCTGCTATCCCTATGTTCCTGATCATGGTGCTCATGGTTTTTGTTCTGATCTGGTTCCCTGAACTGGCCACCTGGTTGCCTGAAAACCTGCGCCAAAGTCCGGGCGGGTAGAACGCCTTGAACACGCTTCACCTCGCGGCACGTCACGGCCCATATGTCTTGGTGTCGGGGCTTGTCGCAGGCCTTTTGTTACCAGGACTGGCCGAACCAATGCGGCCGTTCCTGCCACCCTTGGTCATGGTGTTGCTTTTTCTAACGCTGCTGCGGATGAAACCAGGTGCCATTTTGGGTTCGCTGGTTGATCTGAAGCAGGTTGCCGTAACAATCGTTGCCTTTCAGCTGGCCATGCCGCTGTTGGTGGCGGGAGTAGGTATTGTTTGTGGCTGGACTGATACTCCGGTCTTTCTGTCTTTGCTAATCATGGCAGCGGCTCCATCTATTTCGGGCAGCCCCAATATGTGCCTGATGATGGGATATCCCGCAGAATACGCGATGCGGCTGGTCGTGGCGGGGACTGCCGTGCTGCCAATTACCGCCTTACCAATTTTTTGGCTGATGCCTGAATTGGGTGATATGCAAGCTGTGCTGATGACCACCCTTCGATTGTTTCTTACGATCGTGGTCGCTATCCTCTCTGCCATTGTGTTGCGGAGGACGGTTCTTCGCGCGCCGTCAGACGCCACGCTTCTGAATATGGAAGGCGCGGCAACGATCACGCTTGCCGTATTTGTGGTCGGCCTGATGCCATCATTGAGTGCGGTGGCCATAGTTAACCCAGGTGTGGCGATATTTTGGATTGTGTTTGCTTGTGTTATCAATTTTGGCGCTCAGGTGGTCTCGTTCCGATTGACGCGCACTAGTCTCCCTCCCGCAAAGGCAACAGCGGTTTCCTTGATAGCTGGAAACCGGAACATTGCTATCTTCTTCGTCGCGCTACCCCCCGAACTGACTTTGCCTATCATGGTATTTATCGGCGCCTATCAGATCCCAATGTATCTTACGCCGCTGATCATGGGTCGGTTGTATCAGCAGGCAGATTCAGTGGCTTGACTTTCTAAGTTACGGATGCTGCCAGCAAACTCGTCAGAGCGCTTATTCAACAATCAAATAAACGAATGTCTAATTCCAACTAAGAAATGTTGCCCACATAGCGACCAGATTTCAACGCATGCCTGATGCGCGCGGTACTTGGAGTGTAGAAGCAAATCGGAAATTTAAGTCGGACAATTTGGGAGCTGATTATTAGGGTGTTGTTGCTGGCTTGATCGTTTGACCAACCGATGCGCTCATGATTTTTTTGACAGCCCGTTTAGATAGATTGCTGCGCTGCTGACACCGAGCTGGTGGATTGGCCCTGTGACCTCTGGCGGCCATTGCAACGGGCTTTCTGTTCGCGATTGTTCTGGCGCTGGCTTGCGTGTCGATCTTCATCGGCCTGGCGAATGAACGAAGCCGTCGCTAGGGTGTAACAAATAATTGCCCGGCTAAATGCCGGGCAGTTTTCATTGTTAGGTATGAAATTACATCTCGTGGCTGGTCACATCTGTGTGTGATCGCCAACTCCGACGCCGACATAGGTCTCAAACCCTGAGCCTAACACCAACGCGGAAGAGTAGATGTTGCGCAGATCAACCATGCGGGCCGATTTCATAGTTTCGGCCAGTTCATTCAGATTCAAGGCACGGAATTCGTTCCACTCTGTCAGCAAAACAACAGCATCAGCTTCTGCGGCCGCGGCATAAGGATCATCCAACCATTCGACACCCGGCAGCAGCGCCTCGCCTTCAGCACGACCTTGCGGATCAACCACGCGCACACGGGCACCGCCGCCAATCAGGGCCGGAACGATCGTCAGAGACGGTGCATCGCGCATGTCGTCGGTGTTGGGTTTGAAGGTCACACCCAGCACCGCAACCGTTTTGCCGTTGAAGTTGTCGTCGCAGGCTTCCCGGATCTTTTCGATCATCCGCTTCTTGACCTCGTCATTGACGCGGATGACGGTTTCGGTGATCTGCATTGGATGCGCGTGATCCTGCCCGATCCGTGCAAGTGCAGCGGTATCTTTCGGGAAACAAGAGCCACCATAGCCGGGCCCGGCGTGCAGGAATTTGTTGCCAATCCGTCCATCAAGACCGATGCCACGTGCGACCTCCTTAACATCGCCACCGGCACGTTCACACAGCCCCGCAATTTCGTTGATGAAGGTGATTTTTGTCGCCAGAAATGCGTTTGCGGCGTATTTGATCATCTCGGCACTTTCCAGATCGGTGGTCAGGATCGGGAAATCCCGCAGATAGAGTGGGCGATATATTTCCGCCATAACCTCTGCCGCGCGTTCGCTTTCGACGCCTACAACAACACGGTCAGGGCGCATAAAATCATCGATTGCTGCACCTTCGCGCAAGAATTCTGGGTTCGAAGCTACATCGAAACTCGCCTTGGGATTGGCAGCTGATACGACTGCATGAACCTTGCGATTGGTACCAACCGGGACGGTCGATTTGGTGACTACGACCGTATATTCAGTTATAGCTTGCGCGATCTCTTCGGCGGCAGCCATCACATAAGTCAGGTCAGCATGTCCATCGCCGCGTCGAGTTGGCGTTCCGACTGCGATGAACACAGCGTCTGCTCCATCGACCGCTGACGCTAAGTCAGTGGTGAATGTCAGACGGCCTGCAGACACATTCTTGGCCATAAGTACATCGAGGCCCGGTTCATAAATCGGCACCTCGCCGGCCTGAAGCATTTCGATCTTGCGCTCAGATTTATCAACGCAAACAACGTCGTGCCCGAAATCTGAAAAGCAAACTCCGGACACCAGGCCGACATATCCGGTACCAATCATAGCAATACGCATTAATCAAATTCCTTCTTTTTCCCGCCAGCGGTGCGCTTCCGGTTGGAACCACACACTTAACCATTGCTCAGCACATGGGCGCAGCACCGATATTGGTGTCCGGAACATTTCACCGGGATGCAACTCTTCGCGACGGAATATGCCCTTTAGGAGGGGATGTTCAAGTGAGTTTGTTTACTCTGACGGTCGTGTCCAAACCATTGAATAAGAGCATTGGTTGTTTGTCCGGTGAAGAATGACCGATAAGTGACAATAGGGTTTTTGCTGCTGCCAATAAGGTTAGGGTGACCGACAACGATAGGTGATCGCTCAAAACAATCGGGGCATATAGGTATCGCTCGGATCGCGGTGTTCTTAAATCGCCTCACCCAACCATTTGAATACGAGCTTTGCGCGGTCGGATGAGGTGTTGTGCAGTTTAACGTAAAAATCCAGTTGTGATGAAATGGTCTGCGGCAACAACTTAACGAGTTTGCCGGATGAGATTAGCTCCGAAGTCAAGCCCTCCCATCCCAAAACTGCCCCCATATCGTCCTGAGCGGCTTGAAGCGCAATCGTGTAATTGTTGACGCGATGGGCGGAGTTCAAAGGGCCCTCATACCCCAGTTTTTGTGTCCACGCGCGCCAGTCAGTCCATCCGGTATCCGGGGCATCGAGATGTATGAGTGGAAGCCCCGCGATTTCGTCGACCCGCTCAATCGGGTTTTGTTCTGCAAACCGGGGGCTGCACAAGGCCATGATGTTGTCATGAAACAGAGTCTTGAAAATACCTGTTTCACCGCTGGAATCTCCGTAATGGATGCTCAAATCACACTTCGAAGAGTCGACGCCCAGATCTGTTACAACCTGTGTAACGGAAACATGTCCGTGTTGTTTCCAGAATTGGGCAAGGCGTGGCGTGAGCCAGAGTGAGCTTACCGCTGTTGTCGAGCGGATCGTCACTCCTTTTTTGTCGTATTGGCGTCGCAATTGCCCAAGGGCCTCGCTGATCCCTTCTAGGCTGCGTTGCAGTGAGACAAGTAGGTATGCCCCACTTTCAGTCAGTTCAACACCGCGATGATGGCGCACAAACAACCCGCATTGCAGTTCGTTCTCGAGCGCTTTGACCTGATGGCTGATTGCGGCCGGGGTGACATTGAGTTCTTCAGCCGCCGTCTTGAAGCTGACATGCCGGGCGGCTGCTTCGAAGCTGATCAGCGAACTAAGAGGTGGTAGATCGTAGGGACGGTTGGGCAAGATGTTTTGACCTGTGATGGATCTATTGCCTGATAAATTAAAGGAGATCGCCTGGCTATAGGCTTATTTCATCTAACTCAGAGTGAATCTTTTTGCAATTGTCGGCCAACGGTTCCCGATGAAAATGCTCCCCAACCGGTTTGCAATGCGATCCCTTGTTGATCGTGCACAGTTTGAAGGAGTTGCGGAATGCAGTCACATGCAAAAGTCGTGGTTGTCGGAGGAGGTTGCGTAGGGGCGTCGATCCTTTACGGGCTGACAGAACATGGCTGCACAGATGCGGTCATGCTGGAACGTACAACACTAACCTCCGGCTCGACTTGGCATGCAGCGGGTCTGTTGGTGACCTTCGTGCGGTCGCACAATGTGTCGAAGATGACGATGGAAACCATCCGCATCTATACTGAGGTTGAAGAAAAGATGGGCAGCTCGGTCGGGTTGCGGAAGGTTGGTCAACTGCGGGTCGCAAATACTGAAAAGCGCTGGGACGAGTTCCAGTCTTATATCTCGATTGCCGAGGCGGCTGGCGTACCTTGCAAGCTACTGACCCCTGAAGAGATTACCGAAGTCCATCCGTTGCTAAACCAGAGCCCGGACATTCGGGGTGGTATCCTGCACACCGAGGACGGGTACGTGAACCCCGCCGATATCACCATGGCGCTCGCCAAGCTGGCACGCGATGCAGGTGCCAAGGTTTACCAGAACACCGAGGCTCAGGCCTATGAAAAGCTGGACAACGGCCATTGGAAAGTGACCACCAGCCAGGGTGAAATAACCTGTGAACATCTGATCTTCGCCACTGGCAACTATGCCCGCGAAAACGCACGCCGTGTGGGGTTGGATCTGCCCTGTATTCCGATCGTTCACCAGTATTGGACCACCGAGACCGTACCGCTGCTAAAAGAGCGCCGGGCGGAGGGCCTGCCAGAATTCCCGATCCTGCGGGATGAAGATTACGGCGCTTATCTGCGCGAAGATGTGGGCGGCATCCAGTTCGGGCCTTATGAATTCACCAAAGACCTCAAGCTATTTGCCGAAGACCGCGTGCCACCGGAATTTGGTGCTGATCTACTGCCCGAGGATTTCGACGCCGTGGAAACTCAGTGGGAACGCGCGATTGAAAGGGTGCCCACACTGGGCGAGGTTGGGATCAAAGCCAACACCCGCGGTCCATTTCAGATGACACCGGACGAGCTGCCTTTGGCCGGTCCGGCGCCGGGACATGAGAACCTCTGGCTGGCCGAAGGCATGCCCGGTGGCATTCTGTGGGGCGGGACGGTTGGCAACCGTCTGGCCAAGTGGATCGTCGATGGCGATCCGGGCATGGATATGTCGGAACTCGATCCGCGCAGGTTCTCGGATTATGCCTCCAAGCGCTGGACCATGGATAAGGTGCGCGAGACATGGGGCACCCATATGAATACGCATGTGCCTGGTGAGGATTTCCCCGATGCGCGCCCGATGAAAACCGTAGGATCATACGATCTGTTGACCGCACAAGGAGCAGTCTGGACCAGCTTCAATGGCTACGAATTCCCGCGCTGGTTCGCCAAATCACCCGAAGAAGCGATCCCCGAACACAGCTTCCGTCGCACCAATCATATGGAGCGGGTTCAGGAAGAGGTGCGAACTACACGTGAAGAAGCTGGTTTCATCGAAATGTCTCCGATGACCAAATTCACCGTTCGCGGACCGGGGGCTGCACAGTGGTTAGACAGCATCATGGCCAACAAACTGCCAAAAGTGGGCCGCATGACCCTGTCGCTGATGCTGAACGACAAGGGCGGCATGGATGCGGAATACACCATCGTGCGCTATGCCGACGACGATTTCTACCTGATCTCGACGCCAAACTGGCGGGCCTATAACTGGGACCAACTACAGCGCGCGCTTCCGGGCGACGGGTCTGTCGTGATCGAGGATATCTCAGAGCAGCTGGGCGTGATCGCGCTAGCCGGGCCCAAGGCACGCGAAATCTTACAGCCGCTGACAGACAATGATCTGTCAAATGAAGCCTTCCCGTGGCTCTCGGCGCAGATGGGTGAGGTGGGCTATGCCAAAGGTGTACACCTGCTGCGTGTCTCGTATACCGGAGAGCTTGGATGGGAACTGCATCACCCGGTTGGGTACAATCGCCACCTCGTTGATCTGCTGCTGAAGACCGGCGTGAAACCCTTCGGTCTTGAGGCGCTGGAATCGATGCGACTTGAGAAATCCTATCGCGCCATCAATCGCGAGATTTGCAAGGACCTGACACCCTATGAGGCCGATCTGGGCCGTTTCGTGGCGATGGCAGAAAAGATCGGCGGGCAGGTGGCCGAACGTGACTTCATCGGCAAAGCCGCGCTGCAGAAGCAGCAGGCCGATGGCGGATACAACACGCTGGTAACACTGAAGCTGCCGTTCTGCGATACCTCGGTGATGTTCGACGAAGGCGTCTATGCCGATGGTAAGTTGATCGGGCGGGTCACCTCGGGCGGGTTCTCGTATTACTGCAACCACGACATTGCGATGGCACTGGTGCCACAGGACATGACGGCACCCGGCACCAAAATGCAGGTGCTTATCCACAATGAAATGCGCGAGGCCGAAGTGATCGATACCTGCGCCGTTGATCCCACCAGCGCCCGCGCGCGCGCCTGATCCGGAGGAATTGAGATGGCAGAAGTCAAAGCACGCTCGGGCCGTGGCGGCGGACGTGCCGCGCGGGTCAAGGCTCGCACCAACCCGCCCCCCGTCTACCTGTCGACGCTGAACCGCAAGGTCGGTCCGATTGATCTGCTTGGCCCCGAGGGTGTTGAGAGAATCCACAACGCGGCCATGACGATACTTGAAACCACAGGGATCGAGTTCCGTGATCCGGTCGCTTTGGCCGATTGGAAGAAGTACGGCGCGGATGTGCAGGGTGAACGGGTGCGTATCGGGCGCGAGATGCTGATGGACCTGATCTCGGCTGTTCCCTCAGAGTGGGGCTATGCCGCGCGCAACCCGGAACGCTCGCTTCGGGTGGGCAATCAGCATTCTGTCTTTGCCAATGCGTATGGCGCGCCGTTTGTCTATGGTCTGGATGGTGTGCGCCGCCCTTCGATGTTGGAGGATGCGCATAACTTCTTCAAACTCAGTCAGATGAGTCAGTCGATGATGGTGCCGGGTATTTTGCCGGTTGAGCCGCAGGATGTCCCCGTACCGCAACGCCACTTGGAGCTGGTTCATGCCGCGCTGACGCTGACCGACAAACCGATCAAAGGTTCGGTGCTGTCGGAACAGGCGGCACGGGATTCGGTTGAGATGACTCGCATCGTGTTTGGTGAGAAATTTGTCGACAACAATGTGGTAATGGCGGCCCTACTGAACTGCAACACACCGCTCGTCTGGGATGAGACCATGTTGCAGAGCTTGCGCGTCTATGCCGCTGCCAACCAGCCCTGCCTGCTGTCGCCCTTTGTTCTTGCCGGGGCAAGCACACCTGCCAGCCCACAGGGTGGTGTCGCGCTGCTGATTGCAGAATCTCTGGCCGGTATGGCCTACAGCCAGATCATCCGGCGCGGAGCACCGATGGTATTGGGCGTCGCAATCATGGGCGTTTCGATGAAGACAGGTGCACCGATGATGGGTTCGCCCGAACCCGGGCTGATGAACCTTCTGGTGGGGCAGATGGCACGGTTTTATGGTGTGCCATGGCGGACCTGTACCATGTGGACCGGATCGAAATCCCCGGATATGCAGGCTGCGTTCGACACTGCAAACACCATGTGGCCGGTACTGCTGGGCGGTGCGAACTACATCGTCCACTCGGCGGGCTTTCTTGAGGGCGCGCTTGGGGTCAGCTATTCGAAATGGGTGCAGGACGCATTGCAGTTAGAGAACTTCCACCGTTTCTTCAGTGGCCTGCAAGAGGAAAATCTGGACGCTTTGCTGGGCGACATCGAAAACATCGGACCCGGCGGACATTTCCTAGGCACCGACCACACGCGTGAGAACCCCATGCACATGAACCACTTGCAAAACAATGACAGTTTTGAACAGTGGGAAGCTGAGGGCTCGAAAACCGCCGAAGTCGTTGGTACGGAAGAAGCGCAGCGTATGCTAAACACCTATGTGCGGCCGCCAATGCCGGATGATCAGCGCGGCGCATTGGATGAATTTGTCGCTAAAAAGCGTGTGGAATACAGCGGCTGATGCCAAGATAAAAAGCGGTACTATCGCGCCCGTCAACAGTACAAGAACTGGGAAATTCCAATGACCGAAATCTCGACCACAACGCTTTCACTCGAAGAGGTTCGGGAATTAGCAAAATCTGTGCTTTCGAAGGCCGGGTTGGATGCGCACAGTACTGATGTGATAGCTGATCTTGTGCGTAAGTCCGAAAGAGATGGCCCGCGAAGCCATGGTCTTCGATTGTTGCCGGTTTACGCGCAATACTTGTCATCAGGTTATGCCAACCCAGTGGCTTCACCGGCTGTCCAGCGCATTGCACCAGGTGTGTTGCGCGGTGATGGAGACAATGGGTTTTATCAGGTTGCTGCATTGGCGGCGCGAAGTGAACTGATTGAAATGGCGCGAGAAAATGGGATCGCGGCATTTACCTGTGCCAATACTCATCACCTCGGAGCTTTGCGATTTGATACCGAACCGCTTGCCGAGGCTGGGCTCGTGGCCTTTGGCGTGGTTAATTCGTTGTCTATGGTCGTTCCGCAAGGTGGGGTGCGTCCGGTATTTGGCACCAATCCGATGTCGTTTGCCTGCCCACGAGTAGGGGCTGATCCGGTGGTTTGGGATCAAGCCTCATCCATGGTTGCCCTGATGGATATCAAACTGGCTGCTGCCGAAGGGCATGATTTGCCACGCCCCGCTGGGCTTGATTCAGAGGGACAGCCGACACGTGACCCCAACGCCATACTGGAATCCCGCAGCTTGTTGCCATTTGGTGAACACAAGGGAGCAGCGATTGCTTTCCTGATCGAAGTCCTCGGTGCAGCGCTAGCCGGTGGCACCTTATCTGTCGATAACGCCGACCGCGAAGCGCACGGAGCGTTAAACATCAAGGGTGGTAACACTTTGATAGCAATCGACCCGGCGCGGTTTGGCAACGAAGCCTTCGGAGATTATGTCCAGCGCATTTGCGCCGAGATTAAAGGTAATGGCGATGCACGCGTCCCCGGAGATGGAAGGTTGAAGAATCGCGCTGCTGCCGAAGCGGATGGAGTTCGTGTCACTGCCGAATTGATGGCACAACTGCGCGAACTTCAGTAGAGGCCGCACGAATGTCTCGGGTCGTTGTAATCGGTGGCGGTGTTGTTGGAATTTCCTGTGCTTTAAAACTGCAGTCGCAGGGGCACTCTGTCACGGTCGTTGAACCCGGACCGGTGGGTGAGGGGGCAAGCTGGGCCTCCTGCGGCTGTATCGCAGTTGGCGAGATCGTGCCTTTGTCACAGCCGGGGATGCTGATGAAAGTGCCGGGTTGGTTGCTGGATTCCGAGGCCCCGCTTTCTTTGCGGCCAGCCTCGGCATTGAATCTGATGCCTTGGTTTGCGCGGTTCACAGCCAATGCGCGGCGTTCGAAGATGCGGGCGATTACCGCCGATCTGGCACGTCTCACCTTTGCTGCCACTGATGATTTCAAAGCGCAGCTCGCGGATGTTGGTCACCCAGAGCTTTTGGTTGAGCGACCTGTGATCAAGCTGTTTGATGATGACGATGACCTTGCGACCATGCGCGGTGCCTTTGATCTCGCGCGTGAGTTCGGGTGCACCATCGACCAGGTATCAGGCCATGAAGCGCATGAGATGGACCCCGCTATTGCGCCCGATTTCAAATATGCAGCGTTGTTACGGGATTGGAGTTTTGTGACGGATCCAAAACTGTTGGTCGAAATTCTGATGCAGAGCTTCACCCAACGGGGCGGGGAGATTGTCTCGAATGCAGCGATCGACTTTACGCGTGATGGTCAACATATCCAAAGCGTGCATTCCGGCGACGGGCGCACGCTGAGCGCGGACGAGTTTGTAGTTGCTGCAGGCACGGATTCGCGCGTCTTGGCTAAGAAATTGAATATTCCACTGCGCATGGAGGGTGTCATGGGATACTCAACTGCTTTGCACGAAAGTGGAATCGATCTGCGCCACACGGTGTTTTACGCAAAGGGCGGGTTTGGCATCACGCCTTATGAGGATGCGCTGGCCGTGGCAGGCACCGCAGAGTTTGCGGACTTGAATGCGCAGCCCGATTGGAACCGGGCCGATGTATTGGTCAAACGTGCGCACCGTGTATTGCCGGGGTTGAGGACTGAGAAATTTGAGCGCCGCATGGGTCGTCGCCCTTTTACGCCTGATACACGCCCGATCATTGGCCGCAGCAGGCGTCTGACCAATGTCACTTTTGCTACGGGCCACGGGCAACTGGGTCTGACATTGGGAGCGACGACGGCGCGACTTGTTGCAGATGTAGTCGCTGGCAGGGTACCGAGCATCGATATACAGGCCTTCAGCCCGGATCGGTTCTAAAACTAAGCCAGAGCCCGCCCAATTCCTTATGGGCGACGTAAGATGCCACCAAAAGCCCGATCATCCATCCAGTGATCACGGCACAGGCGGTTCCATACCAGACACCGATTTCGTTGAAGCCGAGAACGCCGATAAAAATCCAGACAAAAAAAGCGACGCCAAATCCCTGACGATAGAGGCTGATCCATACTGTCCAGATTGGCCGTTTTAGCGCCTGCAGCAGCGAGTTGATTGAAAACAGCATCATATAGAATGGAAGGATCAGACTATCGACACGTAGATAGCTGAGCCCCACGCGAATAACTTCGGGATCATCAGTAAAGAGACCCAGCAGAGACCGGCCAAATATCCACAGGATCGGGGCCGCAATAGCGGTCATGACCAGCCCGACTTTCCAGCAATAAAACAGGGCTTCGCGCACCCTTTCATAGTCCCGTGCCCCGAAATTCTGAGACGCGATGGGAAGCAGCGCACCAGTGACCCCGAGCACAGGCAATAGTAGAATCTGCTCCAACCTAATAGCGACACCGAAGCCCGCAATCGCGTGCTCGCCGAAGATTTTCAACGCGAACTGCACGACAAAACCTGATAGGAGCATCACGATGAACGATGTGGCCGTTGGAAGGACTTGAACTGAGATTTCCTTGAACTTTTGCAGGCGCGGAATGAAATTTCTTGCCCGCATGCGCCTCATTCTTCGGCGTCTGAGCACCTGGCGGATCATGAACACCATCACACCGGTTTGGCTGATTACCGTAGAAATGGCGAGGCCATCGAACCCGATGCCGGGGATCAAGCCCGGGATACCAAAGATCAACAACGGATTGAGGCCAATATTGGCAAAAAACGCAACGATAAGAGCGCGTTGCATCGAAACGGCGTCTCCATGTGCCTGAAGGATACCGTTACATCCAAACGCCAAAAGAAACCCGGGCAGGGCCAGCAAAAGCCAGTAGAAATAGCGTAATCCCGCTTCGCGATATGGTCCCGGTTCCGAAACCAATCGAATAAGTGCCGGGCCGTACCAGAGCCCTGCCAATGCCAAAATTCCGGCGGCGATGCAGCCATAGATCATGCCTTGTGCTGCAAACCGCCGCGCCGCGCGATTTTCACCAGCACCCAAAGCGTTGCCGACGAGCGCGCTCATCGCTGCACCCAATCCAACTCCGACCGAGATGGCGATGAAGAATGCCTGAAAGCCCAAAGCCAGGCCTGCTTGTGCACTTGTCGAGAGGAGCCCGGCAAAGAACATATCAACGACATTATAGAGAGTGTTGAACAACATCCCGATTGCAGCGGGAATGGCCAAAGTCCGAAAGTGGGCCGAGATCGGCCCGTGTGTCAGATCAATGTCGGTGGGGTCGGCCATTTCAGTTCGCCACTATGGACGCTCGGCCTGAACAGTCAGGAAAACAAATTCGGGTGTCAAAACCTCTTCGAAGCCGTGGTTCAATTCTGCGTCAACACTGATGCTGTCGCCAGCTGAAAGCGTAAACCGTGCTTCGCCATAGCGATAGACTGCCTGCCCTTCGAGCACCTGAACAAATACAACGCCGTGTCCGACATAGGTGGGCGGTTGCCCCTCATCTCGCAGCAGCTTTACGCGACGGGCCTGAAAACGCAGGTCTTTCCGGGAATGAAGGGCGAGGTTGACGTATTCATGTGAATGTCCACCTGCCAGGCGGGTAGACTTCAACCCTTCACCATGGCGCACGAGGGTATAGTCGGTGTGATCAGTTCTTGCTTCGCGAAACAGTGAAACGATGGGGACTTCTAGTGCTTCTGCCAATGCCGCAAGAGTGTCAATCGAAGGTGAAACCAGCCCATTTTCGATACGGCTGACCATCGCAGCTGAAATGCCCGATTGTTCGGCAAGCCGGCGGGCGGATTGCTTCCGGCTTTGGCGCAGCTCCCTCAGTGAGGCGCCAATGGCACGGTCAATCTGTCTTCCCGGCGTGTCAACTTGCATGAAACGTCCCGTCAATCTTCGCCGTAGTAGCCTACGACGTCTCCTTTTGTTGTGACACCCAGACCATTCAGCAACCGATTGGCATAATTGAAATATCCCACGATTTGATTGATTTCGAGGATCTCACCGTCTTCCCAGCCAGCATCTTTCAAGGCGTCTACATCCGATTCTTCCATGGTGCCCGGCGACAGCGTCAGCTTCTCAGCATAGCTCAACGCGGCCAGATGGGCGCCCTCGAACGCATCCTGAGGGCGATGCGCCATAAGCGCAGCCTCAATTGAGTCGGCGCGTGCGTCGTCACCGATCAGATGACGGGCGTTTGCCCAGTGGTTGGCATAGGAGTAAGGGCACGTGTTCAGCGTGGAAACGTAGGAGCTTATGACTTCCTGAAACCACATAGGCACTGAATTGGCGTCATCATGAAGGCAGGCGCGATACAAAATGACGTGCCCTTTCATGGTGTTGGGACGTAGCGAATGGACACGCATCACGTTGTCCACTGTCCCATGCGGTGTACGCGCTAAATCAAGGGTATTCTTCAAATGTTCGTCGGCATCTTCGTCAGATATCATCCGAATCCAGGCAGACATTCATTCGTCCTTCTATAGTTTATTTTCGTATTTCGAGGCGGCGACAGAGCGCCCGTTGAGTTTTTTATTGACGAATATTGCACATTAAGCAACCATATTGATTAGCGCGCAACAGATTTGAGGATTCTGAAGCTTTGCCAGATTACTCCGCTTTGCCAAATTCAAAGCTGCCGATGTCTTGTGCAGACAGGCATGACGACGGATCGCGGTTGGTCAAATGCGCGCAAAGTCGAAATGCGCCTGGTTTGTTGACGGGCTATACTCGCAACCTCAAAGGTCAGCTATTGCGTCTGACCCGGATATCGACAGGTTCGGCATGACTCAGCCCTCCCCTATGATAGAAGTGACCAATCTTGATAAGTATTATGGCACTTTCCATGCACTCAAGAATATCGATCTGACTGTTCATCAGGGTGAAAAGGTTGTGATCTGCGGCCCGTCTGGGTCGGGAAAATCCACGCTGATCCGTTGTTTCAACGGGTTGGAATGGCATAACTCTGGACGTCTCGTGATTGATGGCATCGAAGTTTACAAAGACGCAAAAGAAATACGTGAGTTGCGGCAAGAAGTCGGAATGGTGTTTCAGCAGTTTAACCTGTTTCCGCATTTGACCGTGCTTGAAAACCTGATGATCGGGCCGATGAAGGTGCGAAAGATTTCCAAAGCTCAGGCCGAGGAAACCGCACGCAATTATCTTAATCGTGTTCACATTCCCGAGCAGGCCGACAAGTATCCGGCGCAATTGTCGGGTGGGCAACAACAGCGCGTTGCCATCGCGCGGTCCTTGTGCATGGAAACCCGGATCATGCTGTTTGATGAGCCGACCTCTGCGCTTGATCCAGAGATGATTAATGAAGTGCTGGATGTGATGGTGGAACTTGCCAATACCGGTATGACCATGGTTGTTGTCACCCATGAGATGGGGTTTGCCCGTAAGGTCGCTGACACTATGGTCTTCATGGAGGCCGGGCAGATCGTGGAAATTTCACCTCCAGAACAGTTCTTTACCAACCCGTCCAGCGAACGCTGTCGCCTGTTCCTGAACCAGATATTGGAGCACTGACGTGACCGATCTGGGCATATCACGGGGAAAAGGGCAGTCTTTGCCGAAACCGCCCTTCTATAAGCGGTTCTTTGGCTCGGTGTTTGTCTCGGTCGCGATTTATGCAATCATCGTGGTGCTGATCGCCTATGGCTCGTATGTTGGTGCTCAGGGAATGGGGTATAACTGGCAATGGTACCGGGTGCCCCAGTTCCTCTACCGCAACACAGAAATCGGCTTTGAGTGGGGTGAGATACCCATAGGGTTGGTCGCCACGATCAAATTGTCTGTCATTTCTTTCCTGTTGGCCACTGCTATTGGACTGCTGGTCGCGTTGCTGCGTCTATCCGGCCTGGTAATTGGTACGGCTGTAGCAGTTGGCTTCCTTGAACTTATCCGAAACATTCCTCTACTGGTCCTGCTTTATCTGTTCTACTACGTGCTGGGCCCGATTTTTGGATTTGACCGGTATACCGCCAGTATTTTGACCTTGGCGGTGTTTCATTCGGCGCTGATATCCGAAATTCTGCGGGCTGGGATTAATGCCATCCCAACTGGTCAGTGGGAGGCGGCTAAATCCATCGGGATGACCCCCTATCAGACCTATCGTTACATCATCCTTCCGCAATCTGTTCGGTTTATGTTGCCGCCGATGACGGGCGAGGTTGTTCACCTAATCAAATCCTCGGCCATTGTCAGCGTTATTGCCGTCGCCGAGCTGACCACCTTCGGACGCAACATCATATCCGACACTTACATGAGTTTTGAAATCTGGTTCACCATCGCACTGGTCTATCTGGTGGTGACCCTGATCCTGTCGATCGGCGTAAGTTACCTGGAGAAGAAATATGCCGTCGACCAATAACCACAAGAATTTAACCGGACAACAAGGAGAACCAAGATGAAGCTATCTCGCAGAATGCTCGGGGTTGCCCTGGGCGCGGTCGTGGCAACTGGCATGGCGACCTCAAGCTGGGCGCAAAGCGCAACTCAGGAACTGTCCAGCGAAAGTGTAATTGAAACGATCAAACAGGATGGGGTGATCCGGATTGGCTTATCGCTGTTTGTACCTTGGTCGATGCGTGACAAGAACGGCGATCTGATCGGATTCGAACTGGATGTTGGCCGAAAATTGGCCGAAGACATGGGCGTTGAGGTCGAATTTGTTCCAACTGCCTGGGATGGCATTATCCCGGCCCTTGTGTCTGGTAATTTCGACGTGATCATCTCGGGCATGTCGGTGACTGCTCAGCGGAACCTGACGATCAACTTCACTGACCCTTATGCCTATTCTGGCTTGGCCATCCTGGCCAACAAAGAGTTGACTGCAGGTATGGCGCGTGAGGACTTGAACTCATCTGACGTTACCTTTGCTGCGCGTCGCGGCGCAACGCCGGCAACCGTGATTGCCAAGGCATTCCCTGAGGCTAATCTGCTGTTGTTTGATGAAGATGGCGCATCGACTCAGGAAGTGCTGAATGGCAACGCCCACGCCACAATGGCATCGCAGCCAACCCCCAACCGTGAGGCGGGGCGCAATCCGGAAACACTGGTTGTGCTTGAAGGTGAGCTGTTTGATCCACGTGGTGAGGCGTTTGGGATGCGCAAAGGAGATCCCGACGCAATGAACTTCTTCAACAACTGGATTGCGCAGAATTGGCGGTCCGGCTGGCTGGAAGAGCGTCATAATTACTGGTTTGCCACTGAAGAGTGGGCCGACCAGGTCGCCCAATAACCACTCTGACTGGGGGCGGACCCACCGCCCCTGGTCCTTATGCGGAGCGCTTTGGTGCAGGAATTCCTTAGAAAACTCAGATGGCCCGACTATGTGATCGTGGCGGTTTTGATAACCTTCTTTGGGTATATCTGGCTGTCGATCGAAGGTACGCTGAATTACAAATGGCGTTGGGAACTGATCCCAAGCTATATTGTTGGCTGGCATTCCGGGCGCGAAGAGTATTTTGCAAATCTGCTGCTGCAGGGTTTAGCAGCGACAGTTCGCATCAGCATCTATTCGGGTATTCTGGCGCTCATTCTTGGTACAATTCTGGGAATTGCACGCTGTTCGGCCAATCTGACCATACGCATGCTTGCGCGGACCTATCTTGAGTTTTTGCGTAATGTTCCCCCCGTCGTCGTTGTCTTCATCTTTTTCTTTTTCCTATCTCAACAACTGATCGATGCGCTGAACCTTGAACGTTGGGCGCGCGGTATTGCACGGCAGGAAAACAACCAGATCTGGACCTTCTTCTTCGGCGAAATGCGTCGCTTTCCTTCGCTTGTTTCAGGGGTGATCGTTCTGGCCCTGTTTGAAAGTGCGTTTGTCGGCGAAATCGTGCGTGCCGGAATTCAGTCGATCCCGAAGGGTCAGCGCGAGGCGGCACGCTCGATCGGGATGAGCCGTATGCAAGAGCTGCGCTACGTTGTGCTGCCGCAGGCGATGAAAAAGGTTGTGCCCCCGCTAGCCAACCAGTTCATTTCATTGATCAAGGACAGCTCGATCCTGTCGCTGATCTCGGTGCAGGAACTGACCTACAAAACCGTCGAACTGGTCGCCTCGTCCCGGATGATCTTCGAGGCGTGGATTACAACAGCGGCGTTCTATTTTGTTGTCTGCTTTGGTCTCAGCCGCATCTTTGCGCGGCTCGAGAAGCGATCTGAAAAGCGTTAGGTTCAGGTCACATTCGGACCTGAACCATCCCGTCTTGCACCCGTGTTTCAAATACGCGCATCGCGCGGGTTGCTGGTGCTGAAACAGGCTTGCCGTCCCGGACATCGAATGCACCTTGATGCAATGGGCATTCAATCACATGACCATCAAAATAGCCGTTGCACAAATCGGCCCCACCATGGTTACACAAAGCCAGTGACGCGTAGACACCACTGGGTGTATCGTAAACCGCAATCATACGAGGCCCGATTTCCACGCGCGTGACCCAGTTCTGCTCTAGTTTTGAAACTTCTATTACATCGCGCCAGGGTTTTTCTGTTTTCATCACTCAGGCCCTTGCATTCCGTTGCATGATCTGACGCAGAATGTCGCGATGCGCGGCCAGGTACCCGCCTTTTTCGACGAAGATATGATCCTTTAGCTTTTCATGCAGGCGGGGCAGAGCGTGGAAAGGGACCGAGGCGACATAGTGATGCTCGGCGTGATAGTTCATGTTCCAGCACAAAAAGGACATCGGTTTTGACACGAGATTGGTGCGGGTATTTTCTGACATCTGCGCCACGGTGGGCCGCCCAACATGTTCAGTCATGCGCACAAAGCGCATCACTGGCTCACCCAGAAACAGTGGTATGATCCAGTACCAGATCAAGCCCCACCAACCGGTGACCGCCATGGCCAGCAATATCGTTGCGTAAATGGCCAACATTCGGCGCGCGTCCCAATAGATCGATTGATGTTCTTCTTTGGGAATAAATCGCAGTTCAACGTCGCTGAGTTTGCCAAATGCATGCCGGAACAGTTCAGTGAATTTGCCGCGCCAGTAGGGTAGGGCAGATAAATACAGAAAATACTGACCAAGTGTTTTCGGAAGCGGGATCAATTCGGGATCTTCTCCGGTCAGTTGGGTATAGGTGTGATGGTCACAATGCTCGTACCGAAAGAACCGGTGTGGCAGGATGATAATCAGGCCGCAAATCTGCCCGACCAGATCGTTCAGCCAGCGGGTACGAAACACGGTGTAGTGGACACACTCATGTTGCAGTGAGAAATGGTGAACCAAGACGACGCCCTGCAGAAACATCGCGGGCCAGATCAGCCAACTGTTCCAAGCCAAGGTGATCACAGTTGTGGTGCAGGTCAGTACCAAAATCCAAAGTGCAAGATGACGCAATCCAGGCGCGTTCGAGCGTTGCATAAATCCTTTGAGTTCTTCGCGCGTCAGTTTTCCTTCGGCCAGTGCCTGAGTCAGCGGCGTGACGATAGCTTTTGACATGTGATTTCCATGAGTTTGCCGGAGCGGGGGGTCTTGCCCTCTACGCGTATTCCGGCACCGGAGACGGGAGTGCTCCGCACCATAGGACCAACTCGATCAGGTCCTATTAACAAGATTATTTCGACAGGTGATGATTCGATCAAGCCGCGATTGATCAGCTCGCGACCCTTAATCCGATATCAGGGTCGGGATATTTGAACAGGCTTGCGGCACAAGGGTATTGATCCAGAATGGTTTGCCCGTTGGGCAACCGATCCGCATGAAAAACGCCGTTGTTCCAGTAGGTCACGCCGTCAATTTCGATTGTCGGGTCGATGACATTCCAGCTGATTTCACCGGGCGCGTAGGCCCCGCAGGTGTGGAAGTGCAGGATGCGCGGGTTGCCAAAGGCAGACCCGCCCCAGCGTTCGTAGTTGTCGCGCATGTCCCAAGGATAACCACAGCCTGGGTGAATGCCTGCATGCCAGGAATGAACGAAGCTACGGTCGATACCTAAATCTCCTGCGACCCGGTCATAATGTGCTTCGGCTTTGAACGCATTGGCAGGGTCGCCTTCGAAACGCAGCAACCGCCCGTTCTCCATTATTGCAAAGACCGGGCGGTCGAATTCAATCGTATAGTCGTCATAGTATTTCGAACCTGTTCCCGTCAGAAAACTGATAGCTACGCGACCTGAGAAACTGTAAGCCGGAACAGGGGTAAAGACGGACATTGGAAAGCGCAGGATCGAGGTGTCACCTGTTGGTTTCAGGTTCATAATCGGTCTGCCACGAACATCAGTGCCCAGCGGGCAGGTCAGGCGCACCTCAGTCGCTGAGTCCAGCACTGCGTTGATATCGGTCTTAAGCTCCATGAACGCATCGTGGTGGCCATTAGAAAAGCCCGAGCCCAGCATCTCTTTGGACAATGCAAAGCTGACAATAATCTTTTTGCCCTGCGGCATATCCGAAAACCGCAACTGATCCCCAAGCCGGGCAAGGAACAGAATAATGTCTGCTTCTTCGAACCGGGCCATAAGATCAGGTGTCAGATGCGGATTGTCGGGGTTAAAGCCGACATCGACGGTATCGACGGTCATTCCCAGCTTATGGGCTACTCGGCTCACGACATCTACGCATTCGGCATCGAAGTACCCAAACTCGGGCGGTTCATATGCAATCAACAACTTGTCGCCCGTAGATGCGCGGGCGCAGTTGATCAGCAGATTTAGAGCACCCCGCTCCGGCGTCATATCAGACATCGACACATCCTGATTGCTTAGTATCTCAAATTTACGATCCGATGCGGGAGCTAATCCATTTGAAAGTATTAATGGCTCACATTAGGGTCACTAATATGATCCTGAACCTGCCCTATTCTGCATTGCGCGCCTTTGAGGCGGTCGTGCGCCATTCTGGATTTTCTCCTGCTGCCGACGAGTTAGGGGTCAGTCAGAGCGCGGTTAGTCAGCATGTCAGGACACTGGAAGAGTGGTTGGGCAGGGATTTACTCGTGCGAGGTGCGCGGCAATCGCGTCCAACCCGGGAAGGCGAACAACTAGCGCTGGCTATTGCAGAAGGATTGGGACGCATATCAGAAGTGTGCGCCCAATTGCGGGACCGCACCCGCTCGGATCGAACAATAGTCATCTCATGCCTGCCTGGATTTGCTTTTAACTGGTTGTTTCCAAGGCTACTGCACTTCGATCTGGCGCATCCTGACCTTTCAATATCAATTGCGACTGACACCGGTTACCACCCGTTCTCCGGAGCGGATTCAGATATCGGCATCCGATACGGGCTTGGAGAATATCCGGGGTTGGAAGTTGATTTGCTGATGCGGGAAAGGCTGTTTCCGGTTTGCGCCCCTTCACTTGCCTCATCGCTGACAAGCATACAGGATTTGGCGCAACACACGTTGCTTGTTGATGAAAACCTCCATCACGGCACATCCAGCCCTACTTGGGAATTCTGGGCACGGCAGAGTGGCTTGACCATGCCTTCATCGCCGCGGACACGCCGATTGGGGCAGTCAAACATGGTCATTCAGGCCGCTATCGAAGGGTTGGGCGTAGCGTTAGGCCGCGAGCCATTGGTCATTGATGCACTATGTGATGGCAGGCTGGTTCGTCCGTTTTCGGAAATGACCTTGTCGCCTTTATCATATTGGCTTGTGCGACGCCCAGAGACAAAGGATAGCCAGAAGGTCAACGAGTTTCTGAACTGGATAAAAGCCGAAGCAGCAGCCCAGCCAGACTTGCCACCGCTTGCGCCAAATTTGAATTAGCCCACCTTATATCTTTTATTACCAATCCGGCATGGCGTATTGCCAATCGAATGCCATAATGCCCCTAGCTACCGGATCGATAAGGAGAGCAGCCCATGTATCTCAGGAATTGTTGGTATGTCGCCGCCTGGAGCAAGGATATCGGCCGTGAGCTAAAAGCGGAAACCTATCTGGGTGAAAATGTTGTGCTTTATCGACAGCAAGATGGCACTCCGGTCGCGTTGGAAGATGCTTGCCCACACCGTAAGCTGCCATTGTCGAAAGGGAATCTGATAGGAGACACCGTAGAATGCGGCTATCACGGGTTGACCTTCGATTGCTCGGGGAAATGCACGGATAGCCCGACACAGCGCGGGATGACGCCCCGCCGCGCGGTCGTGAAATCCTATCCGGTTGTTGATCGCTATCGCCTGCTTTGGATTTGGATGGGCGATCCCGAGTTGGCCAACCCTGATCTGATTTTCCCTATCGAGAACTTTGACAACCCAACCTGGGGCATGACCGATGGCGGCGTGATGGACATCGATTGCCACTACCTTTGGGTCTGTGACAACCTGCTTGATCCCAGCCATGTGGCCTGGGTTCACGTCTCTTCGTTTGCAGGGGCCGGAACGGATGAAGAGCCCCTGAATGTTGAAAAAACCGATCGAGGCGTGATCGTTTCTCGCTGGATCGAGAATAAGCCGCCGTCGCCTTACTACTCCAAACTGGTCGCATTTGAAGGCGAATGTGATCGCCTGCAGCATTATGAGATGTGCCTCCCGGCGATCGGATTGAACAAATCCATCTATACGCCGGTCGGCACCGGCGGCTATGACAAAGATCCGGTCGAGCAGACCTTTATCAATATTTCGTACAATTTCATGACACCGATAAACGAAGATGAAACCAGATATTTCTGGTTCCAGCATCGTAATTCTGACCCTGACAATGCAGAGGTTTCGAAATTCATGAACGATGGTGCCCGGATGGCATTTATTGAGGATAAAGAAGTATTGGAAGAGGTGCACAAGGGCATGAAGAACGCAATGACGCCTCATATCGATCTGGGCCTGGATGCCGGAGCAAAGATTTATCGGCGCGTTTTGGATCGGGCGATTGAAGCTGAAACAACGGTAACCGAAAGCGCGCTAAAGCAAGCTTGATTTCTGGTTCGGGGCCGGATCGCCGGCCCCGTATCTTAGGCAGTTTCATAGATGATTGGATACCGGCCCCCTGCAAAGGGTGCGCCGGGTTTCAAACTATCGTCATGTAGCCATTCTGTAACCGAATCCCGAGGTTCATAGGTCGCACCTTCGACAGCAAATCGAATTGCGTATCCGCGCCTGCGACGTGTCGAAGTCCGATTGCCCATAGCCGAATGTACGGTCATTCCGTCAAAGGCGAGTGCGTCGCCTGGTTTCATGTTTTCAAAGTGGAAGATGTCATATTGGGCACGGTCGGCCTCAAAATCCGGCATGTCTATGTAATCCGGATTATCTTCTTCCAGATAGTGCAGGAAACCGCCTTGCTGATCGGTTTTGAAAGGCCGGTATTTTGCGCCCCATGCATGTGATCCACGCACAAATTCCAGTGCTCCATTGTCGGGGTCAACCGGGTCAAGTGCGATCCACATTGTCATGATCGGTCCTGCCACGGGCCAATAGGGCTGATCCGTGTGCCATCCGGTTTGAGTCCGCGTTCCCGGCTCTTTTACGAAAATCTGGTCATAGATTAACGATGTCCACGGACTGCCTGATACCTCAGCTACGCGTTGTCCGATATCCGATGTCAGGCAATAGTCCTGAAAAGTGCCGGGGTTTTCGCGCATATTTTTATACGCAAAGTAACGGTCTCCTTTTGTGACTTCGGTATCAACTGCATCCTGTAATTTGCTTAGCCAGTCGTCTGACAGGATGTTCTTTAACAATACGACGCCGTCGCGCGCGTAGGATTCCTGCACGTCCTTAATTTCATTTGGCTTGGTCATCTGATCCATCCACTTAGTTTCCACCCGTTTCCGGGCGGGTTCGTAAATTGGCGCGAAGCGCCGCGATCCACGTGGTGTCAGTAAGATGGAGAACTGCGGCAATTGATGATGAAACAAGGCCAACGCGACCGGGCAGACCATTTGCCAGCGAGGTTCCGGTGAAACTGTTTAATGCGGAAGTTCATGACTCACCGTACAACAATTTGGTTAAACGGCCAATAGTTTTGCGTGATGGTAAAATATTTTATTGACCGTACATTGCTTGTGGTCAATATTGGGATCACCATGCAAAAATATTCTGTGTTCTCGCTCGCCCGGAATGCACTTTCAGGGCACCGAAACTGGTCGCGGGCTTGGCGTTCCCCCCCGCTCAAAGACCAGTATGAGGTTGTTGTGATCGGTGCTGGGGGGCACGGTCTTGCGACCGCCTATTATCTCGCCAAAGAATTCGACATTACAGACGTCGCTGTGGTTGAAAAAGGTTGGCTAGGTGGTGGCAATATCGCTCGTAATACGGTGACCATCCGATCCAATTACATGCGGGACGAGTCGATCCCCTTCTACGTCAAATCCGTCGCCATGTATGAGGGTCTGACGCACGAACTGAACTTCAACATGATGCATTCGAAGCGCACCATGGTGGATGTTGTGCAAACTTGGCCCAAGTTGCGCGAGCTCAGGCGACGGCAACTGGCGATGGATATTTACGGATCGACTTACGAACAGATATCGGAGATCGAACTGCGTAGAAGAATACCCGCGCTGACCGGGGGCGGCCCGGATGCGCGTTTGCCTGTAATTTGCGGCATGGTGCATAGGGATGCTGGCGTGAACAGACATGATGCAGTGGCGTGGGGATATGCGCGCGCGGCTGATGCGCTTGGGGTCGAGATACACCAGCAAACCGCAGTTCAATCTCTGATCCGCGGGGCTGATGGCCATATCAGCGGTGTCGAAACCAATCGCGGTAGGATTCGTGCCAAAAAAGTTGTTGTCGCCGTCTCAGGCCATACCACAACGTTGACCGAAACCGTCGGGCTGAAGCTACCTTTGCGCACGATGAACCTGACGGCATTTGTGTCCGAGCCGGTGAAACCATTAGTGGACGTCATAGTGAACTGCCCTGACAGCGGGTTCTATTTCAGCCAATCCGACAAGGGAGAAATGGTGATCGGTGGTGCACCGGATATGGGTCAGAGTTTCCGACGCGATATTAAGCAGAACGTGTTTGAAGACACGGTAACCGCGATGCTTTCCCTGTTCCCGTCGTTCAAGAAACTCAAACTTATGCGTCAATGGGGCGGGCATCTGGACATTGCTCACGATGCCTCTCCCATTATGGATCAGACAGACTTGCCGGGTTTGTTTGTAACAGCCGGTTGGTGGGGTGGATACAAGGCCATCCCCGCAGGTGGGTTGACGCTTGCCCATCTGGTGGCCAAGGGCGAGCCTCATCCACTGATGTCTTCGTTTACGCTCAACCGGTTTTGCCATCTGGATTTTGTGATGGAAGCCGGGACAACCACGGCGCGTTAGGAGGGTAAGGTTTATGATGCTAATTCCCTGCCCATTCTGCGGCAAACGTAATGAACTCGAATTTATCTTTGGAGGCGCGGTCGGTCCAGACCGCCCCGACCCGAACAGCGTTAGCGACGCCGAATGGGTCGAGTATCTGACCGTGGTGCCTAACCCATTGGGCCCGGTTCAGGAACGGTGGTGGCATGCGCGAGGTTGTGGCGAGTGGGTCACGATTTGGCGCGATACCCGGACCCATGACATCGTGGAGGCCGCAGATGACTCAGAATAACCGCTGTGCATCGGGTGGGCGAATTGATCGAAATCGGCCTCTGCGATTTACCTTCAATGGCAAATCCTATGAGGGGTTTGAAGGCGATACTCTGGCCTCGGCCTTATTGGCCAACGGTGTTCGTGTTACGGCGCGAAGTTTTAAGTATCACCGCCCTCGTGGCATTGTTGGTCATGGTCCCGAAGAACCCGCGACACTGGTGGAGCTGGATGGTGAGGATGCCTCGGGAAACCGCCCGGCAACCACCGTCCCTTTGCGCGACGGGCTAAGCGCGCGTTCGGTGAATTGCTGGCCATCGCCCGAGTTTGATCTTGGCAGTGTTAATCAACTGTTCAGCCGTTTCATACCGGCCGGTTTTTATTACAAGACTTTCAAATGGCCCAATTGGCATCTTTTTGAGCCTTCAATTCGCAAAGCTGCCGGGTTGGCTGCTGCACCGGCTCAGCCGCCATCCTCGGGGCATTTCGAAGCGCGCCACGCCCATGCTGATGTCTTGGTCGCTGGCGCAGGCCCCGCCGGACTGAAGGCAGCGCTTGAGGCAGGACGGGCGGGTAAGCGCGTATTCCTTGCCGACGAAGGCTCTGAGGCAGGTGGCAGCCTGTTGAACCGCAATCTTTCCATCGACGGGCAACCTGCAATGGGTTGGGTGGAGGATGCCGTTCTGGAGCTGCGAGGGATGGCCAATGTAACCCATTTGCAGAATGCGACCGTCTGGGCATATCGCGAACACAATTTGCTGATTGTGAATGAGCGTAATCCTGTACAGGAAAGCATCATTGAGCGTTCTTGGCGCGTGAGGGCAGGGGAAGTGGTTATCGCCACAGGCGCAACCGAACGCGCCATGGTCTTCTGCAACAACGACCGGCCCGGGGTTATGTTGGCATCGTCGGTACAGGCTTACTGCAACCGATGGGGGGTTACCCCCGGAAAAAGAGTGGTCCTGTTTACCAACAACAACAGTGTATATGCGGTCGCCTCTGATCTGATCGCGGCAGGGGTGCGGGTTGAGGCTATCCTCGACAGTCGCTCAAGCGTACCTCAGTCTGCGCTGGAATTGGTGCCCGAAATCACTGTGCAATCTTCAACCGTTGTTGGAGATGTGCGCGGTCATAAAGGGGTCAAAGCAGTAAAAGCCGTTTCTTCATCGGGTTCTGTAAACTGGATTGAATGCAATTTGCTTGCGCATTCAGGGGGATGGAACCCGACTGTACATTTGTGGTCTCAATCTCGCAGCACGCTAATGTTTGACGAAGATTTGGCTGCCTTTCTTCCTTATCAACCAGTGCAGAACTGCACAGCGGTTGGCGCTGCGGCTGGGCAACTGACACTTGATCAGATTATCGATGGGGGTGAGGAGCTTGCATATGAGATCGAGCCGCTTTGGCGGGTAGACCTGCCTGACCAGCGCGGAAAGGCGTTTCTGGATATTCAGAATGACGTGCCTGTCAGTGACGTGCATCTGGCTCTGCGTGAGGGCTATGACAATGTCGAACATGTCAAACGCTATACCACCGGCGGCATGGGTATTGATCAGGGTAAGACCGGGAACATCAACATCATCGGCACTGTTGCGATGCAAAAAGGTGTGCCGTTGCAAGAGGTCGGAACAACCACTTTCCGCTCGCCCTACACACCTGTGTCCTTCGGTGCGATCGGCGGGCTACGCGAGGATTCGGTTCTGTTCCCGTATCGGCACACGCCAGTCACCCAGTGGAACAAAGACAATGGCGCGGTCATGTATGAGGCCGGTGCGCGTTGGCGGCGCCCGGGCTATTTCCCTCAACAGGGTGAACGCCTGCAAGACGCAGTGAGCCGTGAATGCCGTGCCGTTCGGGAAGGCGTTGGCGTCTATGATGGCTCACCGTTAGGGACATTCGAGTTGAAAGGCCGCGATGTCCCGCAATTCCTGGATTTTATCTATTCTAACGTGGTATCTTCGCTGACGCCCGGCAATGGTCGTTACGGGCTGATGCTATCGGATGATGGGCTGATCCTGGATGATGGCGTGGTGTTCCGGCTTGATGAACACAGATGGCTTGTTTCCACCTCTACCGGTCATGCGGATTCAATAAATCAGCATATGGAAAAGCTGCTTCAGACAGAATTCCCGGATTGGCAGGTGATGATCACGACGGTGACAAGCCAATGGAACAACGCCACGATTTGCGGCCCGCGCGCGCGCGATGTGATGCAGGCTATTGGCACAGATGTCGACCTCTCGCCCGAGGCGTTTCCATTCATGTCTTTCAGGGATGGGACCGTCGCAGGTTTTCCCGCGCGCATCGTTCGCGTCAGTTTCACGGGTGAACTTTCCTTTGAAGTCAATGTTGCCCCACGCCACATGGCAGCGTTATGGGCCAAGGTGATGGAGGCAGGTGCCCCCTTTGGTATCCTCCCGGTAGGATCGGAATCGAGCCACGTGCTGCGTGTCGAAAAGGGTTTCCTGTCGCTGGGACACGAAGTCGACGGCACAGTGGATGCCCTTGACCTTGGGATGGGTTGGGCAATGTCGAAGAAAAAGACAGACTATCTTGGCAAACGCTCGATACAGCTGCGTCGCGAAGGAAAAGCAATTCGGCGGGAGTTGGTGGGCATTCTACCCGAAGATCACAACAAGCAAGTGCCAGAAGGCGCGCCGCTAACCCCCGGAGGTCGTAAAGAGGCCACCGAAGGCCTCGTGACTGCCTGCGTCTGGAGTGTTGTGAACGATCGCTGGGTCGGGTTGGCATTGCTGAAGAATGGTCATAGCCGACACGGGGAAACTGCTCATGTCCGCCTAAAAGATGAAGTGATCCCGGTCAAAATCACCAAGCCGGTGTTCCACGATCCCGACGGCAAGCTCTTGAGGTCCTGAGATGACTTATGACATGGCAATAGTGCGCCAACCCCTAAACGCGCTGTTTGATCTCAAAGGGAGTCCAGCTGCCATTCAAAACTGGGCAGCTGATGTTCTACCTACACTGCCGGAGCGGCCGAACTCGCGGACAGGTCAAGCTTCAGTCGAATTGTATCATGTCGGGCGAAACCACTGGATCGCGCGCGCTCCGCTGGAGCAGGAAGCCGAACTGGAGAAACACCTCAGCCCGACCAATTGCCCGGCGGAAATCAGCATCGTGCGGATTTCGGATACGCTGACATTTTTTCGAGTGACCGGTCCGCAAGCGGATGAAGTGATGTCCATTGCGTGTCCGTTGGATATACATGAAACTGAGTTCGGCGAAGAAACCGTAACCTATACTGAATTGTTTGGCCTCAAAGCACTAATTATGCGGTGTGAAGATGGTTTTGAATTTGCCGTAGAGCAGAGCTTTGGCGATATGGTCGAGGATTATCTTTCCCGTGCCGTCGCTTAGAGGGAAAAAAGCGAATGGCACGAACACATATTCACAAATATCAAACCCGCTATCACGCTCAGGCGACCTATTCCAAGGCGATCCGGGCGCGGGGCGATTTTGTCTTCATGCAGGGCCAAGTTGGAACTTTGCTGGATGGGACACTCATCGGCGAAGGTGATCCTGGTGCCCAGGCGGATCAGGCCTGCCGCAATATTCAACGCTGGATGGAAGAGGCCGGAGGCAGCCTTGCCGATGTTTGCAAGCTGACGGTCTATGTCACTGATATTTCCTACCGGCCAGCGGTTTACGAGGCGATCAACCGCTGGTTCGAGGGCGTGCATCACTGTTCGACCGGGGTTGTCGTGCAAGGCTTGGCCGATCCTTCACTGTTGGTTGAAATTGATGCAATGGCTGTGATCGACGAAGACACGGACGGAAGCGCTTGAATGGATGGCGGTCGAGTTGTGTAGAATATCACTGTATGACAGTATATCGAAGTGCAGCCCAGATTTATTATTGATTTGAGATGCTTACAATTCTGACTTCGATATTACCGATCTTTTTGATTATCGCGTTGGGTCTGGCCCTTCGTAAAGGCGGAATTCCCAGCACCGATTTCTGGAACCTGAATGACAAGCTGGTTTATTGGGTTTTGATGCCCTGCCTGTTATTCACGAAGATCTCGTTATCGCCGTTAGATAAATCTGCGCTTGGCCTTTATTCGATGACCATATTGGGTGGGTTTGTGGCGGCGCTGGTATTTGCAGTCATCAGTGCCCGTCTGATGGGATATGCGGCACCGCAGGCGACGTCGATCTTGCAGGGAAGTGCGCGACATAACTCATTCATAGGCCTTGCGCTTGCAGCCAATCTTTACGGTCCAGTGGGGTTTGACATCGCTATTCTGGCGACAGCCATACTGGTGCCTATCACCAACATCGTCATGGTGGTCATGATGGTGGGGGCATTGAAACAGGATTCTGCGACCCGATTGCCGATCGCTATCCTGCGTGAGCTTGGGCGAAATCCCTATGTCATCTCGATCCTACTGGCGATTGGGGCCAACCAGATGATCGGTGACCGCATTCCTGTTGTCCACGAGGTGGCTGACATTCTTGGGGCGGGCGCATTGCCCATTACTCTGCTGGCTGTTGGCGCAAACCTGCGTGTCCGGGCGATGGCGGCGAGTGCGCTCCCTCTAATGCTGGCCATTGTCGGCAAGATGATGGTGTTTCCGGTTGCTGCGCTCTGTATCGGAATACTTGTCGGGTTACCTCAGGATGTTTTGCAGATTGCAGTGGTCTATTCCGTGGTGCCTACGGGGGCTTCATCGTACACTTTGTCCAAGCAACTAGGCGGGGACGCGCCTTTGATGGCCGCAATCGTCACGCTTCAGACCTTGATAGCAGCCGTTAGCATACCAATTTCGTTGGCGATATTGTTACCGTTAATCGGTTAGACGAACCGAAAAATTCAACCCAATGGGTTTAGGATGTTACTGACCCATTGCGCAATATCCAGTAGCCGGGCGTCATAGCCCTTTGGCGCGACAAGCTGTATCCCTAGTGGCAATCCATTTTGGTCGGTCCCAAATGGGATGGCGATCGAAGGAACCTGCAAAAGGTTCCACATGCGCGAGAACAAGGGATCTCCGGTCGCTTCCAGGCCCACCGGGGCCGGACCTGGCGCAGATGGCACCAGAAGGGCATCGGTATCCCCAAAAATCTGTTCCAATACTAATCCAGCACGATCACGGAGGATCAGAGCATGCTGGTAATCCACCTCGCTGATCTTTAACCCGGCTTCGATCAGCGCGTGAAATTGAGGACTGATCGCTGGCAATCCTTTTTCAAATTCATCGCGGCGTAATCGTGCGGTCTCATATGCCATTACAGTGTGATGTGCCGAGGTGAGTTCAGAAAAAATAGCAGGGTGGGCAATTTCGCCAGATTCCGATCCTGCGGCTGCAATGGCGGACATAGCACGGGTGCAGGTGTCACGCATCTCAATCGAGCCATCCATCCAGTGTGGTCCGCGCATCAGGCTGACCCGCGGCAAACTGTCCTCAAAACGCGCTCGTTGAGGCTGCTCGATGCCGCGTAGAACCGCATCGGTAAGTGCAAGATCATATGGATGACGGGCGAGTACCCCAAGCGTATCAAGGCTTGGTGACAACCCCATCACACCGGAAAGCGGGTAGCCATGGATCGTAGGGCGAAATCCATAAACTCCGCAATATGCAGCCGGTCGGATCAATGATGCCGCCGTCTGCGATCCAAAGGCCAGCGGAGCCATGAAATCAGCGACCGCTGCAGCGGAACCCGATGATGAGCCGCCCGGAGTATGGCCTGGATTGTGCGGGTTCGCAGTTTTGCCGGGCCGGAAATAGGCGAACTCGGTCGTAACTGTTTTGCCGATAGGAATGGCGCCCACATCGAGAAGCATTTGAACGCAGGCCGCGTTCATTACCGGTTGTCGATTAGAATACAGGTCACTGCCCCAACTGGTCGGCATGTCATCGGTATCGACGATATCCTTGATTACGAATGGGACACCATGGAGCGGCCCGTCAGATTGCCGATTATCGGCAGCCAGTGCCCGATCCATGGCGCGATCTGCATCAAGGTGCTGAAATGCCCCAAGCACAGGTTCGCGAAGTGCGATCCGTTCGAGATGTGCCTGCATGACCTCCGATGGCTTGACTTCTCTTATCCGGATCAGTCGGGCCAGTTCGTGCGCGCTGCGGCGACATAAATCACTCATGCCTTGAGTGCTTTCACCGCAGCTGAAAATGGATCGACCGGCATGTCATAGATGCCACCACCCAACCGACCAGCCTGACCCAACCTATCAAGTATGCCAAGCCCAACTGCTGGACCAGAACCTTGCGCCACCGCTCCGCGCGCAGTTGAGCCAAGCCGAATATCCAGAGAACGAAAATAGGGATGAGAACCTGCTGACAGACCTGTCACCCGTGCGTTGGAATTGTCAGGTAGATAAGCGCCGAGAACCTTTTTCTGCTCGGGGCTAAGTTCGATGGCCATGGCACCAAGGCCAAAGGCCTCGACCACGGCGCTGTCTCCGATGGCACCCAGGGCGCGGTCTTCGGGTAAGTCGGTATCGAGGCGACCCTTGGGCGGTGCTGCGGGAACAGTAAACCACCGTCCCGGCAGGCCCGAGATCTGAATGCCAACCTCTCGCCCATTACCACCTGCTGCCGTCACAAAACTGGAGCCTTCGACACCTTCGGCAAGCTTCATCATCAGCTTGGTCGCCGCCATCCAGAGATTCAGGAACAGCGAAGGAGAGTTCGCCATGAACTCCAAAACATCTTCGTCGTTGATGCCATCGGATGTGCGATCCTTAAGTTCATCAACCAACGCTTCTGTTGCGACGGGTGTGCGCCCATGGCAATCATCGCCACCTACCAACCCCGTAACCGCTAATGGAACCAGCGCAATTCCTTCAGCCAGACCGTTTTGCAGCACATCCAGAAAGCGCGTGTTCAGCCAGCGGATGTGTTCGAGGACAGCGTCCGAGCGCAGACCCAATCGCAGCGATGGGCGTGCACCTCCATTGATCGGGGAGAAAACCCGTGTCTGACCGCGCCATGCGTCGTAGACCGAATGCAACGGCATGGAGGCGGACACCACGGCTGCCAGCGGTGTGACGACGTCGTGATCCTGTGCCGGGCGTAACGCGATCTCACCTGCCATGATCATCGCTTCGGCCTGGTCAAAGTCGCGGGACAGACCTTCCCAGACTGCAGCAACACAAGCTGAATTGAGGATCGGAGCGGTGATATCCGTGGGGCGCGAAAAGGCTGGACCTGCGTGCAACAGTACATTTTCTGGCAGGTCAAGCGCGTCAGCTGCGGTGTTGAATCGATTCCAGACCGGCTGCGTGACCATCGCCCGATCAAAGGCCAACTGGTCTGACGGGTGCAGGGTCATGATCCCTCCGGAGGAATGATCCAGGTTTCCGAGAAATAGAGAAATGCGGTTGTGGTCTCGTACCCGGCCTGCACGCGCGTACCCAACTTGCCCGGCAACACGTGGCCATTGACGATGATCTGGGCCGCATGGGCAGGAACCAGTAGCGAGAACATGTTTTGCTCACCCGATGCGACCTCATGCGGGGACAGTTCCAATGCACGAGGTGCTTCGAAGCCTTCCCAAACCAGCTCAACCGTCAAAGGGCCGCCTGCAATTGTTTCGGTATACCGATGGCTCATCGGGTCGCCCGAACAGCGCACGGCATGTGCCCCAATTTCAGGAAGAGTGGCGAACGAAGGCGCATTGGCAAAGGCAGCCAGTTTACTGATAAAGTTCATTTTCAGGAACGCGGTTAGTTCGGGATTGTCGCTGAGGATGACATTTGGGGCATTCGGTGGACCCTCAACCTGATCAGGCGATCCCAGAAGCAACAGCACCTGCCCCTGACCGACCGGAGACCAAGCCACCCGAAAGAATAGCGCCATGGCGCTAAAATTGCCATTCTCGTCTTTAAGCAGGATGCCCGGGTTTTCGCCTGTCCAGTCAACAACGCCGGGGGTGATGGGCTCGTTCAGGGGCATCAGGTGTCCTCCGCAGGGGTAACCCAGGTTTCCGAGAAGGCCAGAAAGGCCGTGCTCATCGTGCGTCCAAAGAATTGGCGATCTGCCACCTGACCGCGCAGGGCGGTGCCGTTGATCCTGACCTGAGCCTGTTTGGCCTCAAGAAATACGGAATACATCTCGTGTTCTTTGGTCGCCGAGTTTTCGCGTGTGACTTCCACCGGCAGCGGTGGCCCCATATCCTGCCAGATCATGTCCAATGTCACACCCGAACCACGCAAGGTCTCGGAATAGCGTGTCTTGAGGTCGCCGGGCCGCTTTTCAACGCTGTCACAATCCAGCCAAGTCATGGCCTGCAAGCCCGGTTTGCCAACAAATGTTGGCATCTTGGATACCCAGCCTTCAACGATCCAACGCATCATACGCTGGTTGTCGGTCATGATCAGGTTTGGGACTTTCGGCCAGCCGCTGGCCTCGTCCGGAGCGCCCAATACAATTGCTGCATGACCACGCCCATATGGCGACAGAACCACGCGAAAGAACAACGCCAGCGTATCGTAGTGGGCCTGATCAGGCTGCTGTTTCAGATAGATGCCCGGGTTCTCGCCCGACCAATCAACCCGCCCCGGGTTGTGAGGGATTCGCGTGCTCATGACCAGCTTGCCTCGTATTCTTTCAAAGCATTTTCGATGAAAGTGCGGCGCTCAAACCCCTGCAGATGATCGCCGGACTTCAGAATATCAGCAACCTTGAACGAGACTTCTTTCTGCAGGGCGCCATCATCACGACCTTCCTGCAACGGGATTTTCAACACGGTATCCCCGGCATAAGTCGGGACTATACCCTTGAAATTGTCAGTTGGCTGTGCAGGTGGAGTTCCATTTGCCAGGGCCCGGATCGCGTTGCGCAACATCCGGCGCGCCTTGGCCACGCCACGATCTGTGAATGACAGGTTCTCTCGGGCATGGATGTTGATTGGGCCCTGGCTGACCCAGGCATCATAATCACCGGGATCGCGTTGCCGCATTTCATAGGGGCGATCCGGACCCTGGCCGTAGAAATCGGTTTTGCCAAAGCCCACTTCGTCCCGATTGGTCATGCCGCGCGGGTCGTCGTTGAACCGCTCTTCCCGAAAGTGACGCCAGGCGATGACCATGGTGTTGGTGTCATCAATCGGAGTGATCCATCGTGACAGCCCACCGCGTCCAAAGTACCTTGATCGATCCGGAATTGGGAAATGCCCGCCATTCTGAGTGAACGATGGCAACATGTGGTCATGTACTCGCACCCAGATGAAATCACCATCCCGACGCACATTGGTATAGAAATCGCCGGTCTGACTATCGTGAAACTCAATCATCGGCATATGCGCGAATGCTTCGTGGAACTGCACCCGCGCAGCCTTGGTGTGCAGATAGACCACATGAAACGGGTCCCACGCGTTCTCCATCACCTGTAGCCAGTTGCAGGGTGACTTGATGAGATACGGTACCAGTTCATCACCTTCATCATCGAAAGTATCCATAACCGGGAAAGGCGGTGTCTTATCTGCCGGACCCATATAGGCAAAAGCCAACCCTTTGTATTCGATGATCGGGTACGCCCCGAGACAGGCCTTTTTCTTGACCTGAGACGCAGGGGGTTCGCATGGTGTTTCCAGAACTGTCCCATCCAAACCATACTTCCAGCCATGGTAAGAGCAGCGAATGCCGCCTTCTTCCACGATGCCGAATTCCAGGCTCATGTTTCGGTGGCAGCAATGCAGATGGGTGCATCCCAGCCTGCCATTTTTCTTTTCGCGAAACAGGATCAGATCCTCGCCCAGAATTCGGAGGCGAAAAGGAAGATCTCCAATTTGATCAGTCATGGCGACGGGCATCCAAAACCGGCGCAGATACTCGCCGCAGGGTGTTCCCGGACCAACCTCGGTCAATTCCGGGTCGTAGTTTTCTGACCAGACACCTTGCTGATCGTGACCGCGAAAATTCCCTTTTGGAACCGTGAATGGGCTGTTGTCAGATGGGGTGTTCATTTTTGGCCTTCCAGTCGTCGTGGCTTACGCACCCAGCGATTGGCTTCTGCATATCTCGAGCTTCCACTCGGGAATGACCTGCCGATGTCTCATGCCGGATATGGCTGGACGCTGCAGTGCGCGAATGCTCTACAAATCTAGCACTCTCTAATGCATTATATTTTTTTATTGATAGTGCCATCCATATGTCAATTAGTTATTTCTTCGCATTTCTGCGTCCTGCCAATTTTTCTGCCAACACAATTAAAGGAACGGGTTGGATACAGGTGTTGTTCCGGTCCAGATTGACTTGACCTGCAGGAAATCGGTGATTGCGCCCGGTCCCAGTTCCCGCCCATATCCCGACAGTTTGACGCCACCGATCGGGCTACCTGGATCAACGCTGCGGTAGTGGTTGATGTAAACGGTGCCCGCACATATCGCTTCGGCAACTCGGGCGGCTTTCGCTGCATCCGTGGTCCAAACCCCGGCGGACAGTCCATAGTCGCTGTCATTAGCGAGCGCGATGGCTTCGTCCTCGGATTCAAAGGTGGTGATTGAAAGCACAGGGCCGAAAACCTCTTCTCGCCAGATCTGCATGTCCGGAGAGACCTGATCAAAGATCGTTGGCCCGACATAGTAGCCGCCAATCCCTTTCACTGTTTGGGTGCCGTCCAGCAGGCAATTGGCGCCGTCTGCCTTTGCTTGTTCGATCATCGCAGTAACCTTTCTCAGATGCGGCTCATTGGCGAGCGGTGCAATCTGAGTGTTCGGGTCAAATGGGTCGCCAGGTATCAGTGAACGGGATCGTTCCAGCAGTCTCGAGATCATTGCGTCTTTGATCCGGGCTTCGACAATTAGCCTAGAACCCGCTACACAAGTCTGGCCATTTGACAGGAAAATGCCGGACATAACCCCGTTGATCGCCGAATCCAGATCACAATCGGCGAACACAACCTGAGGCGACTTGCCGCCCAGTTCGAGCGTTGTGGGCACGACCTGACCCGCGGCAGCCTGAGCGACCTTGCGGCCACCGATATCTGAGCCGGTGAAACTCACTTTGCGTGTCAACGGATGCCGAACAAGTGCCTCACCAATTTCGTTGCCCCATCCCGTCACCACATTCAACACACCCGGTGGAAGACCCGCCTCGCGGGCAAGTCGGGCGAATTCCAGGGTTGAGGCTGACGCCATTTCCGACGGTTTGACCACAACCGTGTTTCCCGCGGCCAGAGCCGGAGCCAGCTTCCATGCCAGGATCATCAGGGGCGAGTTCCATGGTGTAATTGCGACCACCACACCGTAGGGCGACCAGTGTCCTTCGCTTGTGACCCCAAGCGTGGAATTACTCTGCGGAACAGGGGCTAGTTTGCGCGCTTCGGCAGCAAAATGACGATACCAGGTATGCAATCCAGAAAATTGACCACGTACCTCGGTAATGCGCTTGCCATTATCCAGAATCTCCGATTCAACAAGTTCTTCCCAACGCTCCTCAAGCATATCAGCCATAGCATCAAGCATGACGGCGCGCCCTGAAGGATCAAGCTGAGCCCACGGCCCTGCGCGAAAGGCGAGGTCCGCATCTCGTATCGCTACATCTGCCTCGGATGTGTCGCACCTGGCGATATGGCTCCAGACCAGTCCGGTTGCAGGGTTGATACTGGGTATGGTGTCCCCTTGCCAATCTATGTACTTGCCTGAAATGAATGGAGTGTAGGATCGCATTCAGTCTCCTTTCGATGCGTTCTGAGCTACCAGCGCCAGCAGGTCGCCCCGACACACCATCCCGCGATTGCCATGCGCGAGCACAAATCCGCTGTTGGGAAAATTTAGTTTCAGAGCGGGTCGGCTAGGATTATCGGGAAAACGCAGATGCCCCACCAAATCACCCGCCTGAACCTCTTGCCCAGCACAGACATATCGGTCGAATAAGCCATTTTCGGGGGCATAGAGTGAGTCATGCGGGGATGCGATCTCAACCTGCCGCGGGGGTGTTCCAATACCAGAGCTGCCTTCTAGAAGCCCGAGTTCGGTTAAGCACCGCATCAAACCTGTTTCTGCGGCATCTACAATATCGGGTGTAATATTGCCGCCACCGCCTAACTCGGTTGCGATCATAGGAACACCTGCGCGCTCTGCTGCTGCGTTGACTGAACGATTGTCATTATGTGCGCCCAATACCCAGATCAGCGGCAATCCGAACGCGTTGGCCAGATCAAGGTTCGCTTTGGTCAGCTTGGTGTCAGCACAGCGCGACGCCAGTGCGCAAGGGGCAAAGACCGAAGCCTTGCCGCCAGAATGCAGATCAATCACTGCATCAACACGTGGCAGTAATACTGTTTCCACATAGTGCGCCAACATCGCCGTCGGCCCGCCGCCGGGGTCACCGGGAAAGGCGCGATTAAGATTCTGCCCGTCCAGCGGAGATACGCGAGAGGAGCTGGCGACCGCCGGAGCGTTAAGGGCTGGTATCATGATGATCTGCCCGGCAATCTGTGAGGGGTCTAGACGCTCGGCTAGCCGCAATATTGCAGCGGGGCCTTCGAATTCGTCACCATGAGTTCCACCTAGCAGCAGAACCGTCGGGCCGTCAGATCCGCGAAGACTGACGATCGCAATGGGGTGATATCCCAGTGGCACGGTGTTGTCTGACCACTTCAGCATTAAATCCCCGGTCTGTTTGCCCGGAGAATCCAGATTGATGGTTGCATGCACTCTGCTGGGTTGCGTTTGTTTCGCCTCTGCCATGGCAGGTCCTTTGTTCAATATGCTCCCCATATACCATAATATTTTTGCAGTTGAATTGGCATATGAATAATTATGTGTGATATATTGAGTTGAGCAGCGTGATTGATCCGTTTCGAGGAAGCAATATGACCATAGTTCTGGCAAAATCTGGAATCGAAAACATCAAGCCACATATGGTGGGTGCGCCGATAGAAGCCGGGCAACCTGCGACCGTGCTGTTGAATTCCAACGAAAGTGTTTTTGGACCCAGTCCCAATGCGCGTGCGGCGGCGCGCGCCGCCATGAGCGATATTGAGCGCTACCTAGAGAACCCTGATCGTGTTCTTGCGCCCGCTATCGCGCGGCATTTCGATCTGGACGAATCTTGGATAACAACGGGACAAGGTTCGGATGATTTGCTGGCCCGATTGGCCAGAGCCTATTTGGGGCCGGGCACCGAGCTGATCCGAAGCGCAAACGGATATCTAAAAGTTCCAAACTACGTTTACGCAAATGATGCCGATGTAATTTCAGTCGCTGATGACGGCTTCAAGCCCTCGGTTGATCGAATGATTGATGCCGTGACCAATCGAACGCGGATTGTATATCTTGCGAACCCGGAAAACCCCGCTGGAACCTATTTGAACAGATCTGAGGTGAGGCGACTACACGCTGCGTTGCCCAAGGACGTGTTGCTGGTGATTGATGCGGCATACGAAGAATATGTCGACGCCGAAGACTATGAACCAGCGCACAAGCTGGTGGAAGAGGCCAGCAACGTTGTTATGTGCCGGACATTTTCTAAGATCTACGGCTTGGCCGGAGCGCGGGTAGGATGGGTGTTTGGCCCTCCGGATATCCTGGATAGTATTCGTCGTATTGCCTTGACTTTTCCCGTTGCTTCACCTTCGGCGGTTGCTGCGATTGGAGCGCTTGAAGATCGGGCGCACACACGCTTTGTGTTTGATGCCAATCAGCGTGGGCGCAAGTGGCTTTCGTCGGAAATGCAATCGCTGGGTTTGACGATGGTCCCAAGTCAGACCAATTTTCTTTTGGTCCATTTTCCTGATCCAGTGAAATCTGCCGAAGGGGTCGACCTCTTCTTGCGCCGGAATGGTATTGCAGTAAGGCGTTTGGCATCGGCGGCCTACAAGGATTATATTCGCATAACCATTGGGCGGCCCCATGAACTGCAAGCTGTGCGAGATGGTATTGCTGAATTTTTGAATGGGGCGGGCTAATGGGCGGATCACTTCAACCTGCCGCAAGTGCTCGGGATATTGCCTTTCCGTCGGGGGCTGGCATCATCGCCTGCATAAAGCAATCGGATATTCGGGAAATTGTTGCCCTGCCGGATATAGTCACAAGTGACGGCTTACTTTGGCCGATTTCGAAAGATCCCGATTTTCGCCTGACCCGCATCTGTAAAGAAGATGAGGGTGTTAGCATCTGTGGGGCGATGTCATACAACGGCACTCGGGCGTTATTGATGATGCAGCAAACCGGGTTGATGGATTCTCTGAACGCCATTCGGGCAATTGGCATGGACTATGAGTTGCCCATCGTCATGATGGTCGGATTGCAGGGAAAAGAGCCCGATGTGCAACCCGACCAATCAGCTTCATACGGGGTGCGGATTATCCAACCGGTTCTGGATGCGATGGAAATATCGCACTCACTGATCGAAGAGCCTGAAGATATTGATCATATTCCGCAAGCCGTCGATGCGGCGTACAACACGTCGCGCCCTCATGTATTCCTGATTGGACGGAGCCCGGAGGCAACATGATCATTGACCGTGATGATGCGCTTGCTGCGTTGATACCCCATGTGAATGAACGGGATATCGTTGTGGCTGTATATCAAAGCTGCTTTGATTGGCTGCAACTCAATCCTCGTGACTTGAACTATGTAGCGGTCGGAGCAATGGGTCAGGCCAGTTCGCACGGATTGGGGCTGGCGTTGGCCAATCCAGACAGACGCGTGATTGTTTTGGATGGGGATGGCAGCCTGTTGATGAATCTGGGTTCTCTGGTCACGATAGCAAACTCAGGCGTAACCAATTTGTATCACTTCGTGGCGGCCAACCGGGTGTATGAGGTGAATGGTGCGCATCCGCTGCCCGGCGCTGATCGGGTAGATTTCGTTGGGTTTGCGCGTTCAGCCGGATATGCCGGGTCACAGGGTTTTCGCGAGCTGAAACTGTTTGCAGACGCGTTACCATATATTCTGAATACGCCGGGCCCTCAGTTTGTTTCGATGGAGATTCGGCCGGGCAAATCCTATCCACGCGACTATGACTATATTCACAGCGCAAAGGCGCGACAAAGCTTTCGGGATGCGCTCAATCGGAGCTAAGCGTGTCCTTCGCTATTTCGAGAAAGATATTTGCAACAGCGGATAGTGGTCTGTTGTTGGACCAGAAAAGCACTGTTTGAAAATTTAGTGGTGCAGCAAACGGCAGTACAGCGCATCCTGGAACGGTTTCGGAAAGGCCTTTGGACATTCCAACAATCGACACTCCAAGCCCTCGCGCGACAAGACGACAGACGCCATCCGTAGTTCGAGTTTCATATTTTAGGCTACGCGAAATCGATTTGGCATCGAAAAAGCGGTCGACCTCGAACCGGAAGCGGGATGACCCCATGTAGGATATAAAACTCTCATCCGCCAAATCTCGTGCGTGAATGACGGATTTGTCTTCTAGCCGGTGACCCTTGGGCAAAACGCAGTATACATCGTCATCCGACAGCATCAGGCTGTTAAAAGATGGGTTAGACGGGACGCTGGACGTAATCCCAAAATCAAAACTCTGCGATACCAGCCATTCCACTGAATCGTCATTGGCCTCAAATTCCAACCGCGCCATAGCCTCGGGGCAGGCCAATGCGAATAAGCTGATCAGATCAGGGGCCAGTTGCGTTGCGAAGGCTGGGGTGGTCACCAGGCTTAGCCGCGCGTGTCCAAAACTGCCGATCGCTGTCGCCGCCTGCTTGATGTGTTCCATACCGCTGACGGCTTGGCGCACTTCCTGTACAAGCAGCCGCGCTTCGTCTGTTGGAACCAGGACCCTTCCTGAGCGTTGAAACAGAGCAAATCCGACTTCAGCCTCAAGATCTGCGATTAGCCGACTAACTGCAGGTTGCGAAATGCCCAGCATTGTCGCGGCTTCTGTTACAGATCCGGTCGATACCACGGATCGAAATGCATCGACCTGTCGAAAGGTAATTTTCATTCTCTAGGTCTTTTCACTCCCGGGTCACTTAGGCAAGGGTTCAGGCGCGGTGACGCCAGCAGATGGTCATTACTGTGGCCGGGTTGAAACGGTAATGAACTCTATCTCGTCCGATAGGATTTCGTGTACTCCGTGTGGTAGTTTGGCGTCAAAGCTAAGCGTGTCACCTGTTGCCATAAGAAATTCTTCGGCACCGCAAATATACCGGGCACGCCCATTGATCATGTATATGAATACATGTCCCTCGTGTTGGTATTTGGGCAAGGTGTTTTGGTCTTGCTTAGAAATACGGATGCGTGCGGATTGAAAGGACCCGCCCGGCCCGCTGTGCTTACCCAGTGTCAGGTAGTCATGTGCGTGGTCATGCGTAATCCGCCGCGACGGCAACCCTGTGCCTGCGGGAACATGATGAACGTCTGCCGTATGCTCGGAATGGCTGAACAACGCCATCAGAGATACCGACAAGGCATCGGCCAAAGCCTGCAATGTGCCAAGAGAAGGCGAAACGTGGCCGTTCTCGATTCTGCTGATCATCGCCGTCGACAGGTTTGCCTGAGTTGCCAGTTCTGTGACGGTCAGGTTTCGCTCTTGCCGCAGTCTTTGCAGAGTGCGACCGATCTCCAATTCAGTCTCTGATTTTTTGTCCTGCATCAGGTCACGTTGATCCCAAATATATGCATAAAGCAATTTGTGACCTGATTTTCAGGCGTGTAAAGTATGATCTACTCAAAAATTGAGCTGACTTTGATGAACTAGCTCGACCTGTGTGATCAAGGGCTGTTCTTCTCGGATTCATTTACTTAGTTTGAAAACGAATGGGTTTGTTATTTCCCTTTCCAGACCGGGTCGCGCTTCTCAGCGAAGGCCCTTGCGCCTTCAAGCTGATCTTCACTGGAGTAAAGTACATCTACCGTACGCAACTGCCGTTTGGTGATGCGGTTCATCGCATCCTGAAACTTGCTGTCTTCGGCTTCGCGCACAACTTCTTTGATCGCTGCATAGACAAGTGGTGGTCCTGAGGCGAGCAGGCGCGCAAGCTCCCAAGCGCGATCCATGAGCTGATCGGAAGGCAAAATCTCATTGACCAATCCCCAGCGGTGGCCTTCTTTGGCATCGAACCAGCGACCTGTCAGAAGCAATTCCATTGCGATGTGATAGGGGATGCGTTTAGGCAGTTTGACGCTGGCGGCATCCGCGACGGTGCCAGACCTGATTTCAGGCAAGGCAAAGGTAGCGTGTTCTGCGGCCAGAATCATGTCAGCTGAAATCGCAAGTTCCAACCCACCCCCGCATGCAATTCCATTGACGGCGGCGATGACTGGCTTGTTGAGGTCGCGCAGTTCCTGAAGCCCTCCGAAACCACCCACACCATAATCCCCATCCACCGCGTCGCCGTCGGCGGCGGCTTTCAGGTCCCAGCCGGGGCAAAAAAACTTTTCTCCTGCACCAGTCAGAATGGCGACGCGCAATTCGGGGTCATCGCGAAACTCAGCAAAGACCTGCCCCATGACGCGGCTGGTGGCCAGATCGATGGCGTTGGCCTTAGGGCGGTCCAGAGTAACCTCAAGGATTGCGCCCTCGCGGCGGGTCTTGATCGGGTCCATATCTCAGGCCTTTCTGATTAGGGCATCCACTGCAACCGCGCGGGTCGGCGTGCAAAGAAGCGGGTTGATTTCGACCTCGCCGAGCGTATCGGCATTGTGCACGACATAGTTCTGAACGGCCAGAACAGCGGCAATGATCTCATTTATATCAGCCGCTGGTTGGCCGCGATAGCCGGCCAGAAGCGGGGCGATCTTTAGCGCGTCGAGCGCGCCACGAATATCATCAGGCGTCGTCGGTATCAGCAGCGAAGCGGTATCACGCAAGATCTCGGTCAGGACACCACCCGCGCCGAGGGTCAGAACAAACCCATGGGCGGGGTCGCGCACGACGCCGACCAGCAGTTCGGCCACGGTTCCCGAGATCATCTCTTCGATCAGGATCTCGTCGGTTCCGATTTCTGCGGCAACTTTCGGCACGTCAGAGGCCTGAACTCCCAGTCTCACGGCGGCGTGTTCGGACTTATGGGCAAGTCCGACGCCCTTGACGGCGAAAGGCGCGCTCATCTCGTGTGTCGCGCATTGGGCTTCTTCTGCGCTCCGAACCGAACGGTTCTGGGGCACACGCAGGCCATGTCCTGTAAGTGCCTGCTTGGCGTCCGCTTCGGTCAAAGTTCGTTTGGCTTCCAGGTCGCCTGGCAAGCAGATTGGTTCGTGCGAAGGCGCACAGATCTGACCCGCGGCCCGAGTAGCAGCGAGAGTTTCACTTAAGCCCATGAACGGAACCACTTCACCCGCCATCAAGGTTTGCGCGACATCCTCTGGCAGCAACTCGGGCAAGGTCGCCGCCACAGCAAATCGTGCGCCGGTTTCTTCCCGCACCTTGAGTGCCGCGTTCGTTGCACAAGCCCAATCCGTCAAGTCGGTGGTTGGATAGTCGACGATCGAGATGGTCAGATCAATATCGTCCCCGGTCATCCCGGCCCAGGCGCTCGCCATTGCTGCTTCGTCGCGCCAGACATAGGTGTGATAGTCGAGCGGATTGTTCAGCGCGACCATCGGACCAAGCGCATCGCGCAATCGGGTTTCTTTGTCTTCGCCCAGTTTGGGAAAGCTGAGGCCTGTGCCAACTGCCATATCCGCGATCAGGCTTGCCTCGCCTCCGGAACAGCTGATCGATGCAATGTTGGCTCCTGTTAACGGTCCGTAGCAGTGCAGCAATTTCAGCGTTTCTAGAAACTCTGGGAGAGACCTTAGTCGCGGTATGCCCAACCGGTTCAGCAAAGCCTGCGCACCCGCGTCGCTGCCCGCCAGTGAAGCGGTATGTGACACAGTCGCTGCCTGCGCCTGTTCAGACGCACCAACCTTCAGCGCGATCAGGGGAACGCTTTTCTCAAAAGCTTTGGCGGCAAGGGCTTCCCATTCGCGGACATCCTTGAAGCCTTCGATATGCAGACCTACTGCAGTGACCCGCGGGTCATCGATCAGCGCTGCAGCGATCTCTGCCTGGCTGGTTTGTGCCATGTTTCCACAGGTCACCATATAGGCAATGGGCAAGGCACGGCGCTGCATGGTCAGGTTGATCGAGATGTTTGAGCTTTGGGTCAGAATGGCGACGCCGCGCTCAACGGGAACTGCTCCATGTTGGTCAGGCCATAACAGCGCCCCGTCCAACGCGTTGATAAAGCCATAACAGTTTGGCCCCAGAATGGGCATGGAACCTGCCGCTTTGATCAACTCTGATTGCAAGTCTCCACCCGTATCATCCTCGGCCACAGCTTCCGAGAATCCGGATGCAAAGCAAACTGCACCACCGCTGCCCATTTCGGACAAAATCTGTACCGCCTCAATCGTGGCGTGTCGATTGATGCCAACAAAGGCGGCATCCGGGGCGGAGGGCAGGTCCTCAAGCCGCGCGTAGGCTTTGTGCCCCGCGAGTTCAGCCGCCTTGGGGTGGATGGGCCAGATGTCCCCGGCATACCCCATGAGTTGGGATTGCTGGATAACCTGCTGGCACCACGCACCACCTCCGATGACCGCTGTGGATTTCGGGCGCAGAAGGCGAGAGATATCCTTGCTCATCTACGCCTCAGGCACCCAGAGGCCGCAGCAGATCACGGCTGATGATGTGGCGTTGAATTTCGCTCGTGCCGTCCCAGATTCGTTCGACCCGCGCATCTCTCCAGAACCGTTCGATTGGGAAATCGTCCATCAGCCCCATGCCGCCATAGATCTGCAGCGTGGTATCCGTCACCCGCGCCAGCATTTCCGAGGCGTAGACTTTGGCCGATGCAATCTCGCGGTTTGAGGGCAAGTCCTGATCCAGTCGCCATGCGGCCGAGAGTGTCAGCCAATCGGCGGCGTCGATCTCGGTGATCATATCGGCGATCTGAAAGCTAACACCCTGAAACTTGCCGATTGGTTGGCCAAACTGCTTGCGTTCAGCGGCGTAATTCAGCGCGTAATCAAAACAGCGCCGCGCCCGTCCGACTGAGAAGGCAGCGACCGTCAGGCGCGTCGCGTAAAGCCATTCGTTCATCACGGCGAAACCGCCATCGGCCTCGCCCAAAACCTGTGCGTCTGGCAGGCGGCAATTGTCGAAGTACAGGATGTAATTCTTGTAGCCCTTGTGGCTTACCGAATTGTATCCCTCGCGCACCTCAAAACCCGGCGTACCCCGATCCACAAGGAAGGTGGTGATACGCTTTTTTGGGCCTTTCGGGGTTTCATCCACACCTGTTGCGATGAACACGATGAAGAAATCAGCATGTTCTGCGCCTGATATGAAGTGTTTCGAACCGTTTACGACCCAGTCGCCGCCATCGCGAACCGCCTGGCATTTCATGCCTCGGACGTCCGAACCCGCGTCGGGTTCGGTCATCGCCAGCGCGTCCATTTTTTCACCGCGTACAGCGGGCAACAGATAGCGTTCACGCTGCTCGTCATTACACGCCATCAGAATGTTCTGCGGGCGACCGAAGAAATGGGTCAATGCCATGGACCCGCGACCCAGTTCGCGCTCAACCAGAGTGAAGTCGAGATGCGACAGACCTGCACCGCCCACTTCTTCAGGGAAGTTGCAGGCATAAAAGCCCAGATCGATGCACTTCTGCTTGATCTGTTCGCCCAATTCGGTCGGGACTTGGCCGGTCCGTTCGACCTCGGCCTCATGCGGATAGATCTCATTCTCGACAAAACTGCGCACGGTCGAGACGATCATGTCCTGTTCTTCGGATAAGCCAAATTGCATAACGCGGTTCCCCTGATGCCTGATTGGGAATGAAACGGCATTGTCTGGGCCTATGACATGCACTAATCGTAGTTTATCATGCAGGGTTAGAATAAATTGACTCAGACCTACAACTTTTTGCTGTTCAATGGTTTCTCGAACCTGTGCCTTGCCAACATGGTTGAGCCGCTACGCGCCGCGAATACTTTGGCGGGGCAGCATCTCTATGCCTGGCAATTCTATTCGCCTGACGGTGCAACTGTGGAAAGTTCCAGTGGGTTACAGGTGGCACCTCACGGTGCCATCGGGGCCGCAGTGGGCGATGCTCTGATCGTCATGCCGTCATATGGATATCTGGAGCATTCCGTTTCAAAAACGTTGCGCGCTTTGCACCGTGCGTCAAATCGACATTCTCGGCTGGCTGGCTTGGATACAGGAAGTTGGTTGCTTGCAGATGCAGGTCTGTTGAACGGGTATCGCGCAACCATTCACTGGGATGAATTATCGCGGTTCGAAGAGGCATTTCCAGACGTTGATGCCCTGCAAGAGCGCTTTGTGATCGACCGCAACCGGATCACGTGTTCCGGCGCTATGGCGGCTTATGATCTGGCCACGGCGCTGATCCTTGCGGACCATGGACCATTGCTGTCGATGGAGGTCGCGCATCTTCTGATGAACCGCGGTGAACCAAGCGCTGCTTCGCCACAGATGAAATCCGAAGACAGGCTTGTGATTCGGGTGCTGGGCGTCATGCAGGGCACGTTAGATGCGCCGATATTGATAAAGGATATCGCTCGCCAGCTTGGGTGTTCTCAGAAGAAGATTGAAACCCGGGTTTTGGCCGAGCTGGGCGTAACACCGCAGGCGCTCTATCGTCGTCTGCGTCTGAATCTGGCGCGCAAACTTGCGGTCGAAACCCAGCAGTCCGTGGCCGAAATCGCCAGCCGCTGCGGGTATGAAAATCCCAGTGCCATGACGCGAGCGTTCCGGGCTCAATTCGGTCAGACACCGACTGCCTATCGGAACGGCGGGTAGCTTCCGGATCAGCTACGCACGCGTGAGAGGTCCGGGTCATACGGGGAAGGTGCAATCACCTCGGCACCGATCATTTCTCCGCACAGATCAAGCTGCATTCGGCTGCCGGGTTCGGAAAATTCTGGATTCAAAAAGCCGTAAGCAAGGTTTAACCCTGTTCGGTGGCCCCAGTCACCTGACGTGATGGTACCAACAACGACGCCGTCCAACATCAGCGAAGCGCCACTATGTGCAGGTGCTATGGTTGTTTCGATTTTCAGGCTTACCAGTTTCTTTTGCGGACCGTTCTCAAGGCGTCCCTGCAACGCGTTTCGGCCAATGAAATCGCCTTTGGTCAGTTTCACGAACCGATCCAAACCGGTCTCAAACGGATCAAACTCTGTGAGCAGCTCGGCTTTCCAGTGCATGAATCCTTTCTCCATCCGCATGGACTCGACGGCGCGAGCACCAAAGAGTTTCATGCCATGTGTCTCACCCGCTTTTCTGAGCGCCAGATAGGCCGCATAAAGCGAGGCGTTCGGGACATGTATCTCGTAGGCCAGTTCCCCTGAGAAGCTGATATTCAACACAGTTGCCGGCGCGAACCCGACAAAGCACTCGCGAACAGACAGCCAGGGAAAGGTGTCTCGTGACCAATCTCCTCGTGCACAAGCGGACAACACGTCGCGCGATTTGGGTCCGGCCAGCACCAGTATGGTCTGATCATTGGTGAGCGAGCGAATTTGCACATCCTCGCCATCATGCAGATGCGCCTTCAGCCAATCCATATCATGGTATTCGCTGGCGGCGGCGGACCCGTACCAGACCCGCGCCGGGCCGCGATCGCTGGAGGGCAGGTTGGCGATTGTGGCCTCGGCCTTGACCATCCCGTGGTAGTTCAGCAGATAGCCAAGGCCGACCCGCCCGTCGCGTTGCGTCACCGCGCCGCACATCATCCGATCCAGAAACTCATGCCGGTCGGTTCCGGTGATTTCCAGACGGTTGAAGCCGTTAACTTCGGCCAGCCCGACATTTTCTTGCAGGTTTCTGATTTCCGCTGCGACGACGTCAAAGGTCTCATCAAAACTGAAACTCAGCGTTGGGTGAAAGTCAGGCGTAGGCTTGATGTAGTCGACCCGCTCCCAACCGTTGACCACTGTAAATTTGGCCCCTTCTGCTGCGAGGATCGGGGTCAGCGGGGTTGTCTTGGCAGGGCGGCCAGCAGGCCGGTGTTCGTGCGGGAAATGAAAGCGGAATTCATTCTGATAATCTTCGATGGCTTTCAGCGCAGTCAGCTCCACATTGGTGTGGCCAGTAAACCGGCGCGGATCAAGGCACCACGTGTCATAACAGGCCTCGCCATGAACGATCTGTTGGGCCAGCAGCCAGCCATGGCCACCCCCTTCGCCCAGACCTGCGCGCAGGCCGATGATACAGAAAGCGTTGCGCTTGCCGGGGATCGGCCCGACCAAAGGTGCACCGTCGATCGTGTAGGTGATCGGTCCATTCACGACGGTGTGGATGCCGACTTCCATCAGTGCGGGCATCCGGGCAAACGCGCCCTCCAGCACATCCGTCACGCGGTCCAGATCGTCAGGGCACAGCGCGTTAACAAAATTCGGATCAATCCCATCCATGCCCCAGGTTTTGCAATCCTGCTCATAAAAGCCGACCAGCAAGCCGTTCTTTTCCTGCCGACAATAGTAGTCACTGATCGGACAGCGGAGCAGGGGCATCCGGTGACCTGCGTCGCGGATTGCCGCGATCTCTTCGGTCAGGAAGTACTGATGCTCCATCGAGGCAACAGGGTGGTGCACACCCATCATCGCACCCACTTCGTTGACCCGATAGCCACAAGCATTGACCACGATATCGCAGTCAATATCTCCATGTTCGGTGTGCACCGTCCAGGTATCATCCTTGTGCTGGGTCAGCGCGATAACTGGCGTATTCCGATAGACCTCGGCCCCGGCTTTGCGCGCGCGGCGAGCCAGTGCTTGGCACAACTGTGCTGGATCGATGTCGCCATCCAAGGGATCCCATAGCCCGCCCAAAAGATTGTCGGTAGAGATCAGCGGGTGGCGGCAGGCGCATTCTTCGGCATCTATAATCTCGAAATGCACATCCATTCCGCGCGCCATGGACGCAAAGTGGTGATAACCCTGCATCTGCTCTGGCGTATTGGCAAGCCGGATACCGCCGTCACCGTGATGGTAGTTGATCGGGTAGTCTGGATCCTCGGCCAATTCCTTGTACAGATTGATCGAGTGCGTTTTCAGTCCAACCATAGTCTGATTCATGCCAAAATTGGTCACCTGCGCAGCCGAATGCCAGGTTGTGCCGCTGGTTAGTTCGTTGCGTTCTACCAGTACTACGTCAGTCCAACCCTCTTGGATCAGATGATACAGTGTCGAACACCCAGCGATACCGCCGCCAATGACAACAACCTTGGTACGCGATTTCATGGCATCAACCTCCGGCTCGTTTTTTTTGGGATTAGCGCGATCAGCGGTGTGGATCACAAGCGCTGCGACCTTTTTGATCACAAAATCGGAAATAAAAAAGCAAAATATCGTAATAAACTGCATGTGACCAACATAAGTGACCAGCATTATGTTGAATCGCTCAACCTCATGCACCCCGAGGATCACATGGGCTTTTTCACTAACGATATGGTGCAGGGCACGAAGCGCATTTCCACCGCCAAAGGGCGAGATAACCTCTTTCGTCCGCTCGCAGACCGGGGCGATCCAAGGCATGGGCAGAGAGCGGAGCATCATAGGCCCGAATGCGAGCACCCAGGGGCGTAAGAGATTTGCAGGCCATTCTCACCGCTTGCCTATCCGTCGATCAGGATGGGCATATCCGGGAACAAACTAATATCTCTAAAGAGCTAAGGTCGGTTTTATTCAATCAATTTGAAACTGTCTGCCAGCCAAGGGATCTCTGCGCAAAGCGGGGCGATGATACGGTTGCTGATCAGTGATCGTGTTTTATCCTCCACCAATTCTACAACGGATCTGGAGCAATCTGGCGTCGTGATCAGCGCCAGAGTGCGCGCAAAGCTTTTACCTGGAAACGGGTGCATACGCAGGTCGGCTTGAAACCGTTTCGCCCGCGAATACAGCAGTGGGGTTGTAATGGTCCAACCAGCACCGGCTGACACCATCGACATCAGCGTCTGGTTATTGCTGCATTCAAATCTGTGAGAGGCTGATATCCCTATCCGCCGTAGTTGAGCTTCTATCTGACGCGCGATGTAAAGGTTGCTGGAAAACCTCAGGAACGGAAGTTTAGTGCGGCCCTTGACAATATCGCTCAAAGGCGCCTCGTTGGCCCTGGGCAATATGATGACAAATGGATCACTTAGAAGCGGACGATCTTGCAGATCACGTGACCTTTCGCTGGGTGTGGTGGATATTCCCAGGTCCAACTGTCGATCTCGCAACATCTCGATAATCGAATGGCTGGAATCTGTGTGATACATGAAATTGCAGGCAGACATGCTCGATGACAGGTAAACGGCCAGTTCCGGTATAATGTCGCTGTCAAAATCTTCGATGGTCCCCAATCGAAGATGGCTGGCTTCGGATACGCTTCCTGCCGACGCCTCAGCCTTTGCTATCCGGATCAACTGTAATGCATCGTCAATGTTTCGTAGAAAAGCCTTTCCTTTTGGGGTCAGAACCATTGGTCTGCGCGAGTGATTGAACAGTTCAACCCCCAGATGGTCTTCGAGATTACGCAGATGGTGCGACACTGTGCTGACAGTAAGACCTGTTTCTTTCGCCACTGCTTGCAGCGATCCTTTTTGAGCACAAATCTGAAACAGTTCCAACCATTTGAGACTAAGATCTTTGGGGGCAGATTGGCGCGGCATTTTAAATCCTATAGATACAGGCATACCTGCGAATAATTAAGCGGCTCATGCGAACATTGATATCAAATTATCGAAATCTGGCACCCGTTTCTCAAATACCAAACGCTGATTTGAAAATCTGCAATGCGACTTGCAATTGGTCTGCCCTGCCAAATACATTTGTACTTCGACGCCAGTCGCTAGATGTCGTATCGCCACCATTGTTTGCCTCGTTTGTGCTTGAATTTCATAGAATTTGGACGTTAAACAGGCCGATGCAGCAGAAAGACCGCACCGCATGGCAATACTAGTATTTCTTACTCAACTGGCCGGAGCCACAATGCTCTTGCTGTTTGCGGTTCGAATGGTCCGAACAGGGATCGAGCGGAGTTACGGCGCCTCGTTCCAGCGTGTGCTGACACGAAACAACAGCATGATGGGCTCCAGCCTGACGGGGATGCTTTTGGCAGTTGTTCTACAGAGCTCGGCTGCTGTGGCGCTGTTGGCCTCAGGGTTCGCGGCGGGCGGATATCTGGCTTTTCCGGCGGGTCTGGCAATTGTTTTGGGGGGTGACCTTGGTTCCGCCCTTGTGATTCAGATACTGTCATTCCGTCTTGACTGGCTCGTACCGCTACTATTGGCCATCGGTGGTTGGTTATTTGTCAAAACCGAACGAAAGCGGCCACGTCAGATCGGTCGAATTCTGATGGGTGTCGCCTTTATTTTGATTTCTCTGCGGTTTTTGCGCGAAGCCATGGACCCGATCCGGGACAGCGCGTTCTTGCCCGCAATCGCTGACTATCTCGTGCGCGATTATGTGACTGCATTCATTGTCGGAGGTGCGCTGGCCTTTGTCATGCACAGTTCAGTTGCGGCCATTTTGATGTGCGTCACGCTCGTCCAGATAGGTGCATTGCCGTTCTCTGCCGGATTGTCATTGGTGCTAGGCGCAAATTTGGGCAGCGCGCTCATTCCAGTTTGGTTGACGCGTGGGATGGATATACGTGCCCGGCGCATTCCTTACGCAAATCTTGCGCTTCGCGGGGTCTGGGCCGTGCTATGCCTGTTTGCCGCGAACTTGGCTTTGCGCGCTGGGATGATCGGCAGCGACTATCAGGGACAGATGCTGGTCAATGCGCATTTGGCGTTCAATGCTTCGCTCCTGATCTTGTCTTTACCCTTCTGCGGAATGTTGCAGGCTCCGTTCATGCGGCTGCTACCGGATGAAAAACCAGTCGTAGAAGCCAACCCGCTCGCTCGGCCCGCAAGCGCCCTTGATCCACAAGTGCCGGGGTCTCCAACCCTGGCGATCTCGGCCCTCAAACGCGAGCTGGTTCGAATGGCTGATCTTGTGCAGTTGATGTTCAGCCCCTTGCTGGGGCTCTACCGATCTGGTGAACCCGAGCAGATTAAGGCAATTCAGGCTATAGATCAGGATGTTAACCAATGCTTGACAGATATCCGGGCATTTGTCGCAGCATTGCCTGCGGACAAGATGGATTCGAAAAACTCTGATGCAGCCCGCGATATGCTGGAATATGCAGTCCGGTTGGAAACGGCAGGCGACGTGGTGGCAAAGCGCCTGACGGTGCTGGCCGGTGAATTGCGGGAAACAGGGAAGCAGTTTTCGCCAGAGGGATGGTCGGAAGTGCAACAGATGCACGAGAAAATACTGGCCAATCTGAAACTGGCGACAAACGTCATAATTTCGGAAGATCTGGAAAGTGCACGGCTTCTGAACTTGGAAAAGACTGAGATCAAGCGCGCCGAACGTGACAGCAGAAAACGTCATTTCCGCCGTTTGCAAAATGGCATGGCAGAAAGCTTCGAAACCAGCGATGTGCATCTCGAGACCCTACGGGCGCTTCGTGAATTCAATAGTCATATCGCCGCTATTTCGACGCCGATCCTCTACTCCAGCGGTCAGTTGCTTGAGACAAGGTTGATCGAAGAATTGCCCCCCCGTGAGCAAGAGGCTGAAACCTAGCGGGTACATGACGGCTGCAACGTCTGCCGTGCTGAAACATCCGTCGGCTAAGCTCGTATGACGAAGCGTTTACAATTCGGCCGGAGTGGGGATTGTTCGGAAATCATCTTCCAACCACTGGAACCGCGATATCATAGGTTCGGTGACGTGTTGACGGATCAGCTTTTGCAATACGTTGTGGATCAACCGGGTCGTCGATGACGGATATACATCCGTTGTAAATAACGACACGGTGCGGGCAAAACTTTTGCCGGGAAAAGGCATCGCCCGCGTGTTCTTGTGGAAGCGACGCGCACGATAGTAGCTGGCGGCGGTTGTGATGGTCCAACCACTGCCTCCTGCGACCAACCCGATAATGGATTGATTGCACTCAAGTTCGAAGCGGTTGGGTAAAATTATCTTGCTTCGCGTAAGCTGCATCTCAATAAGCTTGCCGATGGCGAGATCCCGCGAGTATCGCAGAAACGGCAGAGTACTATCCGGGTTTGCAAGGTCTTCAACCGGACCGTCAAAGGCGGGTGGAATAATCACGATGAAGGGATCACGAAGAAGAGGAAACTCTTTGAGCCCCTCGACATGGTAGGAAGGTCGAGTTGCGACTCCAGCATCCAAACCCTGCGATTGAAGCTTGTCGATGATCTCGTGGCTTTGGCGCGTAAAGTGGCGAAAGCTGCATCGCGGCAGCCGAGCCGAAAGAAGAGTAAACAAATCGGGCGCAACACGGCTGTCGAAATCATCTATCAAACCCAAACGCAAATCAGTTGCATGCTGCCAACTGCCCGAGCGCAGCTCAGCCTCTCCACGTTTCAGAGCCATCAGGCCTTCGTGGACATGTCGGGAGAACACTGTGCCAGCAGGCGTTAATCCCATCGGTCGGCGGCTGTGATCCACCAGTTCCACGTCCAGAGCCCGTTCAAGGCTGCGCAGATGATTTGAAACCGTGCTGATTGACAAACCGGTTTCAACAGACACCTTTTGGATCGACCCCAATTTCGAGACCAGTTGAAAGATTTCAAGCCATCTGAGGCTAAGTGATTTTTTGGTCACTGCAGGCCCTTCCAAAGAACTATTTATCAAAAGCGAAACAAAGTTACGGTTTTTTCGCAACATGTTTTTTGATTTACGAAATTGAACCTTACCGACTATGGTTTCTCTTACTGATCCGTAGTCGACCATCGGAAATGGTCGAACTGACGGAACCAGCAGGGAGAAAATAATCGAAATGATCAAAAAATATCTGCTTACAACGGCCTATGCCGGGATTGCCGCTGTAACCGCCTCACAAGCCGCAGCGCTTGATGAAATAACGGTTGCGTACTTTTTGGAATGGCCGATGCCGTTCCAGTATGCGAAAGCAAACGGGACCTATGAAGACGAGATGGGGGTCAAGATCAATTGGGTGTCCTTCGACACGGGCACTGCAATGTCTGCCGCCATGGCTTCAGGCGACGTTCAGATCGCGGTCAGCCAGGGTGTACCGCCTTTTGTCGTAGCCACGTCTGCCGGTCAGGATCTGCAGGCCGTGGATGTCGCGGTAAGCTATTCGGACAATGACAATTGTGTCGTCGCTGAAGCGCTTGAAATCGACAAGACAAATGCAGGTGAGCTGAATGGCAAGAAGGTTGGCGTTCCGATTGGGACCGCCGCGCATTATGGCTTCTTGTCACAGATGGACCATTTTGGCGTCGATCTAAGCTCGCTGGAAATTGTCGATATGGCTCCTGCCGATGGGGCAGCCGCCTTTGCGCAAGGCAACCTGGACATGGTATGCGGCTGGGGTGGTGCGCTGCGGCGCATGACCGAGCACGGCAATATCTTGCTGACTGGTGCTGAGAAGGAAGAGCTTGGCATTCTTGTTTTCGATGTGACCAGTGCTCCGTCTTCCTTCATCGAAGAAGAACCGGAACTGCTCTCGAAGTTTCTCAAAGTGACCGCAGACGCCAATGCGCAATGGGCCGCTGGGGACAACAAGGATGATATGTTGGCAGTCATCGCCAAGGATGCAGGTATGGATCCAAGCGATGCTGCAGCAACGATCGCTACATTCAGTTTCCCGACAGCCGAAGAGCAATTGTCGGACAAATGGCTTGGTGGTGGTGCTCAAGACTTTATGAAGGGCGTCGCAAACGTCTTTGTATCAGCGGGTAGCATCGATTCCGCGCTGGATTCCTATGAAGGTGCTGTGAATGCAGATCCGCTGAGCTCAGCCTCAAACTGAGATCGGGACGAACATTCGACAACTAAAATAATGCAGATCGCTGGGGACTGGTCCGGTTGCGGGCCGGTCCCCAGATGCAACAGCAGGAAGGAAACAGAATGCCTGAATTGGACATCGTAGACCTGTCCATGCGTTTTGACTTGCCTAACGGTACTTCAGTGCAGGCGCTCCAGGACGTATCGCTTAGTCTGAAAGAAGGTGAACTGGTCTCGGTTCTTGGCCCATCAGGATGCGGCAAGACAACTTTGCTGAACATTGTTGCGGGCTTTCTTGCACCGACCTCAGGGCGCATTGAGCTGAATGGGCATTTGGTCAAAGGTCCGGATGCGGAACGCGGAATGGTGTTTCAAAAAGGCGCCCTATTCGAGTGGATGAACGTGCGCGAGAATGTGGATTTTGGGCCACGTATGAAGGGCATGCCAAAAGCAGAACGAGACAAGATATCGGATCATTTGCTTGAGGTCGTGGGCCTACAGGATTTCAAGGAAAAGGCTGTTTACGAATTGTCTGGGGGTATGCAGCAGCGTGTCGCACTGGCGCGATGCCTGGCAAACGAGCCCGATGTGATCCTGATGGATGAACCGCTTGGTGCTTTGGACGCGTTGACACGTGAAAAAATGCAGGGCCTGGTTCTGAAGCTATGGAAAGAAACTGGTAAGACAATCATTCTGATCACCCACTCGGTGGAAGAAGCCCTGTTGCTGGGTGAGCGATTGATCGTCATGGCCCCGCGCCCTGGACGAATTCACAAGGAATATAATCTGCCATTTGCCGAGCGAGGTGTGAACGCTGACCTTCGTGACGTGAAAAAGTCCGAGGGCTTTGCGGAAACGCGCGACGAAATCCTTTCGATGATTTGGGAAATGGAAGAGGAAATCATGGGCCGGACGGAGCAAGCATCATGATGGTACTTCTTTTTTATATCGGCCTGTTCGGCGGCGCATTTCTGATCGTGCATCTGCTGCGCAGGGGTTTGCAAAGCCGTCAGGACTTTACGAGCCTCAAAACTGTGACGTTTGGCGATGAAAGTGCAGTACGCGCAGACCGGGCAGCGTCGATTATCTCGATCCTTGTGATCTTTGTGATTTGGGCCGCGTTTACCGGTTCAAAACTGCTGCCCATTCATGTCCCTGGCCCCTTTGTCGGGGATTTGCAGTTTACGTACACAGTCGAAGACGCAAACGGCAACACAGATGATGCCACGATCTATGTAAAGGTTCCCCCTTTTGGAGAGGAGGCGGAGAGCTTTGAGGTTGAGCCTGGTGACGGCTTTGCCAAGGATGTCGCCTTTGTCGCGCCCAGCGGTCGTTCCTCGACCATCTTGTTCGACAAAAATGATGAGGTGAAGCGCAAAGATGGCGCGAAGATCATCGCCATCAATGGCACGGCGATTGGCGAGGATGGTTCTGTTAGCGTGGGCGATGGCACAGTATCACTGACCGGAAAAGGCGCGATCAGCTTCACTCCGGCGCAGGGTATGCAGATGAACCCGATCTGGTTGCCGGCACCCGAAACTGTTGTCGCGCGCTTCTTCGAGATAGCCAGCGAAGGCTATCAGAACTTCTCGCTTTGGCAGCATCTTGGTTGGTCGTTGTTGCGGGTTATCGCGGGCTTTGTCGCCGGAGCGCTCATCGGCATTCCGCTCGGATACGCCATGGGATTGTCTGGCTGGTTCCGGGGCTGGTTTGACCCAATCGTAGAGTTCATGCGCCCTGTGCCGCCATTGGCGCTGATCCCGTTGGTCATCATCTGGTTTGGCATCTGGGAGACCGGTAAGATCGTCCTGCTGTTCCTAGCTGCGCTTTGGATCATGACTATTGCTGCACGTGCAGGTGTGTCTGGTGTGAACATCTCAAAAATCCACGCGGCATACTCGCTGGGGGCGTCGAAGTGGCAGATCATGCGCCATGTGATTGTACCCAACTCGTTGCCCGAGATATTCACCGGCGCACGCGTCGCCATGGGTGTATGCTGGGGTACTGTTGTGGCGGCCGAACTTGTCGCGGCACAGAAAGGGGCTGGTATGATGATCATCGCGGCCTCGAAATTCCAGCTGACGGATATAGTCATCATGGGCATCGTGCTGATCGGCATCATCGGCTACGGCATCGATATCCTGATGCGCAAGGCTGAAAACTGGCTGGTTCCGTGGAAAGGCCGGAGCTGACCTTCATCATCGAAGTCTGCTTTTGCTGAACTAACAACTAAGCTGCCTCCGAATAATTTCGGGGGCAGCTCTTTATTTGAAGCTGGTCTCTTGCCTCGTATTGGTTGGCAGCAAAACACTGCTTTGTTTCCATATCCAAAGAAAATCCGATGTTAGGATGTTAGATAGCGTGAGGATCTAGCTGCGCGCTCTCAGGGGAGCAAAATGTGACAAGCATTTTATGGCGTATTGCGGTATCGGTGCCGGGATATTGACGGACGCCGATGCACGGTTTCTGGATGGTCTGATCTCAAGGCTGAAGAGAATCTTTACCAATTTGTTAACGGGTGAGGTCGCACCAATCATACTTGGCTGGATCATGTTGGTGCTCTGTCGCTTCAGCCGATCGGGTCCTCAGCGTCGCCAGAGTGCCTGCAGGCCACAATCTCTCTCATATCGTGTACCTCAAACCTAGCGCCAATATATCCGTAGAGGAATTAAGTTGATCAGCAGATAGTAATCTGCTTGGGCAAGACCTGACTGCGTTGCAGCCCAACTGCCAAATTCACTACGTTTGAAGGGGCATAATATTCACTGAGGGGTGACCTCAAGATGTTTTCCATCACTTCCGGAATCTGTCCAAAATCAGAGGTCCTGCACCCAGGGTGGGTTTGCCCCGGCGCGCGATACGGTCACCGCGGCAACTTTTGCCCCAAACTCCAGTGCGTCGCGTAAATTGTTTGACGGCAAGGCGCGCAGTGATAGCTTATCTAATTGACCCGCGTGACTTAGTGCGGCCAGCACGCCCGCGTTGAATGTATCTCCGGCACCGACGGTATCCATGACTTTAACCCTCTGAACTGGTACCGAGACCTCAGTTCCATCTGCGAGATAGCCGGATGCACCGTCGCCCCCTTTGGTCACGATCACGACAGCAGGACCTGCTTGTAGCAGCAGTGGGACTTTCTCGGCATGGTTTTCGGGACCGGGGATAATCCAATCAAGATCCTCGTCTGATACCTTAATTATGTCAGTCTTGGCGATCATGTGGTTCAGCCGGGTCCGGTATCGGGTCTGATCCTTGATGAATCCCGGACGAATGTTTGGGTCCAGCATTACCGCACGCTCTGCGCCATGGCGTTCAAGCAAGGCAGCGTAGGCATCGGCGCAGGGTTCGCAGGCCAAGCTGATCCCACCAAAATACAATGCCGAGATGCCCGGTAGTTTATCGGGCATATCTTCTGGCCTCAGCATTCGCCCAGCAGAATTCTCATCAACAAAACTGTAGGTGGCATGCCCATCTTTCAACTGCACAAAAGCCAGCGTCGTTGGACGATCCGAGCGAACAGCATGTGTAGTTGTGACGTGGCTGATTTGTAGGGCGGCTATTAGTTGTTCCCCGAACATATCCGTTGACAAACCTGTCAATAGACTCGTCGAGACACCTAAGCGCCCCAACGCGACCGCGGTATTGAAGATGGCTCCGCCGGAGTGAGGAACAAAACCCTTTGCACCCGAAACCGTTGGTTCTGCGATCATGTCGATCAGAGCTTCTCCGCAGCACAGGATCATCCTGCAGTCCTTCGTTGTTCAGAAAAGGCGTGGTTAGTTTAACGTGCGAGCGCATTCTTACAGAAATTGTTAGCGCCAACAATGCCAAATTCATCCTGTTCCGAAACATACAAGTTCATCGCTTTACGCAAATCATCGAAACGTCCGCCAGCGTTGAATGCACGTAGAAAATCCTGGCCGAACAACCAACGGTTCTTTTCAGCCACCCCTCCAACTAGAAACACCCCACCTGTAGGCGTCAAGGCGACGGCAAGGTCTCCCATAAGTGCACCCAGATGTTCAGTAAACATACGAGCGGCTTTTACTGCGCAGGCATCAGAACCATCTTGCGCATCCTGAAGAATGTCTTTTGCCGAACGCATGGCGACATTGAGCTGACCTTCAGTCAACCCAATCGCCTGATAAAGCACCGGCAGCCCGGTGCCGCTTAGAAACATCTCGGCTTCGATGGCCAGCGTATCACTGAAGAAACACTCTGGTACGATCTGACGTGCGGCGTTAAAAACCTCGACCTCATCCAGATGGCGCGGCGATAGACCCATATGGCCCCCCTCGCCAGACACAGTGTGAAAATGACCCTCGGAGTAGAGCAGGGCGCCTACGCCCAATCCTGTCCCCGGCCCGACGACCAAGCGCGTCCCTAGAGGCGGTGATGCCTCACCCTGCAGAACTTCGACATCATTCTGGGTAATTTCGGCAACTGACCAAGCGGCTGCTGTGAAATCGTTTATGACATAGGTGTGGTGCGCGCCTGTGGCTTTGGCCAGAGCGTCCTCGGAGAGATCGAGATTGGCATTGGTCAGACGAATTGTGCCATTCTTAACGGGTCCTGCACCTGCGGCGACAACCGCGCGCGGCTGGGTGCCAATTTCGTCACACAATTCATGAAGCGCCTCCTGCAGATCGCTGACGGTCCCGGTGGGGTGCTTGCGCAGATCAGTCAGTTCCCCCTCAGTCACGACGCCAAGTCTTGTATTGGTGCCACCGATATCGGCAACAAGGTTCCAATGCGCGTGCAGCCCTCCTTTTGGGCGAACCCATGGCGCAGGTTGGCTGCCAACATTCAGGAGTAGCTGAAGCGCATCGGCTGTGCTGCTACTCTCGTATTCAAAGAAAGCCCCTTGAATCAAGCTGCCCTGTTTTAGAGCGATGTGTATCGCATCAAATCCATGGGTCAGGTCTGAAGTATCATTCGAAGCCAGATTGATGAAAACCGGCAATGGCTTTTTGTGTTCAGAAATTATGTTCAGCACGGTGTCAACATCGACGTCCTGACTTACTGTCACGCTGAGCCAGTCATTCGGTTCTGCGATGGTTGCGAAATCATCTGACCAGTTGTCGGGAAGGTAATTCTCCACTCGGTCCAGCAGCACCTCGGGGTACTTCGCGTTCAGAATTGAATCGAGCAAGACTGGTTCAAGCTCTGCGCCTAGGTTGGTCAAACCATAGCTGCGCATTTCTTGACGAGCAGCGCCTTGAGCAAGCAGTTGATGGTGCAGACTGCGGGCTTCGATGCGTGGGCTGCCTTGGTTTTTTGTCCTCAGGCACGAGGTTGAGACCTTGAATAGGCGATCGCCCATCCGCGCCACGATTGTTTCAGCGAAATCCGAGAAATATGCGGCTATTTCTCGATTGCACCAGCCGCCAATGTCTTCCAGTGCTGGGGGTAACTCTGAATGATCTAGCACCACACATGGCCGGAGGTTCAGAGACAGAATTTGATCGATCCGCTGTTCGCACTGATCCAACGCATCAGTATCAGGTGTGCGACCATCTGGCAGGATATCAATCCAACGGATTGGGATGCGGTACATATCTAACCCTGTGGCCATTTCAGCAGGGGCATTCGCCCCAAATAGGAAGCCATCGGGAAAGTCTGAACGGGTGTAATTCATTGTCGCAACCTGTTGGAGCCATGTCCTGCGTCATGCCCTCTATCAGGTTATGTTAGCGGTATCTATATTAACGTTGATATGAGCCGTGTTTCCTGAACAGGACATCACAACCTTCGATCTGAAGGCCATTCCACGAAACCGGATGCGCATTGTAATTGATCAATACCTCATGCGACTGCGTCTCGCCCCGTCGTAGTCCCGGTGGCATTGGGTGGAGCACAAGATTGGTGCCCTGAGCAGCCATCGTAATCACCCGATCCCAAAGCGCCTCATCCGGGAATCCGGCCAGATACCAAAGCCCCGCTTCACCGTGCAGGGCAGGGGTGCCATCGGTGAATGTTAGCAGAGTCTTGGCTTCACCCGACAAACGTTCAACCCAATGTTCCGACTTGCCACCCCCGTCGACGGTGCGGACCACGCTGGGTGGTAGCGTTTCGATCAGGTTAACATGTGTATCAAGATAGTTGAGGCCGGGAGGCCCTTCGCGAGGGATTTGAAAGTCTTCCGTGATTGCTCCGCTACGCGGACCCAGAATGGCCAGATCACAACCCTGTATCAGCCGCTGTTCCAGATCTTCCAGCACAGCTACGCCCGGTGCGAGGATCAGGTTGTAGTGGTTTTCGCCGACCATAGACGGAGAAAGAAAGTCCACTGACAATCCGGCGCGTCGCAATGCGCGGTAGGCTGAGAACACCAACTTGAAATAGTCGAATCCGGCACCCTGAGGCTGCGTGGACCATGCCCAGTCCGACGCATAGTCGAACACAATCGCTACAGGCGCGCGTGCCGGATGGACCTCGCCCAGTGCGGCCAGATCGACGGCAGTTTGGCGCGCCTCGGTCAATCCGGGTGCGTCGTGGCCATTTGGGGTCATCAGGCCGGCATGCATCTGTTCCTGACCGAACGGTGCTTGTCGCCAGCGGAAGTAGCTAACAACTTCGGCCCCGTGTGCCACGGCCTCAAGCGACCACAGGCGCACCATACCGGGCAGGGGGGCTGGGTTATATGGGGCCCAGTTCACCGGGCCGGGCTGTTGCTCCATCACCCACCAGCGGCCATGACCGACAGCGCGGTAGAGGTCGTGGTGAAAGGCCTGCATGTCGGGATCGCCCTGCTGCAGAAACGCGGTTTTGTGCGCCTCATCCGCTTCCAGACGATCCGAAAGGAAGCCAATCGGATAGCTGTCCCATGTGGCGATATCGAGATCATTCCCGACATCGAAATGATCAAATTCCAGCACGCGACCCATGTAATTGTGCAACAATGGTGCATCCGTCAGCGGGCGCAGCGCGTCGACCTGGGCCTTGTTGAACGCCACCACCTGATCCGAACTGAACCTGCGAAACGCCAGGACATGCGCTGGGTTGGGCTCGGTCACGGTTTGGTTCGGCAACTCGATCTGATCGAAGCTATTGTACTCCATCGACCAGAACACATTGCCCCATGCTGTGTTCAGTGCATCGATCGAGCTGTAGCGATCCGCGAGCCAATGGCGAAACGCTTCCAAAGCTGCCTCGCTGTAGCTGATTGTCGTATCGTGACAGCCATATTCGTTGTCGACCTGCCACGCCGCGATATGCGGGTTACGGCCATAACGCTGACCTATAATCTGCGCGATCCGCCTGCATTCGTCGATATAGCCTGCGTGACTAAAACAATAGTGTCGGCGCGAGCCAAATTTGCGCGGATCACCATTGGCGTCCATGGCCAGCATGTCGGGATACTTGTCCAGCATCCAACGTGGCGGAGTTGCCGTTGGTGTGCCCAGCACAATCTTCAAGCCCGCAGCGCCTAGGGTTTCAATCGCGCGATCCAACCAGCCAAACTGTAGATCGCCCGGAGTGGGCTCCATCCGGCTCCAAGCAAATTCTCCGATCCTGACCCAGGTCAGGCCGGTCTCGATCATGCGTGCCGCATCTTTGGCCCAATTCTCTTCGGGCCAGTGTTCGGGGTAATAGCAGACGCCAAGTTCTGGCTTCATATGATAACTCTGTGCTCCGCTTGACCTTCGCCAACATTTGCGGCGGCGAGGGTCATGCCGTTTGTTGGTGTTTTTGTCAGTGTGTCGGCTTCAAGCCCTTGTCGGGCGGAGGTGCAAAACAACGTTGTCAGATCGTTGCCACCAAAACTCGGGCACGACGTGTGTTTGGCGTTGAAATGGACTGATTTCAAGAATTGACCGGCTGGCGTATAGGCCGCGACCCGGCTTGCACCCCATTGAGCGATCCAGATATTGCCGGTGCTGTCGACAACAGCCCCATCCGGGTTCAAGCCGTCGCTTTGCAGGTCAAGGAACACGGCGGCTTCGCCCATGGGCCAGCCAGTCTCCGCATCCAGTTCCCAGCGCATGACCTGTTTGGTCAAAGTATCGCTGTAATAGGCACAGGCGCGGTCAGGCGCGAAACAGATCGCGTTCGAAATCGTCACCTCCCGAACCAATGGCCTTAGCTCACCTTTCCAATACCTGTAAATCGATCCGGCGCCCGTTTCAGCATTCTTGCCCATGGTGCCAATCCAGAACCCACCCCAAGGATCGGCGCGGCCGTCATTAGATCGAGTCACCGGGTTGTCGGCCTCAATCGGAACAATCAAATCCTTGGCGTGGCTACCCAGCTCAAATCGCCACAGACCTGTCTCTGATGCGATCAGCAGGGTTTCGTTGTCGACCCAACCAGCGGCGGAGACATGTTCTTCAAATTCCCAGACCTGAGCTTGGTCGCCTTCTCTGGACATCAGGCGATTGCTAAGAATGTCAAACCAGAAAAGCTGTTTTCGCTCCGGGTGCCACAATGGTCCTTCACCCAATTCGCAGGGGCGATCATCGTAAACGTGGCTCATTTCGTTGACTCGTCATAGGCTGCCACGATCTGCTGGGCGTGGTCTGATACTTCAGCAACAGACATGCCAGGCTTGTAAAGCGCTGAGCCAATCCCGAAGCCATCGGCACTGGCCTTGATCCATTGATCAAAATTCTCTGGGCCCGCGCCACCGACGGCATATACCTGCGTGCCAGGTGGTAGTATGGCCCGCATTGCGGCCAAGCCTGAGGGGCCAGCCATCGACCCGGGGAACAATTTCAACCCAGTTGCTCCAGCTTGTAGGGCCGTGAAAGCTTCGGTCGGGGTGAAAACGCCTGGCCAGCTTTGCAATTCAAGTGCAATAGCACGTTGGACTACCGATACATCACAGTTCGGTGAAACGATAAGTTTGCCGCCAGCGTCCGCTACCGCATCAACCTGATCGGGGGTAAGCACAGTTCCTGCGCCAATAAGTGCCCGATCACCGATATCCGAGGCTAGGATACGGATGCTTTCCAGAGGATCGGGTGAATTCAGCGGTACTTCGATCCGGTCAATACCCGCTTGCACCAACGCGTGCCCGACAGGCCCCGCCTCATCAGGTGTCAGCCCGCGCAAGATGGCGATTATGGGACGGCTCATGCGGTTTGCCTCGTGAGTGTGCGGGCCTGTGCCAGCCCCGCTAGTGTTGTCGCGGTTGCGTCAACGGTTTCGACCAATGCGCCTTGCTGCTGTAGTGCGGTGGCGTAGGCCTTGGTTAGACTTTCCGAGCCGATGACTGCCAATTGCTGACCCAGCCAATAGGGCCGCGATGCGGCAAGCTCTGCACCTATCAGGAAGCCCGAAAGACTGGCATGCGCGATGTTCTTATTCTGACCATGCAGCAAGTCAGCCGCCCGTAATCCAAAGAGTCGCGCAGCAAGCTGTTCAGGTTTCGATAGCGTATCCGCCACAGCGTCAATGAAGCTTGCTTCGTCCCATCCATCATCAATTGAATGCCGAAGAACGGATTGCCCGCACAGCAGATCAAACATCTCACCGGTCATAAAGGTTCGGAAACTGACAACTTCACCAGCACTGATCTGGGCCCATTTTGTATGCGTGCCGGGCAGGCAAATCACACCGTCCCAACTCTGATGCGCACTGAGGAACCCTGCGATCTGAGTCTCTTCACCGCGCATCACATCGGGGGGGCTGTTCTGCTTTAGTCCCGGAACTACGAAGGCCCGAATACGCGGATCGGTGTTTGGAACGCGGAAGGGTACGACCGGGATTGGCTCGGACGGCACGGCGGAATAGGGCGCCTCGACCCAGCCCTGCCGCGCACCAACCATTCCGCAGGCGATCACGTCTACTGGCTTCTCAGGCAGCCAGTCTTTGATCAGAGCCAACAGAGCTGCCTGAAAATCTCCCCCAGCCGTGCGCGACATACCATCCTGCGAAACCGCCTGAGCGATCACTCTTTCTCCCTGCATGGCCCAGACGCGCAGATGAGAGGTACCCCAGTCAACAGCGATCCACTCAACATTCATAGCGTTACCCCGTTACCACAACGCCGCCGTCGACAACCATGCATTGACCCGTCATGGCATGGCTTGCGCTTGAGGCCAGAAACAGGGTTGGTGCGATCATGTCTTCGGGCGTTAGATGTTCTTTCAGGCATTGGCGATCCAAATGCGCGGCCAGATCTTCGGGCGTTGCCCACATGTCCAGCTGTTTCTGCGTCAGAACCCATCCCGGAGCCAGTGCATTGACCCGGATTTTCTGAGGCCCAAGCTCGCGCGCCAAAGAGCGAGTCATACCGGTGATTGCCGCGTTTGAGCTGGTGTAGATCGGATAGCCTGCGTTCCCCATCATGTAACTGATTGAACTGAAATTGATGATCGACCCGCCGTTGTCTTTCATTTGCCGCGCGGCTTCCTGACAGGCAAAGTAATAAGCTTTGAGATTCACCTCGATCATCCAGTCCCAGAAATCGGGAGTGGTTTCCTCAAGCGAGTGACGCTTGTCATTGGCTGCATTGTTGACCAGCACTTTCAGTGGGCCATGAGCTTCGGCTGCTTTGGCCATGGTGGCGTGCAGCAATTCGGTGTCGGTCATGTCGCCCTGAAAGAACAAGGGTGCGCGGCCATGTTTGTCGCGCATCTCTTCGACAAAGGCGCTTGCGTCCGAGCGGCCTATGAAGGCGACATTTGCCCCTTGGCTCATGAAGCCGTCGGTGAGTGCCGCGCCAACACCCGATCCACCACCGGTAATGTAAACGGATGCGCCGCGCAGGTCTTGAAAGGTGGCAGGTTGATCCATCAGTGGCTCTCTCTCGTCACAAGGCGCGTGTCTTTGCCCACAAGAAAATCAAGGTCCGCGCCGCGATCGGCTTGCAGCACGTGATCGATATAGAGTTTCGCATATCCACGCGTGTAATGCGGATCGTCCGGTTGCCACAGGGCGCGGCGGGCGTCCAGTTCCTTTTCGTCGACCAGCAGTTCCAGCTCGCCCTTGCTGGCGGACACCCGAATACGGTCACCGGTCTTGACCAAGGCGAGTGTACCACCGGCTTGCGCCTCGGGGCTGACATGCAGGATGACCGTTCCGAAGGCCGTGCCAGACATACGCGCATCCGAGATGCGGAGCATGTCGCGTACGCCTTCTTTGACCAGCTTGGCCGGGATCGGCATGTTCCCAACCTCGGGCATACCCGGATAGCCCTTAGGACCACAGCCTTTGAGGACCAGAATGGTCTCGGGTGTAACAGGCAGATCGTCGCGGTCGATATTAGCTTTCAGGTCCTCGATGCTCTCGAAAACATATGCTTCGGCCTCGGTTTCCAACAGTGCGTCTGTGGCCGCCGAAGGTTTCACGATCGCCCCGTTAGGCGCAAGATTTCCGCGCAGAACCCGCAGGCCAGCGGCGGGTTTTACCGGATCGCCAAGGGGGCGGATTACATCTGTGTTGAAACACTCAGCGCCTTCATAATGCGCCGAGATATCCTTGTTCAGAACGGTCGTTGCCGGGCGCAGGAAAGGTTTGAGTTCGCTCAGAACCACTGGCACGCCGCCCGCATAACAGAAATCCTCCATCAGGTATTTGCCTGACGGCATGCAATTGACCAGCAATGGGATTTCCGATCCGATTTCAAAGTCTTTCAAGGTCAGATCGACGCCCACGCGCCCTGCCAGCGCTAGAAGGTGGACCACCGCGTTGGTTGATCCTCCGACAGCTGCATTGGCGAGGATGGCGTTTTCAAAGGCTTCCTTGGTCAGAATGTCGGAGGGTTTCAGGTCTTCGTCCACCATCTCGACAATTCGTTTGCCGGTCAGATGTGCCAGTGCCATGCGGCGGGCGTCGACGGCGGGCAGGGCGGCGTTGGTGGGCAGGGACATGCCCATCGCCTCGACCAGCGAGGCCATGGTGCTGGCGGTTCCCATGGTCATGCAAACGCCCGCGCTGCGTGACATGCCGGATTCAGCATTCATGAAATCCTGAAGTGTCATCTCCCCGGCACGAACGGCCTCGGAGAACTTCCACACATCCGTGCCCGAGCCGATATCCTGACCCCGGTATTTGCCGTTCAGCATCGGGCCAGAGCTGACCACAATGGACGGCAGATCGACCGAGGCCGCACCCATCAGCTGCCCAGGTGTGGTCTTGTCACATCCGCCCAGAAGTACAACGCCATCGATACCATAGGCGCGGATGGATTCCTCAACATCCATCGCCAGCAGGTTGCGAAACAGCATGGCGGTGGGTTTCATCTGAGTTTCACCCAGCGACATTACCGGGAATTCGACAGGGAAGCCGCCCGCCTCCCAGACACCCCGTTTGACACCCTCGGCCAGATCACGCAGGCCCGAGTTGCAGGGCGTCAGTTCTGACCACGTGTTGCAGATGCCAATGATGGGCCGCCCGTCAAAGGCGTGGTCGGGGAAGCCCTGGTTTTTCATCCAGGACCGGTGAATGAACCCGTCCTTATCGAGTTTTCCGTACCAATGCTGTGAACGGCGTTTCTTGGTCATTTTTGGCTCTGTCTGTCTGACTTGCGTTAGAGTTGATTATACTTCGAATAGATGAAGATCAGGCCGCGCGGGCAGGTTGGCACCAATCGGGTAGCCAGTCGCCATGGGCGGAAAGCAGATCGGTGACGAGGCTGCGAATTTGGCGCAAATCCAACTCCGCCGCAGTATGGGGATCCATCATGGCGGCGTGATAGATGTATTCTGGGTTCTCTTCTGTCAGTGCACGAACCGTCAACTCTTGCACGTTGATCTGGGTCCGCATCAGAGCGATCAGCTGCGGCGGGATATCCGTAACCACGGAAGGTTGGACGCCATTTGCGTCGATTAGACACGGAGTTTCAACCGCGGCTCCCAGCGGCAGTTGCGGAATTTGACCCGTATTCGGTAGGTTGCCGTAAACTGTGTAAGGCGTATCTGTCACGATTGCGTTCATAAGGTTGGCGGCAAATTCGTGGCTTCGGGTTACTTCGATATCCCGACCATCGGTCAGTGTCTTGGCTTGGTTCTTCCAATTGGCCACCTGCTCGACGCAGCGGGTCGGGTATTCGTCCAGCGGTATGCTGAACTGTTCGATCAGGTCATTGCGTCCGTCTTTGATGAACCAAGGAACGTATTCTGCAAAATGCTCGGAACTTTCGGTGCAGAAGTAACCGAGATGATCCATCACTTCGTACCGGACTTTGTTCGGACAACGAGGCATGAGAAGCGGAGGCTTGGGCAGGTGCCCGGCGTGATAGCCCTGTCGCAGAGCAGGATAGATATCGCGGCCCTCATGCTCGAGTTTGAGAAAGAAGGCGACGTGGTTAATGCCTGCAACTTTGTAGCGAATATCCGCCTTGGGCAGATCCAGATCATGCGCCAGTTCCTCGACTGTGTTCTGGACAGAATGACACAGACCAACATGATTTAGTGCGGGGAAACGCTCGGCCAAAGCCCAGGTGTTGATGGCCATCGGATTCACGTATTGCAGCAGCGTAGCATTGGGGCAGAGTTGCATCATGTCCTGCGCGACACCCCACAGAACGGGCACAGTACGTAGGCCGCGCATGATGCCACCTACACCCAGCGTATCAGCGATGGTTTGGCGCAGGCCGTATTGTTTCGGGATTTCGAAGTCAGTCACGGTGCACGGCTCGTATCCGCCGACCTGAAAGGCAGTAATCACGAAATCCGCGCCGTCCAGCGCCGGGCGGCGATCCGTGTGGGTCGAGACGGTCGCACCCGTGCCGACTGATCGGATCATGGCCTTGGCCACAGCCTCGCTCTCGGCCAAGCGCACCGGATCAATATCCATCAACGCAAAATGGCTGTCGGCGAGGGCAGGGGTGAGCAGGGCGTCACCCACGATATTCTGCATGAAGATCGTGGAACCCGCACCTACAAAGGTGATCTTGGTCATGAGGTAAACCTCTGGTTTGACGTTATTTTACTGCACCGAGGGTCAGGCCCGCGATAAAGTGTTTCTGCATCAGGAAGAACATGGCAACAGGTGGTAGGGCTGCGACAATTGAACCGGCACTCATCAGCTGATAGGCGGCGCGGAATTGGGCGTTGAAGCTGGTGATCCCGGCGGTAACGGGCTGACTTTCGGCGCCTTGGGTCAGGACAACCGCCCAGAAATAATCGTTCCAGATGAAGGTGAAGATCAGCACGCTGAGCGCGGCAATTGCGGGCTTCATTAGCGGTAGGACCACATACCAGAAAATCCGCCATTCGCTAATACCTTCAACCCTCGCCGCCTCGATGAGTTCGAAGGGTAGGGCGCGGATGAAGTTGCGCATGAAGAGTGTGCAGAAGCCGGTCTGGAAGGCGATATGGAACAGAACAAGCCCGGTTTTGGTGTTGTAGAGGCCCAGTTCCAAAGTCAGATCGCGTACGGGGACCATCAAAATCTGGAAGGGGACAAAGTTGCCCGCCACGAACATGAAGAAAATCCAAAGGTTCGATTTGAACTTGTAGATTCCAAGCGCAAATCCGGTCATGCAGCTGAGCGCCACGGCTCCGATCACGGTGGGTACGGTGATCAGGAATGAGTTCAGCAAATATCGAGGCATGTCTGAATTAAAGAAGACCTGCCCATAGTTGAAAGCGCCCTCAAAGCTGGACGGCATGCCCCAATAGTTCGCGTTGGTGAAGTCTGCCGCCGGTTTGACCGAGAAAAGCGCAACGGCCAGCAACGGCCCCAGCCACAGCAACAGCGCCAGAGGCAGCATCGCCTGATAGGTGATCTGGGCCGCGCGGGGTTGTTTTTCGATGGGTTTGGGAAACATCTCAGTGCCCCTTTTCTTCGCGATACATCGACCACAGGAAATAGGCGATGAAGCAGAGCATGATGAGGAACAGGATCACCGCGATGGCGGCTCCGTATCCCATGCGGAAACCGTATTCGGACAGGGCGACTTCGAACATGTAATAGGCCAGCACACGGGACGACCCAAAAGGCCCCCCCTGTGTCATGATTGAGATCAAGTCAAAGCTGCGCAACGCACCGATGATGGTTACGACAAAAGCGATGAACGTCGCAGGTCGCAGTTGCGGCAGGATGATGTGCCACAGCATCCGCCCACCTTTTGCACCGTCAAGCCGTCCGGCCTCGATTTGCTCGGGGTCAACGGCGTTCAGGCCGGTGAGGTAGAGGATCATGCAATAGGCGGTTTGCGGCCAGAGCCCTGCGAAGATGATGCCATAGGTAACGAACCGTTCGTCGCCCAACACATTCAGCGGGCCCATACCGAATAAACCTAGGAATTCGTTCAACAATCCGAATGTCGGGTCGTAGAACCATGTGAAAACAAGGCCAACAACAACCTGAGAGATGACGAACGGAAAGAAGAACAAAGACTTATAGAGCCGTATGCCCCAGACCGTCTGATTCAGGAACAGTGCGATGAACAGGCCTGCGGGAATTGCAGCAAGATACAGGACCAACCAGATCAGGTTGTTCTTGAGCGAAATGTAGAATGCGTCACGGTCGACCCATTCCCAATACAGATCCTCATAATTGCGCATGCCTACATATTCGGCGGCTCCCAGCCCATCCCACTCGTAAAGAGACAGGTTGAAGGACTGAAACACCGGGATGATCACATAGACCAAGAAGAACAGCAGGCCCGGAGCCAGAAACAGCCAAGGCGCGATGCGCTGCTGGTTTCTGTGGAACCAGCTTTCCTGTTCTGGGGTGTCAACTACAGCGGTCATGGAACATCTCTGGTTAGGGGGTGAAGGCGGGCTGAAGCCCGCCCTACGATTTTGAATGGTTTAAGGCCGAACTGAGTTCGGCCCTAATTACACTTAGTTGTCGTAGATGCGCTCACGCGCGCGTTCCAGCTTGGCCAGAATCTTATCCGCATTGTCAGGCTTGACCATGAATTCCTGGAAGCCCTCCATCGAGACCTTGGCCATTTCTGCTGGTGCGTCACGGTCCCAGAACTGGGCAACACCGCCAGGGCTGTTGGACGACAGCATCGTGAAACCTTGCTGCAGGAACTTATCGTCATCTACCGCAGATTGCGCATTCACAGGCAATTGGCCGAGGTTTGCACCGTTGTTGATTTCGGTCTGCTCGTCCGCGGAAACCGCAAAACGCAGGAACTCACGCGCGGCTTCCTTGTTTGAGGCATTGGCCGGAATGTGGAACGTGTCCGTCGGCGCATCTTCGGCCAGTTCGACATCGGGGTTGATGGCAACGAACTGGTAGAAATCCAGCTGATCGTCCGTCAGACCCGCCTCACGTAGGGGCGCCACGGCGAAGTTGCCCATCAGATAGGCCGCCGCCTCGCCGTTGACCATGAAGGGCAGGGCTTCCTGCCAGCTATAAGTCTGGTGATTGTCGATGAACGCGCCCATGTCGATCAGCTGTTTCCAGTTGGCGAAGGTCTGCTTGACCCGGTCGTCTTCCCAGCTGATTTCACCATTTGCGAGCTGGTTGTGGAAATCGAACCCATTGGTGCGCATATTCAAGTAGTCAAACCAGCCACCAGCGGTCCACAAGAACTTGGTGCCGATGGTGTAGCAGGCGCGGCCTGAATCAACTATCTTCTGGCAATTGGCCAGCTCTTCTTCCCAAGTGGTTGGCTCGGTCAAGCCAAGTTCATCAAAGATGTCTTTGCGATAGTAAACCCCCCACTGATAGTATGTGTACGGGACACCCCATTGCTTTCCATCAATGGTCATCGCGCCTTTGGTGGATGCCAGATTGTCGGCGATTTCAGGCTCGGCCCACAGATCTGAGACGTCCTCGAACAGGCCCGCCTCGACATATGGCTTCATCCGGTTGGCAGCGTACCACGTGGCAACGTCAGGCGTGTCTGCCGTCAGGAAGTTGCGGATCTGGGTCTTGTATGCCTCACGGTCGATCACGGTGGTCTCGATTTCCAGACCGGGATGTTCAGCCGCGAATCGCTCGATCATCGCTTCCATCGTCGCGCGCGGCGCCGGGTTGGATGTATCGAGGAAGATTCGCAGCTCACCGGTCAGCTCAGCTGCAACAGGCGCAGCAAGTGCCACACTGGCAGCCAAAGCAGCTGCTGTGCGCTTGAACATGGAATGCATAGTTTCCTCCCTTAAGCTTCCATATTGGTTCCAAATATTGAAACCTTGTTTTATATATTGAAAACTACACATCGACTCGGCTAGTCTTGTCAAGACCCTCGTACCCAAGACCGGGGGAAAGCGGAGGAGAACAGGCACCCGTGGCAGGTGACGGAACAATAGGAAAAGCATGTGATGTGTTGGAACAGGTCGCGGCCTTCGGGCGCCCTGTGCGGTTTGGGGAATTGCTGGAAAGCAGCAAATTCCCCAAGGCGACGCTGTATCGCTTTCTGCAATCGCTGACCAATCAGGGCATGCTGCATTACGAACCGGAACGGCAAACATATTCTCCAGGGATGCGGTTGGTGCGGTTGGCTCATTCGGCATGGACCCAAAGCTCGCTTGCGCCCATTGCGCGGCCTTTCTTGGACGCCCTCAGCGCCGAGACAGGGGAAACGGTGCACCTGGCGCAGCTTGATTCCGGGCAGGTGCTTTATGTGGATAAACGCAATGCTCAGCGACCGATCGAGATGTATTCCGAGGCTGGCAAGGTCGGCCCGGCTTATTGTACCGGCGTCGGTAAGGCGATGATGGCTTATCTGGACGAGGCTCAGTTGGAGAAGACGATCTCGCAACAAAGCTTTCACCGGTTCACCGACAAGACACTGGCCTCGGAGAAGGCATTGCGAGCCGATCTCGAGCTGATCCGCAACCGGGGTTACGCGGTTGATGATGAAGAGCATGAGCCCGGCATCATCTGTATTGCCTGCCCGATCCTGACCTCCGGGGGCCGCATGTTAGGGGCTCTATCGGTGACGGGATCGACCGGAAGGATGGATTTCGAACAATTACAATCTTGGGTGCCTCGCGTCCGGCGCGTCGCTGAACAGATTGGCACAGAAGCACAGGCGTGGCGGTTCCCCGAGGGCCAACAGAATAGGATGCAAGCAACATGACAGGTGTAACCCTGAAAGGCGCGATCAAACGGTATGGCCAGACTCAGGTCATTCACGGGATCGATCTGCAGATTGAAGATGGCGAGTTTTGCGTGTTCGTGGGCCCTTCGGGCTGCGGCAAGTCTACGTTGTTGCGGATGATCGCGGGGCTTGAGGAAACCTCGGATGGTGAGATCCATATCGGCGCACGTGAAGTCACGCATGTCGACCCGGCCAAGCGGGGGGTGGCGATGGTTTTCCAGACCTATGCGCTCTATCCCCATATGACGGTGGCCGAGAATATGGGCTTTGGCCTGCGGATGAACGGTGTCGCCAAGGCTGAGATTGACCAGAAGGTTCAGGAAGCGTCGAATATCCTGAAACTCGACCAATATCTGAAACGCAAACCCAAAGCGTTGTCCGGCGGTCAGCGTCAGCGGGTTGCGATTGGGCGCGCCATTGTGCGCGGCCCCGAGGTGTTCCTGTTCGACGAGCCGCTTTCGAACCTTGACGCAGAGCTACGCGTGGAGATGCGGGTCGAGATTGCGCGACTTCATCAGGAAATCGGCGCAACGATGATCTATGTTACGCATGATCAGGTCGAGGCGATGACCATGGCCGACAAGATTGTGGTATTGCGCGACGGTCGGATCGAGCAGGTAGGTGCCCCAATGGACCTGTATCGTGACCCCGATAACAGATTCGTGGCGGGCTTCATTGGCTCTCCGGCCATGAACTTCTTAGAGTGCGATGTCGTGGATGGCATGGTGCGGCACCCTGCGCTGACTGATGCGATCCCGGTCACCGAAAGCGTTCCCAATGGGGCAGCGAAAGTGACGCTGGGCATTCGCCCCGAACATATTCAGGTGGATCGAAACGGTGACACCTGCACGGTTGATCTGACCGAAGCGCTGGGTGGTGTATCCTATTCCTATCTGCTTACGCCCAATGGCGATAAGCTGATTGTGGAAGAGCGGGACGACCAGCGCAGTACGACCGGTGACCGTATCGGGCTTTCGATCCGGCCCGAACGCGCGATGCTGTTCGATCCCGAGACGGGTCAGCGGCTGCGATAGGGCTTGCCAGACCGAAGTTGTTTTGCATGACTGCGCATTAACCAGCGGCTTTCAGGAGGCCATATGCGCAGTTCCAAAACCATCCATGTGATCTCAGCCCATGCCGAAGGCGAGGTGGGCGATGTCATCGTCGGAGGGGTCGCCCCGCCTCCGGGCGAAACCGTGTGGGACCAGAGGGCCTTTGTCGCCGAAGACCAGACCCTGCGGGATTTCATGCTGAACGAACCTCGCGGCGGTGTCTTTCGCCATGTGAATCTGCTGGTGCCACCAAAAAACCCTGAGGCCGATGCGGCCTTTATCATCATGGAGCCGGAAGACACGCCGCCGATGTCCGGTTCGAATTCCATCTGCGTTTCTACGGTTTTGCTGGATAGCGGCATCCTTCCAATGCATGAACCAGAAACTCGTTTGACGTTAGAAGCTCCCGGAGGGCTGGTCCGCGTCCGCGCCGAATGCCGCAATGGCAAGGCCGAACACATCTATGTGCAGAACGTGCCAAGTTTCGTCGACAAGCTGGATGCCCGGATCGAGGTTGAGGGCATCGGGACGCTGCGCGTAGATACCGCGTTTGGTGGCGACAGTTTTGTAATTGTCGATGCAGCTGATCTGGGTTTTGACCTGACGCCTGATGAAGGCGCTGATCTTGCCAGAACCGGCGCGCGTATCACCGATGCGGCCAATGAGCAGCTTGGCTTCAATCACCCCACCAAAGACTGGTATCACATTTCATTCTGCCAAATCGCAGGCCCGCTGAATCGACAGGGCGATATCCTCACCGGTCGCAATACCGTCGCCATCAAGCCCGGCAAGCTGGATCGTTCACCCTGCGGCACCGGTGCATCGGCCCGAATGGCTGTTTTGCTGGCCAAAGGTCAAATGTCGATGAATGACCGCTATCATGCGCGTTCGGTTATCGACAGTGAGTTTCGCTGCCGCATCGTGGATCAGCTCGATCTGAATGGGCGCATGGCGATCACACCGGAAATCTCGGGGCGGGGTTGGATTACGGGCACACACCAGCACATGCTGGACCCGGAAGACCCTTGGCCCGGTGGCTACCGCTTGAGTGATACTTGGGGGGCATAAGTCGGGGTCAAAATTGACCCCGTACTTTGGTTGATCTTCAGGTATCGAGATTGAACATCAGTCTTGCAGTCACTGGTACAGTACGAGTGATACTGGGAAGTTGCGCCAGCTCCATTAGCTTGTCGACACCTGCTGAGACGCCCGCATCCTCGGTGCTGATGAAGACCATATCGTTGGTTGACACCATGACAGTGTCTTCGGCCACGCGCAAAATGAACATATCGGTGTAGAACTCAACCTCGGTCCCGGCCAGAGCCAGTTTGGCATCCACTTCAACCGTGTTGCTGGACCCCACATCCAACTTGGACACCTCATCCAAATCAATCTCTGCGGTCAGCGTGGCTGTTGCTACCTTGCGGAACACATGTTCGATCATCCGCTCGTTGCGGATATCGATATTCGTTTCGACCGAGGACAGGTCGATATCAATCTCAACTTTGCCATCCTCGCTGACATGGCCTGATATATTGGTGAAGGAATTGACCTCGCCCACATCGTCGATCTTAACCGTGCCATAGGCCAGATGAGAGGCGCTGGGATTCAGTGTCCAATCAGCGGCCAGCGCGGGACCTGCAACAAAAGCCGACGCAATCGTGATTGTTTTGAACAGAAGTTTCATTTCATTCCTCCAGAGTCTATGACAGTTCAGACCAAGCGGGCCCGGTCCCATGACAAAGCAAACACACACAGGTCGCGATTTATTCGATGAGTGTTGAGATGAGCACCGAACAAGCCGTGCGCGGCGCGATCCAGACCCATTCGAAACGGGTCTGGCGGTTTGGATTGGCGCTGTCGGGTGCATCGGATGTAGCGGACGATTTGCTGCAGGCAACGGCATTGCGTGCGTTGGAAAAGCACCATCAGGTCACCTCGTATGAACGGTTGGACAGTTGGCTGATGACGATCTGCCGCTCGATCTGGTTGAACGAGATACGGGCACGGTCTGTACGCAAGGCGCAGGCATTGTCGGTTACACCTGAGGCGGAATTGGTTGCACACGGGCCCGACTCAGAAACGAATATTTTCGCCGCTCAGGTGTTTACTCAAGTGATGCAACTGCCAGAGGCGCAGCGCGAAACGGTGATGCTTGTATTTGTAGAAGGGTACAGTTACCGCGAAGCTGCGGCCATGCTGGATGTTCCCATCGGCACAATCATGAGCCGGTTGTCCAACGCCCGGCAGAAACTGAAAACCGTAATGCAGCACGAAGCGGACGACGCGGTGCAACGGAGTGGCAAATGAAGTTTTCCGACGAAACACTTCTGGCCTATCTGGAGGGCAGCCTTGATGAGGCCGAAGTCCACGCCATCGAAGCGGCCGTGGCAGAGGATACGGGTCTTGAAGCCCGCTTGATGGCGTTGGATCCGTTTGCCCCTGTTGTGCAGCAGGTTTTTGATGACGTCCCGGCTGAGGTTCCTGAAATTGATCTGCCTGCGCCCACTCCGCAGCAATACAAATCGGGACCTCTTCGATTGCTGGCGGTTGCGGCTTCGGTTGCCGTTATCGCAGTATCCGCAACCTTCTGGGTGACGCGTCCGAAGGCTTTGGGCTGGGCAGAGCAAGCTGCAATTTATCAATCACTCTATTCAGCCGAAACGATTGCTGATCTGGATAACTCTCCGCAAAAACTGGACGCGCAGTTTGCTCAGGCTGAGGCTCAGCTCGGCCGACCCTTAAATCGGGAGGTGCTGGAAAATCTTCCCGGCCTCGACCTGAAACGCACACAGGTTTTATCATTCAAAGGCAAGCCATTGGTTCAGGTTGTCTTTGCTGACGCGCAGGGAAATCCATTTGCGTTCTGCGTGATCCGGCAAGGTCCAAATGCCCCATCGAAGGCAGTCAATCTTGCAGTGCTGAGCGGCCTATCAACCGCGACATGGGCAAAAGATGGGTATGGTTATATGCTGTTGGGTGGCGATCGCGAGACAGATCTGAGTGGAGAGCTGCATGCTCTGACCGCGGCCTTTGCGGGTTGATTATCGGGATTTCGGGAAACCCCTTGTGAACTTCGGCAAATGCTCGAAGAATGCCAGATATGAAGCCGATCCCTCAAGAACCGGACCCAGACGATGATGAGGCCCTGGACGCAGGGCCGCGCAGCATCTATGACACCGATCCACCGGATGAAGAGGATCTATGGTTTCTCCCTCCACCGGATGAAGAAGATCCTGAAGAATTTCTTCCGTCTGTCCCAAGGCCTGATCAAAGCCTCCTTTTTGATCCAAGGGATTGGCGCGCGGCTCAATCTGAACTGTCCGCTGAACTTGCTGATCTGGCCGTGACTTTCGGAGCGCTGGATGAACGTTTGCGCGCAGGGCCGAAAGGATGGGGTCACCGTCTAGCCTTAATGGAAGTGTCGGATTTGGGCTGGTGGACCGGAGACCGGATCAGCGTCGATCGTCTTGCGCTATGGATCGGATTGCGGATCGGTGCGACGGGTGATGACGTTCAGGCGTTGTACCGGGCAGGCTGGGCGGTGCGGCGACTATCCTCGGGTGCTGGGCCATCAGAGGGCGGATGGGACCCTGGGCTGACCGCGTTTCTGGATCGTCAGGCCCAGGGCATCGAGGACGCGCCAGAGACCGTGATAGATCTGGCCGAAGTGATGCGAAATGTGGCTGCGTTGCACCCGGTGACCCAGGCTGCAATCGGGTTCCACGCGTGGCGCGCGCTCTCTCCGGGCATAGGACAGGATACCGAAGCTGCCGTTATTGCAGCCCGCCATGCGGCATCGATGGGGCGAGGTGGCGCATTGTTCATGCCGCTTTCCTTGTCGGGACCGGGTGCGTTGCGCGGTGCAGGCTCATTGGATGAAAAACTATACGCCTGGATAGGCGGGGCAGGTCAGGCCTCGCTTGCAGCTTTGCTGCATCTGGACCGGATCAGCGCCTGGGAAGAGCGTGCCCGTGAGGCTGTATCAGATCTGAGTGGGCGAACTCCACCAGTGTTGATCGACGCGCTGACAGCTTGGCCGATGGTGTCGGCACCATTGGCCGAAGAGCTGACCCGGGCCTCGCGTGCGGCGATACAGCGAAATCTGGACAAATTCAGCGACAGAGGATTGATCCGCGAGGTGACAGGGCAGGGGCGTTATCGAGTCTGGACGGCAGCATTATAACTAATCGTTCGAATTCCCCGTTAGCTTGCATTTGGCCGAGTCTTGCTGTTTCTGGAAGGACAAACAGGCGAAGTAGAACCATCGGGGCGCAATCATGAGCAAATCAGCACTGATAACCGGTATTACGGGTCAGGATGGCTCTTACCTGGCTGAGCTGTTGCTTGCCAAAGGCTATGACGTTCACGGTATCAAACGACGCGCATCGTCTTTCAATACGCAGCGGATTGATCATATCTATCAGGATCCGCATGAACCGGATCCCAGACTGCATCTGCATTATGGTGATCTAAGCGACACCTCGAACCTGACCCGGATCATTCAGGAAGTGCAGCCCGACGAGGTCTATAACCTTGGTGCGCAATCCCATGTCGCGGTGAGTTTTGAATCGCCTGAATACACGGCGGATGTGGATGGGTTGGGTACGCTACGCCTGCTCGAAGCGATCCGGTTTCTGGGACTGGAGGGCAAGACCCGGTTTTATCAGGCCTCTACCTCAGAGCTCTTTGGTTTGGTGCAGGAAACACCGCAACGCGAGACAACGCCTTTTCACCCGCGCTCACCCTATGGGGTCGCCAAGCTGTATTCCTATTGGATAACAGTAAATTATCGAGAGGCTTACGGGATGTACGCCTGCAACGGTATTTTGTTCAATCACGAAAGCCCCCGGCGTGGTGAGACCTTTGTGACTCGTAAGATCACTCGTGGCCTTGCAAACATCGCGCAAGGTTTGGATGACTGTTTGCATATGGGTAATATCGATAGTTTGCGCGATTGGGGGCACGCGCGGGACTATGTGAAGATGCAGTGGCTGATGCTGCAACAGGAGACGCCCGAGGACTTTGTAATCGCCACCGGCAAGCAGTATTCCGTGCGCCAGTTCATCGAATGGTCTGCCAGCGAGCTGGGTTTGGTGCTGGAGTTTTCAGGGGAGGGTGTCGAGGAATTTGCGATTGTTCGCGAAGTAGTGGGTGATAAGGCGCCTGCCCTGAAAGCTGGCGATATCGTGATGCGGATCAACCCGCGTTACTTCCGACCGGCCGAGGTTGATACGCTGTTGGGAGACCCGTCCAAGGCCAAGCAAAAACTAGGTTGGGAACCCGAGATCTCTGTGCAAGATCTATGCGCCGAAATGGTTGCCGAAGATTTGAAAATCGCACGGCGCAATGCCCTGCTCAAAGAACACGGGATGGCTGCGCCAGTCACACGGGAAAACGGCTGAAATGGGCAGCTCGCGCAGAATATATGTAGCGGGTCATCGCGGCATGGTCGGAAGCGCGATTCTGCGAAGGCTGCAGCAGCGCCAACAGGCAGGTGAAAAACTCGAGCTAATCACGCGGACGCGGAGCGAATTGGATCTGACCGATCAGGTTCAGGTTCAGAATTTCATGCGCTCAGAACGTCCGGACATCGTGATTTTGGCCGCCGCCCGTGTTGGCGGTATCTATGCGAACAACACATATCCGGCGGATTTCATCTACGAGAACCTGATGATCGAATGCAATGTGATCCATCAGGCGTTTTCGGCAGGTATAAAACAGCTGCTGCAACTTGGAAGTTCCTGCATTTATCCGCGCTCAACACACCAGCCTATGCGCGAAGACGCGCTTTTGACCGGGCCGCTGGAGCCGACAAATGAACCTTACGCCATCGCCAAGATTGCCGGGATCAAGCTTTGTGAAAGCTATAACAGGCAGCACGGCGTAGACTACCGGTCCGTCATGCCGACGAACCTTTATGGCCCCGGAGACAACTTTCACCCTGAAAACAGTCACGTGCTCCCGGCACTGATCCGACGTTTTCACGAGGCACAGCGTGATGGGCTAGATGAAGTTGTCATATGGGGAACCGGAAATCCGCGACGCGAGTTCTTGCATGTTGATGATATGGCCGAGGCGTCGGTGTTTGTTTTGGACCTGCCGCGCGAAATATATGAGGCAAATACTGATCCAATGTTAAGCCACATTAATGTGGGTACGGGCAGCGATACATCGATCGCAGACCTCGCAACGATCATTGCGGGTGTCGTCGGTTTCACTGGCCGGATCACGTATGATCCAGACAAACCGGATGGCACGATGCAAAAACTGATGGATGTATCGCGCCTCGCAGGTATGGGCTGGAGTGCTGGCATCAGTCTTAGCGATGGAATTCGCCAGACCTATGCGTGGTTTCTAGATCAATCAGAAACCGATCTGCGCGAAAGGTGACCGCCCGCGCAATGGCCTGGACGGTCTGAGCTGTCAGAACCAGCGGCCGATGGCGATCATTGATGGTTCAATATTTGTGGCATCCGAAATTGCCGCCAGCACCTGGAATGTCGCTTGTGTTTCCGATGGCGTGTCAAATCCTATAAACCGACCGAGCCCGCCACCATTCCCGCTAAGGGCTGGTTTGCTGCCAGCGGCAAAAGCGATGGGAAAATCCCAGTTGGCGGAACCGCTGGTAAACAAGGCACCGGTTGCGGTCGTACACCCGACAGCATCAAGAGTTGTTGTACAAATTTGGCTGCCGTCAGCAAATCGCGTGTAGTCTCCATTTGTATTACTGCCATGCTCGATCACAGCACCGGAAGGTACACCACTGTTTTGTGATACTGTGCCCAGTACGTTACCCGGTCCGTACCCATAATCCGCCCGCATCAGGCGACCAGGCGTGGTGTCGTTGGCGCTGCTCTGTATGGCCGCTCCACCCGCGATACCAGATGAGGCGTCAAACCATAGTGCTTCAACCCAACTCCCGCCATCTGGCGAGACTTTGATCGAGAACTCCGTGTTGCCAGAAAGGCCCATCTCGGCGTGACCGGTCCAGTTGGATTGAAACAAAAGCGAGGCCGTGTCGCCGTCGCTGGCTTTGTTGACCTTCAACTGATGACCACCACCTTCATGGGTTAGCAACGTCGCAGGGCTACACACCGCCAGCCGGTTGGTGCTGTCGGATCCGGTTGCGACGCCAATTCCTGGCAGATTCTGCAAATCGACAGGTGGGTCGATCCAGGCGGATCCGTTCCAGATTTTCAACTGCTCCGAGCTTTGGTCCCAGGCCCGCCAGCCCAAATCCGGCGCAATGAAATGCCATCCGTTGTCCAGCCACGCCGCCAATTGGCCGTCGTGACCAGCCCATGCTCCCGTGGGCGCCGTGCCAAGCGCGTGCGTCTCCCCCTGATCGGGCGCAGCGGGCGGTATTGTCGCGTCGATGGAGACTACGCTCAGTTGGACCACAAGATCGAGTGTACGCAGCGCCTCGTTATGGGTCACGTGTTTCTGGGCCTGAGACGGTTGAATAAAGGGCAGGTTCAAACGGGGTGAGTTCTGTGGCACGGGCGTCCTCCTGAGATGTCGCTTTGACAATGATCGCGCGCCACCCTGCCGCAATATTAGTGAAACCCACCTGACGAACCCGAACGTTGGGTTTTTGATTTGTTAGGATTTGAGAAATGTCGAAAAGCCATCTGCATTGCAGATGGCGGGATTAATCAGAGATGAACGGCTACTAGCGCCTACTGACCTAAGTCAATTACGCGCATAAACATCTTCATAGCGAATAATGTCGTCTTCACCCAGATAGGTCCCGGTTTGTACTTCGATCAGGACCATCGGGACTTTGCCGGGGTTCATCATCCGGTGAACCGCACCCAAAGGCACATAGACCGACTGGTTTTCTGACACCAGCTGAACATCGTCATTTATCGTCACTTCGGCGGTGCCCTCCACGACGATCCAGTGCTCGGACCGATGATGGTGAGATTGCAGACTCAGCGAAGCACCGGGATGGACATGGATACGCTTGACCTGGAACCGGTCTCCGATAACGAGGCTTTCGAACCACCCCCAGGGTCGGTGATCGACCGGCAGGGATTCCGCCTGCTTGGCACCCTTTGCTTTCAAGGCTGTGACGGCCTGTTTGACATCCTGCGCGCGGTCCATGCTGGCCACCAGAACCGCATCGGGCATCGCGACTGTAATCACGTTTTCCAGCCCCATCGCCACGACCTCCTGTGCAGGAGATTCTGAGCGCACCAGCACATTGTGGCAATCAATGGCAGTGACTTCACCGGCGGTAGCGACCCCATTTGCATCAGGGTTGCTGAGCTCCTGCACCGCCGACCAACTGCCTACATCTGACCACCCGGCTGCATAAGGAACAACGCTGAGGTTGCTGGCCTTTTCCATAACCGCATAGTCGATCGATATGTCCTGAACTGAGTTCCAAGCGATGGATTCAAGCCGCAGAAAGCCCAGGTCAGACTGCGCCTGATCAACAGCGTTCTGAACCGGAGCTACAAGATCCGGCGCATGTTGGTCATAGGCCGCAAGGATATCGCGGACCGCAAACAGAAAGATGCCGGAATTCCAAAGGTAACTACCTTCGGACACCATCGTTTCGGCGCTCTTCAGGTCGGGCTTTTCAACAAATCGATCGAGAGGAATCGACGCACCCGACGCGTCGGGAATTTGCCGAAGTTTGAGATAACCATATCCAGTCTCTGGCCGGTCAGGCGTGATTCCGAATGTAACAAGGTCTCCGCGCTCATCAATCGTACGGATACCTTCCGCAACTGCCTCGTGAAAGGCCTGAGCATCCGGAATGACGTGATCGGACGCCGCCACCAGCATCAATGCATCGGGATCGCTGGACGAAAGGTGCAGAGCTGCCGCCAGGACAGCCGGAGCGGTGTTGCGCCCTTCAGGTTCAATAAGGATCGGGCCTGGGTCAATTCCAACGGCCATCAACTGCTCAGGTACAACGAAACGAAATGCTTCATTGGTTAACAGCAACGGCTTTGCGTAAGGCGTTTCGACGGGTCCTTTCAGACGCTTTGCACATTGCTGCAAAAGGCTGGTTTCACCAATCAGCGGCACGAATTGTTTTGGGTAGCTTTTGCGCGACAGGGGCCATAACCGTGTTCCGGAGCCACCACATAAAATTACCGGATAGACGGTCCTCATGCTGCCCTCGCTCTCTGCGTTCTTGGGGTCGAGCTATTGCAATGAATGCCAACTGGTTGAAGCATCTTACCTATTGCGCGGCCTGGTCCGACGAAACGATATCATGCAGATACTGACTTAAATCTTGACGCAGATCCTCGCGGGCCAGCGCAAACGATACCGTGGCCTGAAGGAAACCGGCCTTTGAGCCACAATCAAATCGTTGGCCTTCGAATTTGTAACCAAATACAGGAACGCCATTTCCGATATCCTCGGCGATCGCGTCAGTCAGCTGGATTTCGCCTCCGCTGCCTTTCTTCTTCTTGTTCAAATTGTACAGTACCGAGGGGCCCAAAATATAACGACCAATGACGGCGAGATTTGATGGTGCCTCCTCAGGTTTTGGCTTTTCTACCATACCTTTGACTCGGACAACCGTACCGACGTTTTGGCCTGTATCCAAAATACCGTAAGAGCTTGTCTTTTCGTTTGGAACTTCCATCGCAGCAACCATATTGCCGCCGGTTTCCTCATAGGCTTCAACCATTTGCTGCAAGCAGGGTTTGTCTGCACCAATAACATCATCGGGCAGCATTACCGCAAAAGGCTCATCTCCGATCAGCCGCCGTGCACACCAAACTGCATGTCCAAGCCCCAGCGCCTTGTGCTGCCGAATATAGGCGATCGCGCCGCTTTCCATATTGGTCGCGTTCAATATCTCAAGCAAATCGTCTTTGCCCTTGGATTTCAAGTCCTGCTCCAACACAAGGTTGTGGTCAAAGTAATCCTCAAGCGCTGACTTCCCGCGTGACGTCACGAAGATAAACTCGGTGATCCCGGCTGCCCGCGCTTCGTCAATTGCATATTGAACCAGCGGTCTATCGACCAAAGTCATGATCTCTTTTGGCACCGATTTGGTCGCCGGTAAAAAGCGCGTCCCCATACCCGCGACGGGGAAAATAGCCTTTGTGACTTTGCGTGCCATGTTACCTCATGATTTCCATAGTCTGCCCGAGCGCTTTGCAGGCGCTGGGGTTCTCACATAAAACTTAAATTCGCATCAATCAATCTCACCCGACAGTAGTGCAGCGGGCACGATGGAATCTGCCATTAACCTGCACACAGAGTCAAAACGAAACACACCCAAACGTGGTTCTAGCCAAGGTACACGGAGTACTTGGTGCGACGAAAAGTAGGATTCGCGCCCCTGAAACCTTCAAGCTTCGGGGCGCGAATAGTCAGGAGTTAGCCATAATCGCATCAAGCGGATCATGTTCGGCAACGAAATGGTCAGGAGCGATTTCGCTAAGCCGCGGGACATAGTCCGTTTCACCCGAGGACAACTTGCTGGGTAAGAAACGCAATGTGGCCTTGGGATCCATCGGAGACGGTAATTCACCTGGTATTTTAAGCCTTTGACGGTTACGCTCAACATCCGGATCAGGAATCGGAACCGCCGATATCAGGGATTTGGTGTAGGGGTGTATTGGTTCAGAACATATTACTTCACCATCGCCCAATTCGACAATGCGACCCAAGTACAAAACCATGATTCGGTTAGACACTGCGCGTACAACTGACAGGTCATGACTAATGAAAATCATCGACAAACCGAACTCTTGTTGCAATTCTCGCAACAATTCCACGATCTGAGCCTGAATGGACACGTCCAGTGCCGAAACGGCTTCATCGCAAATGATCAACTTTGGTTTGTTGATCATTGCCCGAGCGATTCCGACGCGCTGATTTTGCCCACCTGACAGTTCATGTGGATAACGGTTGATCATATTGGTTGGCAGGCCAACACGTTCCATCATCTCGGCGACCAGGTCCTTACGTTCGCGTTCCGTCAGGTCTGGTCGATAGGTTTTTAATGGTTCCGCGATCGAGGCCGAGATTGTCATCCGTGGGTCAAGGCTGGCGAGTGGATCCTGGAATACAATCTGCAGATCCTTGCGGTATTTATTCAACTCGGACCGTTTCAACCCGACGATCGGATGGCCCAGCCAGCTGACGTTGCCCGCACTGGGTTCGATCAGTTGCAGAACCGCCCGCGCCAGCGTGGACTTGCCGCAACCGGATTCACCCACAACACCCAGCGTTTCGCCCTTGCGAATATCAAAGCTGACACCATCCACGGCCTTGAGCGGTACCTTGTGGCCGAACAATCCGCCCGGAACATGGATTGGGAAATGAACCTTGACGTCGTCAACGCGCAGCAGCGGCTCTTCGGTCTTGCCCAAGGATTTGGGCGCGTCACCGGCGTCGATGCGAGGCATCGCCTCAAGCAGGGTGCGGGTGTACTCATGTTGCGGAGCGCGAAAGACTTCACGGGTTTCCCCGGCCTCGACAAATTGACCAAGGCGCATGACCTGTATGCGGTCGCACATCCGCGCGACGACGCCCATGTCATGGGTGATCAAAGCAATGGCTGTGCCTTCGTCTTTTTGCAGTCGCACCATCAGGTCCAGAATGTCGGCCTGTACGGTGACGTCCAGCGCCGTTGTGGGTTCATCCGCGATCAGCAATTTCGGGTTGCACAGCATCGACATCGCGATCATGACCCGCTGGCGCATCCCGCCCGACAGCTCGTGCGGGTACTGATCCAGTCGCCGTTTCGCCTCGGGGATGCGGACGCGGTCCAGCCATTCAAGGCATCGTGCTTTGGCAGCCGAACCCTGCAAACCCTCATGAACCTGCAACACTTCGCGCATCTGTTGACCCACCCGCAAATGCGGGGTCAGGGCGGTGAGCGGGTCCTGAAAGATCATACCGACATCATCGCCGCGGATGCGGTTCAGCTTGTTCACTGGCAGGTTCAGTATTTCCTGACCGTTCAGCATGGCAGACCCCGTTGCGCGGCCAGCTGGAGGCAATAGCCCCATCGCTGCCATGAAGGTCTGGCTTTTGCCCGACCCGCTTTCGCCGACGATGCCCAGACACTCGCCTGGATTGATGTCGAAACTGATGCCCTTGACGGCTTCGACGATGCCATCCGGGGTGTCGAACTGCACGCTCAGGTCTTTGATGGAAAATAGACTCATATCAGCGATCCTTCGGGTCCAGCGCGTCACGCAAACCATCACCGATGAAAAACATGGTGATGATGATGGCGACGTAGAATGTCAGGGGATAAAGAAGCTGCCACAAAGTGCCATAGCCCATAGTCCCGGCACCTTCGGCAATCAGGCGGCCCAAAGAGGTGTAGGGTTCAGAAATCCCGAGACCTAAAAACGAAATGAAACTTTCAGTCAGGATCATTTCGGGGACCAACAGCGAGGCGTACACGATCACAACGCCCAACAGGTTGGGCAGAATGTGGCGATACATGATGGTAAACTCACTGACACCGGCGGCACGAGCGGCTTCGATGAATTCGCGGTTCTTCAGCGTCAGGGTTTGCCCCCGAACGATCCGCGCCATGGTCAACCAACCGACTGCACCCAACGCGATGAACAGCATGAAAAAGGACCGCCCCGCCACGACCAGCAGAAGGATGATGATCAGAGTTGCCGGGATCGCCAGAAGTATGTCGACAAAGCGCATCATGGCGCTGTCGGTACGCCCTCCGATATAACCAGCGGCAATGCCATAGCAAGTGCCAACGATCAACGCAGTTGCAGCCCCAATCAGACCAACCAGTAGCGATGTGGTGGTCGCCTGAATGACACGGCTGTAAAGGTCGCGCCCCAGATCATCGACACCGAAATAGTGACCAGTCTCGATCGAGGGCATTCCCATGCCGCGTACGTCACCCATTACGTTCCAGTCGATCTCTTCGTTGGACCAGGCTGCAAAATATGGTCCGATAATCGTGAACAGCACGATCAGACCCAAAACAAAAACACTGGCCATTGCGGCCTTGTTGCGGACAAAACGCATACGTGCGTCCTGCCAGAGCGAGCGCCCCTGAATGACCGTGTAATCTGTGATTTCTTCGGCCAGATGGGCGGCTTTTTGAGATTTTCCTAGCATGAGCCTGCCCCTCAGTAACGAATTTTCGGATCAAACCAGGCATAAGCCAGGTCGGTCAGAAGGTTCACGACAACGGTCAATGCGCCATAGAGAATGGTAACCCCCAAGAGCACCGCATAGTCACGAGACAGTGCAGAGCCAACGTAGGCCTGACCCAGACCACCGGTCGAGAAATAGATATCGACAAAGACTGAACCCGTAAGCACGTAGACGAACACCGGCCCGAGATATGAGACAACCGGCAACAACGTAGGTTTCAACGCATGACGCCAAATTACGGTTCTGGTCGGCAAGCCCTTGGCGCGCGCAGTACGGATGAAGTTCGAGTTCAGAACCTCGAGCATCGACGAACGCGTGATCCGTGCAATCGAACCCATATAGGATGTTGCCAGCGCAATCACCGGCATGACCAGATATTGCCATTGGCCTCCGTTCCAGCCGCCTCCCGGCAACCAGCCCAGCCACAGGGTGAAGGTAAGGATCAGGATCGGCCCCATGATGAAGTTTGGCAGAGCTTGCGCTGCGATACCAAGACCAACAGCAAAATAATCAATCCAGCTATTGTGTTTGATCGCGGCGGCGATCCCAAGGCTTACACCAACGGCAGTTGCAACAAGAAATGAAAGCGAGCCATAGGTCAGGGAAATCGGAAACCCTTGAGCGATAATGTCGTTGACGTCCCTGTCCTTGAACTTGAAGGACGGGCCGAAATCAAAATGCACGACGATGTTGTACAGGTAGTCCCAGAGCTGTTTCCACAACGGTTGGTCCAACCCATAGCGCGCCTCAATATTGGCCAGAACCTGCGGCGGCAGCGGCCGTTCTGAGGTAAATGGCCCGCCGGGTGCTACGTGCATCAGGAAAAAACAGGCGACGATCAGCAACAGGATCGTCGGAATGGCGATCAGCAGTCGCCGCAGACTGTAGGCAAGCATTTCATGCCCCCATGTTTATTGGCCCTGCCCCGGATACCTCCGGGACAGGGCGTGGTTCTATGACGATTATTCGGCGACCTTGTACAGGTTCTTCGAATACCAGTTTTGTTCGACGTTGTTGACGGGCCAGTTCCCTACATCGCTGTCCATCATGTAAACGCCTGCGTAGTGATAGATCGGGATTACAGGAGTTTCCTGTGCAATAATCCGCTCTACTTCGGTATAAAGCGGTGCCGGATCATCCGAAGTTTTGGCTTCGGCCAGCAGCTCATCAACGCGTGCGTTGTTGTACTTACCGTCGTTGTAACCGGAATCCGATTGCAGCAGATCAAGGAAGGTCGAGGCTTCGTTATAGTCACCACACCATGCGCCACGAGCCAGTTCGAAGTTCTGATTACCGCGCTCTTCCAGGAATACTTTCCACTCCATGTTTGCCAGTTCGGCATTGACGCCCAGCTTCTGCTTCCACATCTGGCTGAGTGCCACGGCCACTTTCTTGTGCGCTTCTGAGGTGTTGTAAACCATCTCGAAGCTCAGCGGATTATCCGGACCATAGCCCGCTCCTGCCAGCAACTCTTTTGCAAGCTCATCGCGCTCAGCCTGGCTCATCGAAGCCATCTCCACGTCCGGAACCGTAAAGTTGGCAGTGGCGGCGGGTGCGAACGTGTAAGCCTGGGGCTGACCACCGGCCATCACTTTCTCAGTGATGATCGCGCGATCCACGGCCAGCGACAGGGCCTGACGGACGTTGGGGTCCTTGAACGCTTCGGGACCGCTGTCAGAGACGTTGAAGGTATAGTAATAGTTGCACAAACGAGGGAAGCTGATGGCTTCATCCGGATGCTCCTGCTGCAGGCGCGGGAACTGACCAGCAGGAACTTCGGTGCGATCCAACTCGCCCGCAAGGTAGCGTGTCAGGGCGACATTCTCGTCATTGATGACCAATGCCACAACTTTTTCGATGATGGTGTTGTCATTGTCCCAGTACATCTCGTTGCGCTCACGCACCGAACGTTCCTGTGGCAGATGCTCTGTCAGGACATAGGCGCCGTTCGATACGATGTTTTCCGGCTTGGTCCATGCATCGCCGAATTCTTCAATCACTTTCTGCGGCGCAGGGAAGGTTGTCGAATGCGTGGTCATCTGAGGGAAATAGGGGAGGGGCGTGCTCAGTGTGACTTCTAGAGTGTGGTCGTCAATGGCTTTGACACCCAGATCATCCACTGATTTTTCACCCGCAATGATCTCAGCCGCGTTTTCAATCGACATCAGTTCCATGAACCACGCGTAGGGCGATGACAGCTCAGGATCGACAGCACGTTTCCATGCAAAAACGAAGTCACCTGCGGTAACCGGATCTCCGTTTGACCATTTCGCGTTATCGCGGAGGGTAAACGTATACACATCCTTGGTGTCATTGACCGAGTATTCGGTGGCAACGCCGGGGACCAGATTACCATCTTCGTCCTGGTTCATGAGACCTTCGAACAAGTCGCGCACGATTTCGGCGCCCGACACATCTTCAACCACTTGCGGGTCGACCGAGCTGTGCTCGTCCAGAATGCGATAGATAAACGTCTGGTCATCCGCCAGCGCTTCGCCGGTTTCGGGGTGGGTTCCTGCGGCGATTGCTGCGCCAGTTATGATGGTCGAGGACAACAGCCCCGCCAATGAAGTACGGACAATTTTGTGCATGTGATTACTCCCATTATTATGTGGCGTTGGGCAATCCTGCTATTGCAGCGGATACCCATCTACCTGTGTGTCTCCGACAATTGCCGTGCGTTCACCTTGATCTAGATCGCGGCAGAGTCCAAATTTCAGACCATTTCCATTAGGCAGCGTCGGAAAGCCGATTGCGAAAGTTCTCTTTCACTGCTGCAAAATCTGCTGGTTTTTGGAGAAAGGTAAAGGGTTTTAAGTCGCATTGCCGGCTCAAAGATCGATTGAAACCGTAACGTAAGGGAGCATCGAAAGATTATTCTGAAACGCTTTGCTTTGGTGACATTTTCGTGAAGTCATACAAATTGCAAAGGGCGAATGGGTTTTCGTCAACACGCGCAAATGGCGAATCAGGGCAAATTTCAGGGCTTCAGCGCTGCCTTCAAATGGTCATTTGGAAAACATGTCGGGGCACGGCCTGATGCGGCTTGCCAGCGACCGATCGAACGCCGGGTTTTATATCCAGGCAGACCATCGATGCCGCCTACATCATGACCCTGTTCAACAAGCACTTGCTGCATTGTTGCGATGTCCGACCGATAGAGGTTACCGACGTCACCCCAGCGCCCGCGAAAATCGCCAACACCGTATTGGATGCGATCGCCGACATGGCCCACAAACAAAGCGTAGAGGTCACTGGTATTATAGTCTTTGAGGACATAAAAATTAGGCGTGACGATGAAAGCCGGGCCGCTGCGACCTGCGGGCATCATCAGATAACCTTCGGCAGCCAGTTCGTGCGCTGGAAAAGGTTTGCCGGAAACACGGCTGACGCCCATTGCTGCCCAATCCCGGATAAGACGCCCTTGATCAGGCCCCTCTAGGGCGCATGAAACGGTATTGGGCAGATTAACCTCAAATCCCCAATCGCGATCCGCAATCCATCCGTGCTCTTCAAGATAGACTCCAATCGACGCAATAGTATCTGCGGCTGAACCCCAGATATCCGCTCTGCCATCGCCGTCGCCATCACGCGCATAGGTCAGAAAATTTGTTGGCATGAATTGTGGCTGACCCAATGCTCCTGCCCAACTGCTCTTTAGTTCTCTTCCTTGCGCATGACCCGCTTCGGCAATTTGCAGTGCTGCGATCAGTTCTGCGGTGAAATAGTCGGCGCGCGTGCTCATGAACCCTTTCGTGCTCAGAACCTGAAATGCATCGTGTCGGATTGGTACCTGACCATATCCACTCTCGCGTCCCCAAATGGCCAGAATGATCCTTGCAGGCACACCGGTTTCAGCTTCGACGTGTGCCAGGGTATCTGCGTGACGTCTGGCCATTTTACGGCCGACCGACGTGGCGCCCTGTACGGATCCGGCATTAAAATACCGACCCGGCGAACCAAACTCGGCTTGACGCTGCACCTTTGGTGTTTTTTGAGGGCTGCCCGGCGGCACCAGATCCGGCAGATCCCAATTTAGTTTCACCCCATCAAAAGCTTGCCGAAAAGTTTGCTTGGAAACACCCTTTGCCTTTGCTTGTGGCCAGACGGTTTGTTGCAGCCAGCTCTGAAACTGACGTTCAACCAGAACACGATCCTGCGCCAACAAAGGAGCTGCCAGAACAATCAGGAAGAGAACAGTGAAAACGAAACGCATGGAACCGATCTTGCGCGCCCGTGAGGTGGTGTCAACAAGCGCCTTTAGGAGCAAAATTGCAAAAGTCCTTGAGAAAATCCGTGACTCTGTCGATAGTTGCCGGGAACCCCCGCCGTAAGAGGATCATCAGGCGTGACCTTTTCCCGGATGTCTTCGATCGCAGTGTCCGCTCTGGTGACGCTAGTTGCGCTGTTGCTGACAGTGCAGGCAGTTGGGGCTAGTGATAGTTTCATCGACCCACAGGGGCCAATCGCCGAGATCCAAAAAAAGCATCTTCTGCGAGCGACCGCTCTGATCCTAATTGCGGTGATCCCGGTTTTGGTCTTGGTGCCGCTGGTCGCTTATAGGTATCGCCGACGCAATGGTGGAAACGCATATTACAAACCGCATTGGGATTTCTCGGCAAAGCTTGAGGTATTGATGTGGGGTGTACCGGTGCTGATTGTGGCGATCCTGTCGTTCTACCTTTGGAAAACCACATACCGTCTCGATCCCTATGCCGCCCCATTCGGGGAGGAGCCTGCCTTGCAGGTGCAGGTGGTTGGCCTCGATTGGAAATGGTTGTTCATCTATCCCGATCTTGGAATCGCTACAGTCGGAGAGTTTGGCATCCCCATCAAAAAGCAGGTCGCGATTACGCTGACGACCGACACAGTGATGCAATCGTTTATGATCCCTGCATTGGCTGGGCAAATCTACGCCATGCCTGGCATGACAACGCAACTGCATGTGGTGGCCGACACGCCCAATACGATGCAGGGTGAGAACACGCAGTATAATGGTCGCGGGTTCACCAAGCAGAAGTTTCTAACGCAGGCCATGCAACCCGTTGATTTCGAGGACTGGGTCGCCAGCGTCCGGGCGCATGGTATTCCGTTGACAAAAGACACGTATCAGACACTGGCCATGCGCACGGATCGGGACGAAGTTCAGGCGGCGTTAGGAACCGAACTCATGCCGCTGAACGCGCTTTATTTTACACTGCAAGAAGGTGATTTGTTCCGCTCGATCCTGCATCGTTATCACAGCGGGGAGCCTCTTGCCCTTGGCCAGCAACCCGGCACCACTGCGTACGGGTCGGAGGCAAAACAATGACTTCAGTCGAGACTGGCATTTTGGGTCGCCTGAGTTGGGATGCGTTGCCGATCACCGGGCTCATCCGGGCGCCCGATGCCAATGAAATCATCGCCAACGCTGCGGCCGGAATAGTGATAGTGGGCGCTTTGACGGTGCTGTTCCTGCTAACGTGGTTTCGCCTTTGGAGCCCTCTCTGGCGGGATTGGTTGACCAGCGCTGATCACAAGAAAATCGGCATCATGTATATCGTCTTTGCCATCGTCATGCTGGCAAGGGGCGTGTTGGAAGGTGTTGTGATGCGGGCCCAACAGGCGGCAGGTCCGGGCGATGGATTTCTGAAGCCCGAACATTTCGCCGAGCTATTCAGCACCCACGGCACCATCATGATCTTCTTCGTTGCCGTCCCCTTTGTCTTTGGAGTGGCAAACTATCTGGTTCCGTTGATGATCGGCGCGCGGGACGTTGCATTTCCGGTTATGAACCAAATCAGCCTTGGCCTGACGGTATCGTCCGGCATGATGTTGATGGTCTCGCTGGTGGTTGGCGAGTTTTCGACCGGAGGTTGGACCGCATATCCGCCTTACACAGGCGCCGCGTTCAATCCCGGCGTCGGGCCGGATTATTGGATTTGGGCCATTGTTGTCTCGGGCGTAGGCACCACTCTCACTGGTATCAATTTTGCCGTTACAATTTACAAGCTGCGTGCGCCTGGGATGAAATTCATGCGGCTGCCGATGTATTGCTGGACGATCATCTGTAGCTCAATCCTGATCGTCTTTGCCATGCCGCCCCTTGGCGTGGCGGCGCTGTTGCTGGCCGCTGATCGGTATCTGGATTTCCATTTCTTCACCAATGATCTTGGTGGAAACATGATGAACTATGCCAACCTGTTCTGGCTGTTCGGTCACCCAGAGGTCTATCTGCTGGTCTTGCCAGCATATGGTATCTATTCCGAAGTCTTTGCCACTTTTTCGGCCAAGCGTCTCTATGGCTACAACTCGCTGGTCATTGCCACGATGTCGATTGCAGTATTGTCTTTCACAGTATGGCTGCATCATTTCTTCACCATGGGCCAAAGCGCGCTGATCAACGCGGTATTCGGCATTGCGACGATGCTGATCGCGATCCCAACCGGCGTGAAAGTCTATGACTGGATGGCCACGCTCTATCGCGGGCGGATACGGTTTTCCGTTCCGATGCTCTATGGTCTAGCCTTTTTGATGCTGTTCGTGATTGGTGGCCTTAGCGGGGTAATCCTGGCCAATCCGACGATTGACTATCAGGTCCACAACACGTTGTTCCTTGTGGCGCATTTCCACAACGTCCTTTTGCCCGGAGTACTGTTTGCGCTGCTCGCGGGCTATAATTATTGGTTCCCGAAAGCCTTCGGTTTTCGTCTCAACGAATTCTGGGGACGCGTCTCGGTCGTCTGCTGGACCGTGGGTTTCTTGCTGACTTTTATGCCGCTTTACTTTGTTGGTTTGATGGGAATGCCGCGCAGGTCCTACAGTTGGGAGGACCCGAGCTTTCACCCCTACATGATCATTGCCGTAGTTGGTGCATTGGTCATCACCTGCGGGTTGTTCTCGATCCTCATTCAACTTTGGGTCAGTATCCGCAATCGTGAACAAACCCGTGCTCCGATAGGTGATCCGTGGGATGGGCGTACACTGGAATGGTCGATCCCGTCTCCACCACCGCCTTACAACTTTGCCATCGTCCCACAGGTCACCGACCGCGACAACTTTGCCGCCGCTAAAGAGCGTGCTGCAGCCTATCCCAAACCTGAGGCCTATGAAGATATCGAGATGCCGCGCAATACCGGCATCGGGTTCATCCTCTGCGTGCTCAGCGGTGTCTGGATGTTCGCACTGGTCTGGTGGATTTGGTGGCTGGCGCTCCTGATGACTATTGCTATCATCCTGGCAATTATCATCTGGAGCTTTGATACCAGCACCGAAATCATCATTCCTGCCGAAGAGGTCCGCAAAGACCATGAAGCTTGGCTGGACCTTGTCCATAGCACTGCAGCAGTGGATCGCGATTATGAAATTGCCCCAGAAAATCGCGGTCTCGCACGCCCGGATATGGAGGCCGTGACATGAGGCGCGCACCCACGCAAAGCTATCCGGGCATCAACCTTGGCGAAGGCCATGCGAGCGCCCACAAAGCCACCGAGGTTGTCACTTTTGGCTTCTGGGTCTTTCTTATGAGCGATCTGGTCTATTTCGGCCTGATGTTCGCGATCTACATCACGATGATTGATGCACAGGCGGGTGGGCCCGGACCACATGAGTTGTTTGATCTGAAAAGCATCTTTGCTCAAACCCTGATATTGTTGACCAGCAGTCTGACCGTGGGGCTGGCAATGCTGGCGTTGAAATATAACTTGCCGCGAGCGCGGATCGTTCTGTGGTTTGGGGTAACACTGGTGCTGGGGCTTAGCTTTCTGGTTCTGGAGATCCGCGATTTTCTGAGCATGGCAGCCCAGGGCGGTATCCCTCAGCGCAGCGGATTTTTGTCGGCTTTCTATGGCCTTGTGCCACTGCACGGTCTGCATGTCGCGTCGGGGTGTCTGTGGCTGATCGTCTTGGGCATTCAGCTAAGAATGTTCGGACTAACTGACTTGTTGATGTCCCGTATGGTGCGACTGGCATTGTTCTGGCACTTCCTTGATCTGATCTGGGTCGGCATCATCACAATTGTGTATTTCGGAGGGCTGACCTATGGATAGACGCGCTGACCTGCACAAGCGAGAGCGTCGCCGATATGTTATCGGATATGGTGGGTCTCTTCTGCTGACGCTGGCGGTCTTCTTAATCGCTCACCGATACGGGATTGAAACCAAAGGGGTCTATCTTAGCATCGGCCTACTGGGCTTGGCACAGTTGGTTGTGCAGTTGGTGTACTTTCTTCATATCGACAGGCGGCGCAGCAGCCGAGAGGATCTGGACCTGATCCTTTTCTCAACGCTGGTCTTATTGATTATCATCGGCGGGACGGTCTGGATTCTAGGTAATTTGGCCATCCGGATGCACATGCAGATGATGTGAACCGCTAAGCCCTGACCCGCTTGTAGCCGCATCAGGAGTGGTTCTTCTCACCACTATCGTTGGTTCCATAACCGGTAACTCGATTGGTCAGGCCATCAGGACCAATCCTAACCAAAGCGCGATCCAGCATAAAACCAGACTGAGAATAATGTTGCCAGCTGCGAACGCGATGGTTCTTTCACGGTTCAACTGCAGTGACTGATAAGCAAAGCTGGAAAACGTTGTGAAGCCACCGCAAAAGCCGAATACCAATCGGTTCTGTTGCTCGCTCATTTCGATTTCCCCGCCGAGATAACCAACCCAGAGACCAAGCAACAGGCTGCCTGCCACATTCACAATCAGTGTAGCGTAAGGCAGATCGTGGGTCACCTGAAGCGTCAACCAGTGGCGCAGTACGGCACCTGCTCCTCCTCCCAGCGCAAACATGACGTGCAGATACAGGTCGTTCATTCTGGATGCCTCCAAGGCAAGTACTTTCGACCCAACGCTTCACCCAAAGCCGCTGCGGTTAAGCCAATTGCAATTTCTGCCCCGAAGGCGGTGATGACGTACCAACCGGTGGTTTCGGCCAAACGCTCCAACTCGGCCACAAATGACGAAAAAGTAGAAAGGCCGCCGCAAAACCCAACAGCACCCAAGTGCAGCACATGTGCATGAACTTTGTGGCGGATAGAATAGAGCCAGCCAAGGATGAAGCAGGCCACAATGTTAATACCGAACGTCTCTGTCAGGAATGGAGCACCGGGTATCGGCACCGTGAACAGTTCGCGCAGCAGCGAACCCGCAGCGCCACCAACAAAGACGGCTGCGTACATCTGGGCACTACGCCTGAGGGCAGGTGCAGTTTGTGACACTTAGATTGATCCCGCTCTTACCTGTGTCTTATCCCGCATATAGATTGCGAATGGACCGATCAACTGCCCTTGCTAACTCAACCGTTACTAACGACCGATTAGCAAGGTCTTGCAAATTCAGTTGAATCTGGTTCACGTTTGAGAACATCTGCCGGGCTTCGGGCCCACGATCCAGCCGAGGATACACAGCTCTTTACGCCACCCAGGGAGGTCAGGGATGATTGTTCGCAGACTATATTATGTGCTCAGCTTTGTGGTCCTGCCACTTACCCTATTGTTGGGGTATTTCTGGTCCCCTGCGAATTGGCTGTTGGTCATTCTGATCCCGTACGCGATTGTAGGAATGTACGATATGCTGACGACCAAGCATAACGTATTGAATAACTATCCTGTTCTCGGCCACTTCCGCTATATGCTGGAATTTGTCAGCCCCGAAATCCGGCAGTATTTTGTGGAAACCAACGAAAGTGGCCGACCATTCAATCGGATTATCCGCAGTCTGGTCTATTCCCGCGCCAAAGGGCAGGTGGATACACAGGCATTCGGGACTCAGTACGACATACTGAGTGTCGGTTATCATCGTTCAAATCATTCACTTTCGCCAAAACATGTCGATGAAAGTGAGGAACGGATTATGCTTGGCGGGCCTCAGTGCGACAAACCCTATAACGCTTCGCGCCTGAATGTTTCAGCGATGAGCTTTGGTGCACTCAGTGCAAATGCGATCCGGGCACTGAACGGTGGTGCTAAGGATGGCGGGTTTGCACATAATACCGGCGAAGGAGGGCTATCCCCGCACCATCTGGCTGAGGGTGGCGACATCATCTGGCAAATCGGAACAGGGTATTTTGGATGTCGTACCGCCGATGGGGGGTTCGACAAGGACAAATTCGCCGAAAAAGCCAAATTGGATGTGGTGAAGGCAATCGAGATTAAGCTTTCACAAGGGGCAAAACCGTCTCATGGAGGGGTATTGCCGGCCGCAAAGGTGGACGAGGAAATCGCGGAAATCCGAGGCGTCCCTGTGCATCAGGATGTAATTTCACCCCCTATACACTCGGCGTTCGATGGGCCGACAGGGTTGATGCAATTTGTTCAGCATCTGCGGGAAATGTCTGGCGGTAAGCCGATTGGCTTCAAACTGTGCATCGGCCAACCTTCGGAATTCATGGCGATCTGTAAAGCCATGTTGGAAACCGGCATACTGCCCGATTTTATCACCGTTGATGGTGCCGAAGGAGGGACCGGCGCGGCGCCGGTTGAATTTACCAACCGTCTGGGGGTGCCCCTGAACGAAGGGTTGATCTTTGTAAACAATTGCCTGCGTGGGATTGGAGTGCGCGACAAGGTGCGCGTGATTTGCTCGGGCAAGGTTGCGACGGGTTTCGACATGGTCGAGAAAATGGCCTTGGGTGCTGATATGTGCAACGCGGCGCGGGCGATGATGTTTGCCGTTGGGTGCATTCAAGCACTGCACTGCAATACCAATCGGTGCCCTTCGGGCGTGGCGACGCAGGATCCGATCCGGGGCCGAGCGGTAAACGTGCCGCAGAAACGTCAGCGTGTGCACCGGTTCCATGACGCGACATTGGAAAGCTTCCGCGAGATCTTGGGTGCTATGGGCAAAGCCAAGGTTTCTGAATTGCGACCCAGCGATATCCTCCGTCGCATGGCAGATGAGGGAGAACGATCTTACGCTGAGCTTTACAGCTTCCTGGAAGAAGACGCTTTGCTGGGCAAAACCGTGCCGCAGGAATATGCTGCGGACTGGCAGGCAGCTTCGGCCAACCAGTTCTGACAACCCCTAGCTTGGGCTTGAACGTGGGTTGTTCAGCACGTGAGTGTTAATTTTGCGGATACTCCATTCGACCGCATCCCGCATGGTCCGGCCCAAGGCCACATCAAACGCTTCGACTAGATCAGGGGTCTGATCAGTTGTGGCCATTACGTTTTCTGTGAACGAGCTGGAGGCGATAATCTTGTCCTCGTACTCATCGATGATCTTAATGTTGATGCGCACTTCCACGCGCACCGTTTTTGAGTCTCCCGTTTCGCTGACGACTATGCCCTGAAACTCGCGCAAATCGGGTGCAATCACATAATCAGCCCGCAGGCCAACCGTCGATCGCCCCACGGCCGCAACCTTGCCGGAGTTTTCATAGCTTTCGACCATCAGCGCCTGAACGATCAATGGCGCGCGATCCACCCAACGGGCACGAGGTAGGTATTGAACTTGCAGCAAGGTTGGCTGAACGGCGATCTGATCGGTGTTTACCGCTGCCGTCGCTGTGGGTTCCTCAACAACGATCTGTTTCTGTATGCGTGGCAGCGAAGACGAGAACGTGCTCTTTGGGGTTAGCAAATAGAGATCGTTGGGCTTTGAGGCTTGCCGCAGCGTTCCCAGGCCAGTGCAACCCGTCATTGCGGCCAGTATCAGAGACAGTGTTAAGGGCCGTATCATTGACGAAACTCCGATGCTTGGGTGCCTAACAAAAAGCGGGCGGGGTCGCGTTCGACCTTGTCGACCAGTCGGTCGAGACTAATCACAAGACGCTGCGATTCCTCGATGAAGCGGATAAACTGAGGCAAGCCAACACGCAAGAAATCCGAGACCTGACGGCGGTTATCCTGAACGACGCCATCGATCGTACCCAACAGATCTGACGCCGATTTAGAAGCGCTCAGGACGTCGTCTGATATTTCGTCGATTTTTTCGGTTATGTTCGAAACGGTTTCCGCGACTTGATTGGCGGCCTTACTTACATCGGCTGCGACCGGAGAGATATCCTCGTCCATCACGCGATTGGCCGAGTCGAATGCTCGCTCGGCCGAGTCTAGCGCCCCTTTGGCCGAGTTCATCGTGGATGTAACCGATTCAAGGGTCGTGTTTGCGTTCAGAACAGTTTCACTTATCACGCCAAGTGTCAGGCTGCCCTCATCTGACAGTTGGGTCAGCCTTTCGGCAAGGATTGAACCCCGCTCGATAAAGGGTCGAATCTCCTCCTGAATTACGTTTTCAGCGCTGGCAATGGCGGTGTTTGCAGTCTCAAGAGTTGTTTTGGCAATTTCTGACGTCTCTTTGATGCTCTTGAGCGTATCGGTTCCTGTGCTCAACGTTGTTTCGGCCGTGTTCGCCAACGTATCCAATCTCTTGGTGAATTCGCCAACATCTTTGGCGGCACCGCCCAGATCGGACGAAAGCGACTGGAAATCCGTCAGTGTTTTATCCAGTTTGCCCGACGCTTCCGCCAGATTGTTCAGGATATCCGACACCGCCTTGCGATTGCTCTCATCTACAACGGAATTGAGGTTCTCCAGCAGGGTGACCGCCTTTTCCAGAACCTCGGGTGCGCCTTCGAGTAAGGACTGGATCGAGCTGCGCTTGCTTGTGATGACGCTGTTCTGGGGCAATTTCTGTGCGGTTGGTGATCCACCGGACAACTCAACATATGCCACGCCGGTGACGCCCAGAGACTGCAATTGCGCGATGGTTTCCTTGGTGACGGGGATGCCTGCATCAATCTCAAGTCGAACCCTTACTTTCGAGGGGTCATCTTTGTCCAGATCCAGGGAAATTACCTGTCCCACCGGCAAGCCGTTATAGTTCACGCCACCGGCGGCAGACAGGCCCGAAACATTGTCGAACAAAACATCATAGTAAGCGTATTGACGGGTTACTTCGAATTTGGCGAGCCATAGGAAGAACCCGAAGGCACCAAGAATGCCTGCCAAGGTGAACGCACCAATCAGGATATAATTCGCTCGGGTCTCCATCGCCTCTACCTGTCCTGCCCCTTCTGTTGTGCCGCACGGGCGCGGGGGCCTGTGAAATATTCCTGAACCCAAGGATGGTCGACCTTGGTCATCTCTTCTATCGGACCTTCAACCAGCACACGCTTTTCCGCAAGTACAGCGATGCGGTCACAAATGGCGTATAAACTGTCCAGATCATGCGTCACCATAAACACAGTCAGACCTAGCGCGTGCTGAAGTTCACCAATCAATTCATCATAAGCGGCAGCCCCGATCGGGTCCAACCCAGCGGTTGGTTCGTCCAGAAACACGATTTCGGGATCCAACGACAGGGCGCGGGCCAACGCGGCGCGTTTTCGCATACCCCCGGACAGTTCCGAGGGGAACTTGCTGCAACTTAGCTGAGGTAGTCCGACCAGACTGATCTTAAGCCCCCCAAGCGCGGCCATCAGTTTTTCACTTATGCCGGTATGTTCACGCAGAGGCGCCATCACGTTTTGCAGCACGGTCAGCGAGGAAAACAGCGCTCCGTCCTGAAAGGCGACACCCCAGCTTTTTTCGATGCGCTGACGCTCTTCTTCGGGGCCGTTCAGGACATCAACACCCAGAACTTCGATGCTGCCCGACTTAGGCTTGTTCAACCCAACGATCGTGCGCAATAGCACCGACTTACCGGTGCCCGAGCCACCGACAACACCCAGAACTTCACCACGCCAGACATCCAGATCAAGATTGTCATGGACCACTTGATCTCCAAACTGATTGGTCAGATGGCGCACACGAATAACGGCTTCACGTTTCGTATCGGATTGGGTTTTGTTTTGCAGCGCGGCCCCATCCATCTCATATCCCCATTTCTGAGAAAAAGATCGAGAACAGCGCGTCTATCGCAATTACCATGAAGATCGATTGCACGACCGAGGCTGTCGTCCGCTGACCAACACTTTCCGATGAGCCTTTGACCTGCATGGCTTGCCAGCAGGCAATAACTCCGATCACCAACGCGAAGAAAGGAGCTTTGATCATTCCAACGGCAAGTTGTGCCACCCCAGTATTTTCCTTCAACCGGGTCAGGAACATGCCGGGGCTCACTCCAAGGTCGATCCAACTCATCAAAGCGCCACCGATTAAACCTGCCATGTCGGCCACAAATCCCAGGATTGGCAGCATGATAAGCAAGGCTACGACACGCGGGATGACGAGAACTTCGATCGGGTCAAGGCCGAGTGTCCGCATCGCATCAATTTCTTCCTGCACCTTCATGGAGCCGATTGAGGCGGTAAAGGCCGATCCAGAACGGCCTGCGACTATAATAGCGGTTAGCAGGATACCCAGCTCTCGCAGGATAGAGATTGAGATCAGCTCCACTACAAAGATCTCGGCCCCAAACTGTTTTAACTGAGTCGCGCCCTGGAACGCTAAGACAACCCCAATCAAAAAGCCCATCAAGGAAACGATCGGCAGAGCTTTGAAGCCGACCTGCTCCATCTGCGAGAACAATGCAGCACGCCGCAACCGCCAGGGCATGATCAAAGTTCGAACCAAGCGATGCAGGGTAAGGCCCAGGAAGCCGACGATCGACAACGTGTCTTGCCAGGCACCAAAAGTCTTTTGACCGACCCGAGCAACCCAGTTCACAAAACCCTGCGGCGGCAGCTCCTCTCCGGCCGCATCGGGTATGTTGTGCGATACCGTCTCGATCAACGAAGAATGCGCTGGGGACACCCCTTCAAGCCGAACCTGGGTCCCATTGGAACTCATCCGTCGTACGAGGTTGGCAACAAGCCATGCCCCTCCGGTATCCAAAGACTCGACTTGTGACATGTCTATCGTAGCATCTTGCCCGTTGGGCGTAAGCGCCGCAAAATCCCCTTCAACACGATCCAACAATTGCGTGCGCAAGTCCCCCGATATCCGTATGTAAACGCCGGTTGCGCTCGTCTCAGAATTTATCGTCGGCCGTGTCATAGCCGTATGTGATGGCAAACACTTGGGGCCTGCAATGGATTTGTTCAAATAAGCTAAGATTTTACCCTCACGCATGGCGAGTGTGCGACAGTGAAATTCGGGGCGAAGATTGCTAAAGAAACAGTGCAACTGGTCGAAACCTGTCATTTGAATACCAAGAATCTGCCGGGCAAACCTCGAAAGGTATTGATAGGCGTGCGGGAGCAAAACAGGTTAATATTCAGATAATTATGGACAAGTATCCTTCTTGAGGTATCGTGTGCTGGAAATTTCAAATTGTGGTTGAGTTTGTCGAATGGGCAGCTTGGTCGGCAAATAGATTAGCTTGTAGGGCGCATTTCTGCCTCGCCACCGCCGCTTGCACCACATGCCTTTTGCGCACGAACTGAGAGGTGGATGATGGTCAATTGGTTGGTGAATATTCTACAGAATTATCCTGAGCTGGCGGTATTTTTGTCGATCGGTATCGGTTTCTTAGTCGGCCCGTGGAAGGTGATGGGATTCAGCCTGGGCACAGTCACCGCAACGTTGCTGGCGGCTGTGGTGATTGGTCAAGCCCAGATTGACATCGACTCGGCCGTTAAATCGACATTCTTCATTATGTTTATATTTGCCGTGGGCTACGGTGTCGGACCGCAGTTCATTCGCGGTTTGAAGGCAGACGGCGCGCGTGAGGTGCTCTTTGCGCTCAGCGTGCTCGCGCTTTGCCTTGTTATTCCCATCATCGCAGCCAAGGTGGCGGGGCTAGAGCTTGGCTATGCAGCGGGGCTTTATGCCGGATCGCAGACGATTTCGGCGGCTATTGGAGTTGCCACTGACCAGATCGGTCAGCTGGGCCTGTCTGCGGAACAGGCCAAGACCTATGCTAACCAGATTCCGATCGCCTATGCGGTGACCTACATCTACGGCACTATCGGGTCGGCCATCATTCTGGCCAAGATCGGCCCGCGCCTGATCGGCGTCGATCTGGTCGCGGCCTGCAAGGAGTATGAGGCCAAGCTGGGTGGCACGACATCGGTGGAAACCGGTGATGGCATCGTCTCAGCTTATCGCGCGATCGAGGCGCGGGCCTTCGAGATCCCAGAAGGTAGCGATCTGCTGGGGCAACCGGTCAAAAACCTGATGCCCGGTATCCGCATCTATGCCGAACGCCTTAGACGCGACGGGAAGATCATTGAGGTAGACGATAACACCGCATTGCAAGCCGGAGATATCGTGATGTTCTCAGGCCGCCGCGCTGATCTGGTGGGGTTGCTTGAGACCAACCTCACAGAAGCTGATGCGCCTGATCTACTGAGTATTCCATCGGAAAAGCTGGATGTGCTGATCACCAGCAAAGAGGTGCATAACAAGACGCTTGAAGAACTAAGCAAATTGTCGATTGCGCGGGGCATTTATGTCTCGAAACTGATGCGCAACATGCAGGATTTGCCGCTGCTGCCAGGCACCGTTGTGCATCGAGGTGACATCGTCACAATTCAGGGCAGCAAGCGGCACGTTGAGGCCGCAGTTGCCCAGATCGGCTATGCAGACCGCCCGGTAGACACCACGGATCTGGCCTTCGTGGGCTGGGGGATTTTCATCGGTGGGATCATCGGAACTCTGTCTGTCATGATGGGTGGTTTCCCAATCAGCCTTTCCACAACCGGAGGTGCACTTCTGGCCGGGCTGGTGCTGGGCTGGCTGCGTACTGTTCATCCGACATTTGGCCGAATACCTGGCCCGGCGCTCTGGTTGATGAACACGCTGGGTCTGAACGTCTTTATCGCGGTGATCGGGATCACCGCAGGGCCGGGATTTGTCGCGGGGCTGCAACAGGCTGGTATTGCGCTGTTGCTGTGGGGGATCGTCGCAACTTCGCTGCCGATGATTTTTGCGGTCTATGTCGGACATTACGTGTTCAAGTTTCACCCTGCGATCTTGTTCGGCGCCTGCGCCGGCGCTCGGACCACCACAGCTGCATTGGGTATGATCCAAGAAGCCGCGCAAAGTCGCATCCCGGCGCTGGGTTACGGAATGCCGTATGCGATCGGGAACACATTGCTGACCATCTTCGGTATGGTCGTCGTTTTGATCTTAAGTTGATTTGGAGAGGTTCACGGTATGGATAGAGTAACGCTGCACGACTACGAAGCACTCAGCCCGTTTCAGATCAAAGATGAGCTGATCAAACTGGCATCGGCTGAGGCGCACAAGGCCAACAGCGCCTTTCTGAATGCAGGACGAGGCAATCCCAACTGGGTCGCCACCCGCCCACGCGAAGCGTTCTTTGCCCTTGGTCAATTTGCAATAACTGAATCCAAACGCGTGATGGACCATCCTGCTGGTTTAGGCGGAATGCCTGCGCAGAAAGGCTGCCATGAACGGCTACAGAGTTGGGCGTCTGATCATTCTGAAACACCGGGCGTCGACACGCTGCTTGAGGTCGTGGCGCATGCCATTTCTGCATTTGATTTCGACGCCGATGAGTTTGTGCATGAGCTGACGGATTCGATCATCGGTGACAACTATCCGGTCCCCGACCGCATCCTGAAACACAATGCTGCGATCGCCCATGAATACCTGATGTGGTCCATGTGTCGAGGTCACCGGCCTGACGCTCAGTTCAATCTGTTCGCAGTCGAAGGCGGCACGGCGGCGATGTGTTACATCTTCAAGTCGCTGAAAGCCAATCGGCTGCTGAACCCGGGCGACACGATTGCACTATGTACGCCGATATTCACCCCCTATCTGGAAATGCCCGAGCTGGAGGACTACAGCCTTGAATCTGTCCAAGTCGAGACCGACGAGGAAGACGGGTTCCAACTGACCAACGACGCTGTGGAAAAGTTGAAAGATCCCAAAGTAAAGGCGTTCTTTCTGGTCAATCCCGGTAATCCGTCTTCAGTTGCGCTCAGCACCGCTTCGTTGCGCAAGTTGTCGGATTTAGTGGAAAATCACCGTCCTGACTTGATCGTGCTGACAGATGATGTCTACGGCACCTTTGTGCATGATTTTACCTCGGTCATGGGCCATCTGCCGCGCAATACGATCGGAGTATATTCCTATTCGAAGTATTTTGGCTGCACCGGCTGGCGGCTTGGAGTGATTGCCGTAGCGCAAGACAATATCTTCGATCTGAAACTGGCGGATCATCCGGACGAGATCAAACAGGCCTTGGACAAGCGCTATGGCACACTCAGCCTGACGCCACGGGATATCCGCTTTATTGACCGGTTAGTGGCCGATAGTCGCGATGTCGCTCTAAACCACACGGCGGGTCTGTCACTGCCGCAGCAGGTTATGATGACTCTGTTTTCGCTGTGCGAATTGGTCGATAGCAAGAAAATCTATCAGACCGCCTGCATGGAACTGGTTCATCGCCGTTTTAAACTCCTGACCGAAGCGATGGGGATCGAGGTGCAGGCAGGTGCGCACTACGACGCATATTACGGCATCATCGATTTTGAATACTGGCTGCGAAAATATGTCGGCGAAGATGTCGTGGCATGGATTAAACAGAATGTTCACCCGTTGGATATCGCGTTCAAGCTGGCCGAAGACTATGGCATCGTTTTGCTAAACGGCAGCGGATTTGATGCACCCGGATGGTCGGCCCGCGTTTCCTTCGCCAACCTGCCGGATGAAGCCTATTCGCAGATCGGAACAGCTGTTCGATCGGTTGCGCGGGGCTACGTGCAGGCCTACCGCGCCGCGAACAATTTGCCGCTGCATGGCTAGATCAAATTCCCTACACCTGTGCCTGAACTGGTGTTACCCATAGGCGCAGGGGAGGATGAATTTGGAGATATCTGAACAACGCATTAAGGCGATGACAACAGCTGGCCTGAACCTCATCGGGCAAGCGCTGTCGATCTATGACAGTCAGTTGCGCCTTGTAGTCAGCAATTTGAGATTTCAGGAAATGTTCGGATTGCCGGATGAGCTTGTCGAACCAGGTGCATTGTTCCACGACACCATTCACTTTCTCGCCAGCCGTGGCGAGTACGGCCCGGACGGTGATGTCGCCGAAATGGTTGAGACCCGTGTTGCTCAGGCGTTGGCGTTCGAGCCACACTACATGGAGCGTACTCGACCTAATGGCCAGGTGATCTCGGTCGAAGGTGCGCCCTTGCCGAATGGTGGTTGGGTGGCTGTTTACACAGACATTACGCGCACCAAGCAGGTCGAAGAATTGCTGCGAACCCGCTCAGAAGAACTGTCCGACCAACTTTTAGGACACGCCGAAGAGCTTTCGGCAACAAACCGGAAACTGGCTGCAACGATTACGGCGCTTGAAGAGGCTAAGCGCCAGTTGACCGAGATCGAGGCGCGCACGCGGATGACAACCGAGATGATGCCGGCTCATATCGCGCATCTGGATACTGATGGACGATACGATTACTCAAACCGCCGCCTCAGTTCGGTTATGCCTGGCCGCCCGTCTGACATTCTGGGCCTTCACATATCAAAGGCCTTGGGGCAATCGGCCTATGATCGGATAAAACCGAATCTGGAACAGGCGTATGGCGGCCAAACTTCGGTTTTTGAGTTTACAGAGGATCAGGATTCGCGCCGCATTCGCGTGTCCTTCACGCCAGACAAAGCTGGCGGCGTTTACGTCATGTCCGTGGATATTACCGAAGAGACACAAGCTCGGGTCGCTCTTCAGCAAACACGACGCAGAGCGATGGCGGCGCAAATGACCAGTGGGCTCGCCCATGACTTTTCGAATTTGTTGACTATCATATTGGGAATGCAGGCACGACTTGAGAAGATGGATTTGCCTGTCGAGGCAGATCAGCTTGTATCAGCCACGCAGCAGACCGCACGGCGAGGCGGGCAATTGTTGAACCGCATCGCAGACATGACTGGCAATCGCACACCCCAACCACAGGCTACGGATATGCGCGGGCTACTCGAGGACTTGCGCATTCTGGCCACACCTTCCTTACCGCGCGGAATGGGACTGTCGGTCGTAAATACTCTGCCCAACAAGCCGTTGATGCTTGATCCAGGTATGGTGCAGGATGCTCTGCTAAATCTCGTGCTGAATGCCCGAGACGCCTGTGGTACCTCCGGTCAAATTACCATCAGCGTGCATGCGATCGGAACAATTTGGATCGAAATTACGGTCTCAGACACGGGGTCAGGCTTTACTCCGGAAGCGCTGGAGCAAGCATTAAATCCGTTCTTTACCACCAAAGGCAGCGGTGGATCGGGGCTGGGGCTTCCGATGGTTTATGACACCGTAAAGCTCGCCGGGGGCGATATGAATTTGCGGAACACGCCTTCTGGTGCATCGGTTGTAATTCGCCTGCCTTTCCGACCAGCGCCGCCCTCTCAGGCGGGTCTTGTACTTTTGGTTGAGGACAACGATGAATTACGCAGCCAATTTCGGGAAATTCTGATTGGATTGGGCTGTTCCGTCATCGAAGCGAGCTCGGTTGAAGAAGCACTTACTTTGACGTCCGATGTTGAAGATATCACGCTGGTGCTATCAGACATCCGGCTTGAGGGTGAAGGCACCGGTATCGATATCGTCGACCATCTGAGTGGTGTTTTGCCTTGCATCCTGATGACATCCCTACCGATTTCCGATCCGTTGCATCATCAAGCGCTTAAACGCGCGCCTGTCCTGAGCAAACCTTTCACACCAGAGCAGCTTTCCGCTCTGATCCGTACCGAGGCCGCGTAGATGACACAACCATTGGTGACCATTCTTGATGATGAACCTGAAATACGGCACATTTTGACAGGCGCTCTCGAAGATGCGGGTTTTCGAACCCAAAGCTTTGCGCGCGCGCGTGAATTCGAAGCGTCGTTGAAGCGGGTCACGCCAGATGTCTGCCTTGTGGATTTGTCGCTACCTGATACTGATGGACTGGCACTGGTACATCGCCTTGCGCTCGAGCAGGGTGCCGCTGTCATTATCATCTCGGGCCGGGCACAGGTGCAGGATCGAGTGACAGGGCTCGAACTTGGGGCGGACGACTACATAACCAAACCTTTCGACCCCGCAGAGGTCATCGCGCGTGTTCGCGCCCGCTTGCGGTCTACTGGTCCTGCTGTGCAAAACTCAGATGCCGCCGAATTCAACGGATGGACCGCGCATTTTGACCGATATGTTCTGATTGATGAAAATGGTGCGGAAACACCATTCAGCCACGCCGAAGGTGAGGTTCTGCGCCTCTTCCTCGAAAGTCCCAAACGCCTTATCAATCGGGCCCGTATGCAAGAGATTTTAGGTGGTGGCGCTGGCGACAGCTTTGATAGGGCGATGGATGTACGTATCTCACGGTTGCGGACAAAATTGGGAGAGGACCCCAAAAATCCGCGCCTGATCAAAACTATCTACGGGGCAGGGTACATCTTTCTAGGCGACGTTGCCTGGCGATGAGCATCCCTTTCAAACAATTGTCAATTTATCGCCACGACGAATGAGCCAGCATTTCTTGAGACGAGAGCTCATTCGCGAAGGGCCCGGTCCTTGATCTTCAATACCGGTTGGATCAGGTAATCCAGCACCGTTTTTCGGCCCGCAAGGATATCAACTTCCGCGATCATTCCGGGTATGATCTCGACCGCCATACCAGATCCGTCCAGCATGGTGTCCGAGGTCTGAATTTCAACTGCAAAGACCTCTTCTTCACTCCTTTCAGTACGCGTTACTGCGTCAGCTCCAATGCGAATGATCTCACCGTCTAAGCTGCCGTATCGAGAATAGTCGTAGGCCGTAATCTTTATCTTAACCTGTTGTCCTGCATGCAAAAATGCGATGTCATCGGGGCGAATGTAAGCTTCCACCAACAGTCCGTCGTCCAATGGGACGATTTCGATCAATTCTTCACCGCTGCGCGCCAAACCTCCGATTGTCTTACTGTGGATGCGATTTACAATGCCTCGAACCGGAGCACGAATCTGCGCGCGCGACACCCGGTCACGTAGCGAGGGCAGGGCAGGTTGCAACGCCGACAGCTCAGCCGTAGCCAATGCCAAATCCGTAAGTGCAGCGCTGCGAAATCTGCTGCGCGTTGCGCTTACTTTTTCATCTATTTCGTTAAGACCGGCCTTAAGGCGGCTTATCACCGCCTCAGCCCTTGTCTTTCGGCCAGTCCATTCTGCCTCACTCCGACGCAATGCAAGCAACGTAGTGACAGGTTCCATGCGTTGCTCAACTAGAGGCTCCATCATTGCGCGCTCTTCAGCCAGAACATTCAATGTTTCCATTGTTGTAATCTGATCCACCAAACCCTCCTCGTACTCGCGCTGTCTTTGCTCGTGTTGTCTCGTCAGAATTGCAATCTCGGAGGCAAGTTCAGCTTGCCTCCCCCGATACAGCGCTGTTTCTGATCGTACGACGCTTTGAGCTTCGCTCAACAAGGGTTCGCCAAACTGCAGATCACTCCCGTCTATTTCCGCCTGCAGTCGCTGGGCACGCGCCATTAAAGCATATGCGCGTTGTTGTTCCTGAATTAACTCACGTTCAATCTGGTTACTGTCGAGTTCCATCAACAACGCTCCGGCTTCGACCAGCTGCCCTTCATATGCATGCAGAGATTGCAGAACCCCCGGCTCGGTGGCTTCAACAACCTGAATGTCTCCGGAGGGTACTATGCGGCCGTCGGCGCGTACAACATCGTCCAACTCTGTAAAATTTGCCCACGCAACCGCGGTGATGATGCATCCCACAATCAGGAACAGTAACACGGATCCGCGGAGCGGTGCCTGCCCCTGCATTTCGCGCGCGAGCTGTTTGAATTCAGGATGCCGCAACATTCAGATGCCTCCCGGGATTGCGAACATGTTGCGCAAGAACGCCTTTGGGTCCATCCATGCCGACCTTGCCATCCTCAATCACGATCACGCGGTCCACCAGTTCCAACAAACTTGTACGATGTGTCACGATCACCATCGTGGTGTGTTGCGTTGCAGATTTTAACCTTTTGATTGTCTCCGCCTCGGATTTGATATCCATGGCACTTGTCGGTTCATCCAACACCAACACCGGGGGGCGGCCTATGAGCGCCCGAGCCAGAGCAACTGATTGTCTCTGACCGCCTGACAGGCCTTCACCACGCTCGGCGATTTGTTGGTTGTAACCGAGCGGGTGCTTGGCGGTGAAATCCTCAACCCCCGCTACCTGACCAGCGCGGATTACATCGCTATCGTGCGGACGCATCATACCGCTGGCAATATTGTCCCTGATTGAACCAGAGAACAGCCAAATATCTTGCAGGATCGAGCCAACGTTGTGACGCAATTCTCCGGGATCGATTTGACGGATGTCCAGCCCATCGAGCATTACAGATCCCACGCGCGGCTGATATAATCCCAGCAGCAATCGCGCGATCGTACTCTTGCCTGATCCAATTTGGCCAAGGATCGCTACCTTTTCACCCGGTTCGATGGTGAAGGAAACACCCTTTAGCGTATCGTCAGTTTGCTCGGGGTAAGTAAAATAGACATTGTTAAACGCGATGCGCCCGGAAATCTCGGGTCGGCTCACCCATGACCGGCCCTGCAGCCGTTCGTTATCTGCCTGCATAAGCTTATCGATATTGCGAAAAGCACTACGCGCATGATTGATGCGCGTAAGTGTCTGAGCCAACTGGCCCAATGGCGCCAAAGCCCGTCCAGTCAGCATAACTGATGCCACAAGCGCACCCATGCTGGTTTGGCCATCTGCAATAAGAAATACGCCGTAGAACACAATCAACACTTGCGCGGCTTGTTGAGTAAGCCCTGTCAGGTTCAGTGCGAACTGGGTAATGGCGCGACTACGCGCCCCATGCTCCGACTGGCGCACGATTGCATTCTCCCAGCGCGTTTGCATTTTCCGACCTGCAGCTGTGGTCTTGATCGTCTCAAGACCAGTTGCTGTCTCGACCAGTACAGATTGCTTTGACTGTCCATCGGCAAAGCTATTTTCCGCCAGCCGTGACAACATTGGTTGGACAGCTAATCCGCTCAGCAAAACAACCGGTACGGCAAGTGCTGGAACCAGCGCCAATGGCCCCCCGACGAGGTAGATGGTAAGGATAAAGACGGCGATGAACGGCAAGTCCACAACCGCAACCAAAGTGGCCGAAGTAAAGAACTCACGCAGGGTTTCGAATTCTCTTATCGTGCTGGCCATTTCACCGACTGAACCTGGCCGTGCGGTCATGCGGATATTCAGCATCTGGTCGAAGATGCGCCGCCCCATGAACATGTCGGCTTGTTGTCCGGCGCGGTCAATGAAACCGGCGCGCAAGAGCTTAAGCGCAAAGTCGAATATCAATGCCAAGCACACGCCGAAAGTCAGAGCTAGGAGAGACTCCGTTGCTTCGTTCGGCAACACCCGGTCGTAGACAATCATAATGAAAACTGAAGTCGTCAGCCCCAGAATATTCGCCATCGCAGCCGCCAACGCGACCTGAAAGTAGGACCAGCGATTCACCGCAAGCGCGGACCAGAACCAGTGCCCTTCGTGCCTCGCGGCAGAGGTTCCAACCTCGTCGTCGTGCGATCGTCGAAAAAGTAATGCATAGCCTGTATATGCTTCCTGAAAATCTTCCTCAGAAATCTCTCCGACGCCATCGCCTAACGCTGGATCAAAGAGTAAGAGATCACCCGATTGCGAGCGGCCATGATATACGACGGCACGATCATCACTCAACAACAGGATCGCTGGCGCCAGTGTTGCGTCAAATGCGTTGATTTTTTGTGCTCCAAAACCAACCTGCATCCCGGCATTTTGCGCCAGAGTTATCGCGTCGCGAACGGTTAGATCATCCACCTCACCCGACCGTGCGGCCGACAGTGTCGATATTGTCAAAGTGCGTTCGAGCGTGGCTGCTACATTTAACAAGCAAGATTCTAGCGGTGTTAAAGAACCATGGGTAACTTTCATGTGAGCCTATCCCAATAGTTTAATTTGACGATCACCGGATCATTCGAATTTACGGATCGGCCCACAGTCGTTACCCGCTTTTCACAATTTAGGTTTGGCGCTATTTTCTGAGTAGAAAAAAGCACGGTCGCCAGAAACGGTAGATTTGATAGATAGTTAGCCCATCTCATTGATCGGCTCTGCGTTTGTGTGATCATGGGCTACATCATTGGCCATCGCGGTTAAGAACCCGTTTAGTGTGTCGCTCGAAGACGAATGATAGTATTCTGAGCCTCTCTGCGCTTGTGCCAGCCATGCACATTGCGACAACGAAATTTGATGAGCGTGGATAAATTCAAACGCATCATTTTTTATCAGCGTCAGATTGAAAACATCCGGAACGCGATTTAGTTTTTTCCTATCGATGCCCCAACATGCTGGGGGCAGAGCGATCCCTTCATAATCCTGAAGGGGAATGAAAAGCTCCATTTCTGCAAGCAATGTGCAAAGGCGGTGGGTTGTGATTGCTGCGGCTTCACGATGTCGCAAAAAATGCAGCACGTCCTGGAGGTCCTGAGTCAGTTTATTTTGGTCGGTAAAAAATGGATTATCTTGTGGATCGCGCGTCAACAATCCAGAGCTTTCATCAACGTACAGGCACAACTTTTGCACCGCAGGAACGTTGGGATTTTTAGAAGGCCCTGCGTAAAACGGGTAGGAACGAAGCGCTGACGGTATATACGTCGCACGCCAATGCCCTTTTGGATCGACAAAGGGTGACGCTATGCCAGCAGCGACTGAAAACAGCGCCGTCGGTATGAAATCATCCCCCTGCCGCTGGAACACAATGGGGAACGCAGACGCAATCCGAGATATTTCTGAAACGACGATCGGACATCCGGCCATGCCTTGGGCAAATCCGAAAGACGTGAAACGACGCCAGAAAAAGTTGCGATGACGCCCAACATTTACGGGGACAAGACCATTCTCTATCATACAAACCTCTTGTAAGGATAAGGCGAGATCACCTCAGGTAATCTCGCCAAATGCCTATCGGCGATTTACGCAGAAGCGCCGGTCGGGTCGGTCAACAGGACGTTGTCTGATGTCAACGCACTTAGGTCCGCAAGCCCTTCAAACTGCGCCAGTGTTTCGACCGACGCTGAACTTGGGCTTGAATAATCGACTTTGACAAGAAGGCTGTCAGAGCCATCTGTTGCAAGAAGATATATCTCGTCTCCGGCCTGAGCACCTGTCAGGTTCTCTGCAGCACTGGCAATCGTGTTGACATCCAGATCAGCAAGTGAAGTTTCCAAACCAACGAAGCCGGTGTTTGAGCCGATTGTGCCTCCTGCCATAAGCAACTCAACTCCAGTACCGTCACCGCGCAGCGTACTTGCATCGAGATTATGAAATAGCAGCGCGTCTGATGCGCTCGCTGCCGGGCCGAGTGTAAAGTTGCGAACACTATCCAGGCCATTCGCCGCCGGATCTGCATCAAACACAACAACGTCACGACCTGCGCCTGAGAGGTCAATCATATCGCTTCCATCGCCGCCATGGATTACATCGTCGACGTTTGACCCGATTAGATGATCAGCCCCAGCGGTGCCCAGATGAAGTTGCGACGGCCCGCCATCCGGTGTGGTCAACGTCAGCACTATCGGCTTGGTTGCATCCTGCATGGTCATCGTGAATGTAACAACTGGTTGCGACAAATCTCCATAGCTTGTCGCAGCTCCGGCGAAACTGATCGTGGAACCTCCGCTTGGGTTCGCAAGGAACAGGTTGAAATCCGCGTTCTCGATCTCGGACCCATTGTCATATGTCGCAATCGAAGAATCAAAGCCAAGATCAGCTGTAAATGCCAGTCCGCTGGAGATATCGCGATCCGGGTCTGCGTAAATCTCGAATGTCACCGTCGATCCGCTTCGACCAACCTCAGAAATCGTATAAGCGGCTGGCACATGAGCGAAGGTTTCAACCGAAATTGGAGAGGGGTCCGGACCACCAGACACAGTTGCCTGTGCAGAAAAATCGAGAGAGTCTCCAGCATCGATCGAGGCGAAGGTTGTAGCGGACACCGCAAGGCTCCAACTTCCATCAGCAGCAACGGTTGCGCTGCCGATGGAGACTGAATTGAGCGTGACATCGATCGCCTGACCTAGCGTTAACCCCGTAGAACCACCAGAGATCGTTAATCCAGTGTTTTGCGCATCGGTTAGTGAAACTGCTCCGCTTGTTCCCGGCGTATTGAAGCTCAGAATAGGACGGAAGTTTGTATCTAACGTTGCTATTGCGTCAATTGCCGGATTCCCCGCTGCGTCCTGGACCGATGCTGTGATCTGAAAGCTGCTGCTATCTGCGAGCCCAAGCAAATCGGCAGAAGGGATAACCGCAGCCCAGGTACCACCAGAAACCACAGAAGTATAATCCGCACCGTTCAGATTGACGGTAACCAACTGTCCATCTTCAGCGGAGGTGAAACCTGAAACGTTCAGGTCGGATCCTTGTTCAATTACGTCCAGTATAGGACCCACAGTCAGAGGGTTCATCGTAATCGTAGGTGCATCAAGGTCCGTGCTGAAACTTGCCGAGGTGCTACTGTCATTCCCAGCGGCATCGGAAACCAAAGCATTTACGGTGTATGATGCCCCATCTTGTAAACTGCTCAGGTCAGATGCGGCCGCAGTGTAAGTCCAGCCACCTCCGCTGACAGGGGTGAAACCACTTAGCAAAACAGTGGCATCTGAAGCTACAATTTGGACAGTAACTTGTGTTCCATCACCGACGTTGGACGTTCCGGAAATTTCCAAATCAGTAACCTGCTCGGCGATGTTTATCACCGGACCATCGGATAGGGACGAAATCACCAATGCTGGAGGTGTGAAGTCAGTGTCGAAGCTTCTGGAAGCCTGCAATGACGGGTTACCAGCCGAATCGGAGACATTTGCAGTCACGGATATCGTCGCGCCATCTGACAGCAGCGCCAAATCTGCGGTAGGTACGGTGGCAATCCAAGACCCTCCTGTAACAATACCCGTATAGGATTGTCCGTTGAGGGATACGGTCACCGTTTGGCCATCCTCAGCCGAAGTGATTCCTGAGACGGTCAGGTCCGTATCACGCTCTGTCGCATTCATGACTGCGCCATGCGAAAAGCTGTCAATGTTCAATGTGGGCGCTGAAACATCTTTGGACAGGCCGACAACGTCCTGCGGAGCCGGTAGGCCGTCAGCGTCAGTAACGTCGGCCGTCAGGTTGAAGCTTCCGCCATCAGCGAGTGCTATGAGATCTGCACTTGGAATATTCACGCTCCAACTGCCGCCCGATACCAAATCTGTATAAGTTTGGCCGTTCAGAGTGACCGAAACTTGCTGACCGTCAGATACGTTTCCTGTTGTCCCATTTACGGTCAGATCAGAACCCACCTCAGCTGCGTTCAGGACGGCACCGACGGATAGGGGAGCAATTGCTATCGAAGGACCAGTGAGATCGACCGGTACAGAGACAACAATGGGTGTTGCAGGGTTACCCGCAGCATCGCTGATCGCAACAGAAATGGCAGCGGGCACCCCGGTGGCCAGTCCAGAAAGATCCCCATTCGGGATCGTCACCGACCAACTGCCGCCCGAAGCGGTTCCGCCATAATCTTGGCCGTCGAAAGATACGGTAACGGCCTGACCGTTCTCGGCGGTGGTTGTCCCCGTCAGAACCAGATCGCCGCCAACATCTGCAAGATCGATAGATCCGCCGGCAACAGGGTTCAGAGTCAGAGTAGGAGCAGAGAAGTCTGTATCAAATGCATCATTTACCTGAACGGCGGGATTGCCTGCGCGGTCAGTTACATCTGCCGTTACTGCTATGTTGGCTCCGTCTGGTAAAGCCGCAAGATCAACGGCTGGTACCGAGACATCCCAGCTGCTCCCAGAAACTGTCCCTTGATAGGTCTGACCACCGACCGTTACCGTGACAATTTGGCCATTTTCCGCATCTGTTGTGCCCGAGATTTCAAGAGCGTCGTTCTGTTCTGCGCCATTCAAAACTACGCCAGCTGAAAACGCGGTAATTTCCAATGTAGGAGGGACTGTATCGACGTCAAACTTGGCGGTATCCACCGAAATTTCAGTGCCCACACCATCCAGATGTCGAATTGTAACCGTTGAAATCCCCTGAGGGAGCGCGGCTGCTTCGGCTTGAGTCAGCGAAACGCTCCAGTTTCCATCGATATCGGGGGTGACAGCTCTGGTGACGGGACCAATGGTTACTTCTACCGAAGTTGTGCCCTCGGGGGTCGCTGATTTGCTGCTGATATTATTAAGTTCATTTGTCTGCAATTCCTGCAGGTTAAGGCTGGGTGGGCGAGGAGGTTCTGTTGCGACCGTAGGTGGCTCGGGGTCTTCATCACTCCCGCCCCCTCCACCACCGCCTCCGCCAGCAGCGGCGGCTGCACCGGCAATACCCAGTCCACCTAATGCAAGCCCCGCGCCACTCACCCCGCCCGCGGCGGCGGTCGCTCCGGCGGCTTCCGCTGCGAGACTGAATTGAGCAATTTCTTCGGCAACCCCGTCGGCAAGCATAATCGCGCCGTTTTCTAGAATTTGAACGTTCTCGGCGGTGACAACAATCGTTCTACCATCCGCCAAGCTTAATTGGACATCACCATTTGCAAGCAATTTTACAACCAGAACACCGGGGATCGAATTTGCAAACTGATAGGAGTCGAGCTGTTCGTCGGTCGCCTGTGCCAACACCGGCAATACCAATAATGTTGACCCAAGACCACCTGCAAACCCACGCTTGGCCAATAGCTTGAGCTTTTTGTCTATCCAGTTGCGAACATGATGCTTGCGCTGCGCATTGGGCTGAGAGTCCGTGATCGAAATTTTGGTCGAGCCGGTGTTGTTGGTCATGTTGCCCTCACATTTGATGGACGCGGTTTTTGCATGTCCCGCATTTCCCGGTTCAAACCCATTCATTCGTGGCGCGATCTGGCACCTTTGGGGGAGCATTCCGGAAAACTTGAATTAATCTGGAACCGAAGTCCCTATTTTCACCACATTTCCGCTCTGGTTCTGGTCTGCGCATCGTTCCATCCTGTTTCCACTGCCAGGGGTGGTAGGGGGTAGGGGCGATGAAGCTTCAGTTCAAAAGTGTGGTGGCAACGGGGACCGCAGCGCTCGATTCAGGTATCGGCGATACGGCTTTAAAAACGTTTAACGGAGAAACGTATCTCTATAGTATCACTGGACCCGGAGGCGGGATCGTTTCGTGGCTACTTGGTTCGGAAGTATCGCCTCAGGAAATAGACCTGCAGTATTTCGACGCATCGATGTCGTATCAAGTCGGTCGGAGTGGCATTCCAATCCAACTCGCCTCTGGCGATCAGCTAATTTTGGACGTCGATACCGCGACGGGTCTGATCGGATATGGCCTGAACCCTGATGGAAGCATTGGCAGCATCCGCGAAACAAACACTCTGTCTGGCGGCGGAGATATTTCTGCAGCGACAAAGTTGACGGTTGGTACAAACGAAATTCTTACGCTTGCACAAACTGATACCGGGCAGCTTGCAACCTATCACATCAATCTACACGGGACTTTGAGCCTGATAAATTCGGTTGCAGGCTCAGCAGATGAGCTACGGGCGTTACAAGTCGGATCGAAACATTTCGTCATGTCCATTGATACTGCAAGCAGCTCTATCCAGCCGTATTTGGTCGACCAGAATTCAGGTGTACTATCCGCGGTAGATGGAAATACTTCGATTCAGACGCTCGGGATAAGCGCGCCAACTGCTATCGAAGTTGTTCAGGCTTATGGCAAATCATGGGTCGTCGTAGCGGGTTCGCAAAGCAGCTCAATAAGCGTCATGGAATTGGGCGACAATGGACAGCTCAGACCAACCAATCACGTCCTGGATACACTGCATACCCGATTCGAATCTGTACAGGGTCTATCGGTCATTGAAGTAGAGGGGCGGGTTTTTGTCCTGGCAGGGGGCGGCGATGACGGCGTTACACTGTTCACGATGACCCCGGATGGGCAACTCATTCATATGGATAGTTTTGCAGACACGCTGGAAACCAGATTACAGAATGTTGAAACGCTCAGCGTGGCGCATGTAGGGGATGAATAACAGGTTTTTGCAACGTCTCAAATAGATCCGGGCATAACCCATCTCAGCGTATCAGTTGCGGATTTGGGAGTTGTCTCGCAAGGCTTGGGGTCGGTAACCGGGACCGCGCAAGACGATTTGTTAAGCGGAGGGATTCTTGATTCAACCCTGAACGGTGGAGCGGGCGACGACATCCTGATCACCGGTACAAGTTCAACGATCATGACAGGTGGGGCAGGCGCAGATGTCTTCGTGATCCGTCAAAGCAGTGGTCCAACTGTAATTTCGGATTTTCAGGCCGGGACAGATCGGCTGGACTTGTCGCACTACCCGTTCCTTAGGACTCCTGCGCAGCTGGATTTTACCTCAACAGCGACAGGCGCACGCATAACCTATCTTGATGAAACAATCGACCTGATTTCGGATACCAACACCCCTTTGACCAGCGCTCAGGTGTTCGGGTCCGGGTTTAGTGGGCCGGACCACATCCCGGTTGATTTGGGTTCCGGTCCGGATAACAACGCCTCTGAAGGTTTAGCTGGCGCATTTACGCTTGATGCTTTCGTCCGAAATCCAGCGCTTGGGAATGCCGAAATCCGGTTTACGCCTGATGGAGGCTCTACTCTCACAGTGCAAGCCAATGAATATGGTGAATTCGATTTGGAAGTACCGGATGGGACGTTTCCCGGACAACTAGAAATCATCAAGTCTTATTCGACAGCGAGCGGCGAAATTACCGCGCTGGATGCTCTGCAGGTTCTGCGTATGTCGGTCGGTCTGGATCCAACCTGGGGGTCTGCCGCTGCAGAGAATTTCATCGCAGCCGACATAACCCGAGATGGGTCGGTTAATGCCCTCGACGCGCTGGCGATTCTACAAGTCGCGGTTGGACAACCCACCGCACATGGGGCCGAATGGGTATTTCTGGACGCGAACGAAAATTTGTCTGATATCTCCAGAAACAAAGTAAATTACAATACAAGCGTCGATGTCACCATAATAGATGGCGCTTTGACGCTTGATATGACTGCAATACTCCTGGGAAATGTCGAAGCCGTTTGAGCATGGGCTTCAGGCCCCGATCACTCCCTGAATGCGCGATAAAAATAGTCAGCCAATGGTTTGATCAGATAGGACAGGGGCGTACGCTCATCTGTCTTGATCATAGCTTCAACCGGCATTCCAGGCAGCAGTTCCTGACCGTTGAGACGATCAAGCTGGCCTTCATCGGGCACCAATTCGGCCCGATAGAAAGTAAAGCCGCTGGCCTCGTCGGTGAACGTGTCGGCCGAAACGTTGACTACATGGCCTTCGATCTCAGGGGTGTCACGCTGGTTGAAGGCCGGGAACCGAAGGGCGACATCCTGTCCACGATGCAACTGATCCACATGCAATGCGTCTACGCGCGCGGCAACCAGTAACGGAGTGTCCTGAGGAACTACGTACATCATCGGTTCACCGGGTTGTATAACCGACTGAATCGCAAAAACCTGGCTGTCATAAACTGTGCCAGCAACGGGTGCGCGAATATCCAGGCGCGACAATCGTTCGGTTAGTGCAAGGCGCCTTTCTGCCAACTCAACCGCACGAGATTGAACGTCTCGAAGTTCGGTAATCGCCTCTTCGCGGCGGGTGGCCTGCAGTTCGACAATCTGAATTTCGGTCGTTGCGATCTGGCCCTTGAGCCGTGCAATGGTCGATTCAAGCCGCCCTATTTGTCCGGTAAGATTTGCCTCTTCTCTTTGTAGGGCAGAGACACGGCTTGCTTGCGTCAGACCGCGTTGCAGCAAACCCTGCTGATCTTCAAGTTCAGTTCTGATGAGTTCAACTTGCGTATTCAGTGATGCAAGCTGAGCCTGAATACCTTCAATCTCGTTTTCGATCTGAACCTTTTGTTTGCCTAACTGGTCAATCTGTTGGGTCAGCGTGTCAAGTCTTGCGTTGAACAAACGTTGCTGGCCCGCCAGCAAATCGTCACCGATTGTTTCATTGGATTTGAGCTCCTGCAGGCTTTGGGCAAGTGCATCGATATCCGCGCCGTCCCTCTCTGCCTCAAGTCGAGCCTTTCGGGCAAGCAACTCGAACAGCTGTGATTCAACGATGGTTGTCTCCGACGCCAGAAAGGTATCGTCAAGCCTCAGCATCAATTCGCCTTCGGTTACACTATCACCGTCACGCACGAAGATTTCACCGACTACCCCGCCATCCGGATGTTCGATCACTTGACGGTTGCTTTGGACTTCAATCACACCCTGGGAAATGATCGCCCCGGCCAGTTCGGTGCGGACGCTCCAGATTCCTAACCCTAACACCAGAATTGCCAGGGCCAACAAGCCGACAACCGCTGGTGCCGTGATGTTCCAGGCTGGACGTGAACTCTTGTCTGACATCATTCACCCACCTTATTCAGATGCCGTTTTATGACGTTGGCGTTTTGCACCATTGTATTCAAAACCTCATCGCGCCCGCCGGATTTTACGATCTGACCCTTTTCAACGACGACAAGATCATCGCACTCTGAGATAGCTTGCGGGCGATGGGTCATGATGATGGTGGATTTGCCTGCTTTCTTAAGCTCGCGTACCGCAGTGTTCAGAGCCAGAGTTCCATCGGCATCCAAAGCCGAGTTGGGTTCATCCAAGATCAACACAACAGGATTGCCATAGAGTGCCCGCGCAAGTGCAATGCGTTGTTTCTGGCCACCCGAGAGCTGACTATCATTCCCCTCGAGGAACGTATCATAGCCCTTCTCAAGGCCGAGAATCAAATCATGTGCATTCGCCGTTTTCGCCGCTGCAACTACCGCTTCGGGATCAGGCGACTGAGACATACGGGCAATATTCTCGGCCACAGTACCATTGAACAAGGTAACTTGTTGCGGCAGATAACCAATGTGCTGCCCCAGATCGTCGGGATCGTATTGGTCCAGCGTCGCACCCCCCAGACGGATTTCACCTGCTGCAGGGGGCCATAAACCAAGCAGCGCCTTGGCAAGCGTTGTTTTGCCAGATCCGCTTTTACCGATGACGCCAAGCGCTCTACCGGGCTCCAGCTCAAGCGCGGCATTGCGCAATGTTGGGGTTTTGGCGCCGGGCGGAATTACGGTCAAACCTTTTGCCACAAGATGCGCCTTTGGGGTTGGCAGCTTAGTGCGCGATGCCTCTGGCGGTGTGGAGTCGAGAAACTGGTTCAGGTTGATCCAGGCTGTACGCGCACGTTCGATCATTGACCATTGGCCCACCGCCATCTCAATCGGTGCCAAAGCACGACCCAATAGGATAGTGCCTGCGATCATCGCACCGGGTGTCATTTCATTGCGAAGAACAAGCCATGCACCTAGTGCCAACATCGCAGATTGAAGAAACAGCCGAAGTGATTTGGTGAGTGAGGTGAAACTGCCTGTCCAGTCACTGGCAGAAATCGACTGCGAGAGCGCTTCAGTCCGCTGTTTCAGCCAACGCTTAGATACATCCTCCTGCATTCCTTGCGATCTCACCACTTCGGCAGCTTGCCGGGCGTGTTCAGAAAATGCGTTGGCTTTGGCAGTCGCCACTTGCGCTTCTGCGACCTTACGGTGCGTTAAACCTTGGTTGAGCAGAGCAATCACTACCAAAAGTGTACCACCAGCCACCGCCAGCCAGCCCAGCAATGGGTGAAACAGAAAAATCGCAGCAAGAAACACTGGGGTCCACGGAATGTCCATCACTGCAAGCAAAACGGGGGAGGCGCATAACGAGCGAATCGACTCCAAATCGCGCAACGCCGTAGCAGGCGCTGACCGAATTTGCGGAAACAAGGCACGCCGCATCGTTCCTTCAAACACGCGCTCATCAAGGGATGACTGGAAACGGGCGCCAAATCTGGCAACGATCCGGCCACGTGCATAGTCCAGCATCGCCATCAGCGCATAAAGCAATGCGACAAGCAGAAACAGAGCTGACAGTGTTTCGGTCGAGCGTGACCCAAGGACCCGGTCATATACCTGCAGCATAAACAGAGGGCCGGTCAACATCAGCAAGTTGACAAACACACTGAATAGGAACGCAAGCGCAAGGAAGCTGTTGCCTTGGTTGCGGACTTTTCTCAGCTCGTGTCGCTGGGGTGGGGTGTTGCGATTTTTCAAATTCACACGAACGGCCCTTGATTGCTCACATCGAGAACTCGTCAAAAGCCGAATTTCCAGAACCCGAGATCGACCTGACAATTGTGGCAACTATATCTGCGCGCTTATGCAGGGACAACGCGCGTTATCCGCTGCTTAGTAGCTTTCGGCGGTGTTTATGCTGTTGCTCGTTCGAAAATGGCAGGAACACGCCGACTGCCTTAGCGTGATCCGCGCCGGCCTTGGTAAGCTCCACCAGTCATTTTCAGCCGGAGTTTACTCTAGCTTCCAAAACAAGGCAGCCATTCAGGCGCAAACCGCTTTACTGCGTTCATTGAGTACATTTGCAAGTTAGCCAAATACATTCACATGCATCGCGGTGTTGACCTCGCCAGCCAACTCAATGAACCGGGTGTCGACGCCATACTCGCGCGCTTTCCAGAGAGTAGATCCCAAGGCATCCAGAGATGTTTTTTTTGATCAAGAAATTTCTCGCTTTCTTGGATTTGCAGAGTTTTGCACCAATATCTCGCGGGTCACTCAAACCCAAGATGGGGTCTCTACCAGTCGCTCTGTCAGAAAAGATAATGGGTATTTGCTTGCAGATAACGCGCGACGCACTCAGTTTGAGAATGCATTCACCGGTGCCAAATATTGCATCATATGTGCCAGTTGGCAAATAGGCAGCAACAAGTGTGATCAGCCTGACAATGCTCCCATACTTACAGGAACATACGCAAGCACGGATCATCGACGCATTGAAACAAGCAATTTGATAACTGTAGTGACCCGAAGGGGACCCGCCTAGTTTCTCAGAGTAGCGATTGGTTTAAGATTGACCAAATCGCAGGCTCTATTTGCTGTAATAGTCGCGATACCAGTCTACAAAAGCCTGAATGCCATCCTTGATTTCTGTCTTTGGGCGATAGCCAGTCAATCGGTGCAGCAAATCGACATTCGCCCAAGTCGCGGGCACGTCTCCCATCTGCATATCCATGTAGTTTCGGATCGCGGGCTTGCCGAGGCTTTCTTCGATCGCGTCAACGAAATCCAACAGGCGCACTTTGTCAGAGTTGCCAATGTTAACAATGCGGTATGGCGCGACAGGGCTGAAGCTGTCGCCTTTGACGATATCCTCAGGAGATTCGGGCCGAACCGGAGCGACATCGATTAAAAGCGCATGGCTCGCACCAGATCATCAACATATGTGAAGTCCCGATACATGTCGCCATGATTGTAGATGTCGATGGGTCGATCTTCTAGAATTGCATCTGTGAATTTGAAAAAGGCGAGATCCGGACGCCCCCAGGGGCCGTAGACCGTGAAAAAGCGAAACATGGTTGTCGGCAGATCCCAAAGGTGCGCATAGGAGTGCCCCATCGCTTCGTTCGCTTTCTTGGTCGCAGCGTACATCGTAAGTTGATGATCTGCCTTCTCGCATTCGTCAAAAGGCATATCAGGATTAGCCCCATAGATTGACGAGGTGGAGGCCATCAGCAAGTGCTGTACTTTATGTCGCCATGCCGCTTCCATCACGTTGAATGTTCCGACAACATTGCTTTCGACATAGGCGCGCGGGTTTTCCAAGCTATACCGGACGCCGGCCTGCGCCGCGAGGTGGATGATCACGTTCGGTTCGAATGCGTCAGCCATTCGGTCGAAGCTCTCAGTGTCTTTCAGCATCCCTTCGTCGCACGAAAAGTTCGGGTTTTCCAACAACAGCGTGTGCCGGCTCTGCTTGAGGCGGAAATCGTAGTAATCCGTCATCCCGTCATAGCCGTGAACGCGATTTCCGTTTTCAAGCAAAAGTTTGGCAAGATGAAATCCGATAAATCCAGCGGTGCCTGTGATCAGAACCTTTTGCATGAGGTTGCTTCATTGTGTCTGGGCTTGGCGCTTGCGCCCACCGGCACATATGACGCCTAAAGTGCTACGGCTCATGCCGTCATTTCCCTATTGGCCGGTTTTTACCTTTCTATCCAAATCGACCTGCTCATCCGGGCCAGGGGAGCGAATAGGTTTTGACATTCGTAAAGAACTTCATGGCCTCAATGACCCCTTCTTTGACACCATTTCCTGAGTCTTTGATGCCTCCGAACGGGGACATCTCGATGCGATACCCGGGTTGTTCCCAGATGTTGCAGGTGCCAACATTCAGACCATTGATATAGGCAATGGCACGATTAAGGTCGTTGGTGCAGACGCCCGAACTAAGACCAAACTCCGTAGAATTCGAGATGCGCATCACCGCTTCGTCATCTTCAGGCGCGCGAATGATCGGGATGATGGGGCCAAAGGTTTCCTCCATGACCAGTTCGCAGCCATAGGGCACTTTGTCGACCACGATGGGCGGTAGCAACGCGCCCCGACGGCCAGGGTGGTATAGTATTTCGGCTCCTGCTTTCTCAGCAAGATGAACGCGTTTATCAAATAGTTCAGCGGCTTTGTCATGGATAACACAACCCAGCTCAGTCTCGTGGTCTTGCGGATCTCCAAACTTGATCTTCTTCGCCTTCTCCAGAACCGATGCTACAAACTTATCGGCCACGCTGTCCTGCACCAGAATACGTTTGATTGCGGTGCAACGCTGGCCAGAGTTTCCGGTAGCACCTGCCACCGCAATACCGGCAGCCTTTTCAAGATCGGCATCACACAGATCGTTCAGAACTATAAGTGGATCATTGCCGCCCAACTCAAGCGCCTGACGCTTGAATGCGGCCTTCGCCGCTATCATCTTGCCCACTGGCACACCACCGGTGAATGTGATGATGTCAATGTTTTCATTGGTGATCATCTCATCGCCGATATCCTGCGGCCAACCGGTGATCACCTGAAACATCTCAGCGGGCAGACCGGCTTCGTACAGGATATCCGCCAGCGTCAGACAAGTTAGCGGAGTCAGCTCGGTCGGTTTACAAACCATGCAATTGTTTGTTGCAATCGAAGGTGCAACCTTGTGGCTGACCATGTTCAAAGGGTGGTTAAAGGGGGTGATCGCGCTGATTGCGTTCACCGGTTCGCGCATAGTGAAAATCTTGCGGGCCCTCCCATTATGGGTCAAATCGCACGAAAATGTTTCACCATCATCCCTCAGCGCTTCGCCTGCTGCGAATTGAAACACATCCTGCGCGCGCTTCGTCTCATAAATTGCGTGCTGATGGCAGATGCCCAGCTCTAGCACGAGCCATTTTGCCAGATAGCCACGACGCAGCCCGATTAACTCTGATGTCCGTTGTAGGATCTGGTTACGCTCATGGCGTGTCAGGCTGGGTTTGTATCGAGCGGCAACATCAAAAGCGCGACGCGCATGTTCGGCCTGGCCAGCAGGAACATTGCCGACAACTTCATTGGTATATGGGTAGTGGACCGGAATTGTCTCATTTGCAAAGACGACCTCACCACCGATCCTCATCCCCTCGGTTCTGATTTCGTTAGCTGACATGTCCCGGTCTTTCCTACCTTAAGCGAATGAGCGGAAATATGTCATCCAAATCAGATCATGTCTCGCCCGATTGCTCAGAAAACACATCAAACGCTTTCAGTGCCTTGGCGCTGTAGGCATATGACGGTCCGCCCCCCATGTAGGTCGCCATAGCCAGAGCCTCGCACAGTTCGTCGCGGGTCGCACCCAAACGAACCAAAGAACGGACGTGGAAACCGATGCAGCTATCGCATCGCGTGGCGATCGCAATGCCAAGGGCCATGAACTCCTTGGTTTTCTCACTCAGTGCACCGTCCGTTTTGGCAGCTTTACCCATAATGCCAAACCCACGCACGGTTTCCGGTACTTCTTTCGAGAACACACCGATATTGGCCTCGGTTTCGGCCATGAAGTTTTTCCAGTCCAACTGTATTCTCCTTATCCGCGTTCATCCGCGCCCATACGACGCTCTAACCAACGGACGCCAGCACTGATTATCAAGACCAGCACCAGATATTCAAAGATCAGCAAAGTATAGATTTCGAGCGGACGATATTCGGTCACCACCAGCTCGTTCGCGCGGCGTGTCAGTTCCTGCATACCAATGACGCTGGCAAAGGCGCTCATTTTCACGATGTAAATGAACTGATTGGCCAATGGCGGCAAAATGCGTCGGATTGCCTGCGGCAGGATCACATAGCGCATAGTCTGAAAGTAGTTCAGCCCGATTGTCTGCGCAGCTTCACTTTGGCCTTTGGCAATTGATTGAATCCCGGCGCGGTAAATTTCAGCGGTAAAGGCACTGTCCGAGATTGCCAATGTGATGATCGCCCCCCAGAATGGATCGATCGGTATATTCATCCCCATCGACTGAAAGACGATTGGCAAACCATAAAATACCCAAAACAACATCGGAAGCAGAGGGATTGAGCGTACAAATTCCACGTAGATCCGGTTCACCAGTCGCCAACCACGTTTTTCAGACAGACCTGGCAGTGCCACCAGCAGACCAATCACAATCGACATGATCGCCGCGATCAGCGATATCTGGATCGTCGCACCCATCCCAGACACCAGAAACTTGACATTGGTCCAGCCTGATGCGGTGGTGGGGTCAATCACATACCAGCCCCATGTCTGAGACGACGAACACCCAGCTAAAAGTACGAACAGGGGGAGGAACAGGAGCGGTTTCTTCATGACATCCAACTCAATGTTGCAGAATCTGGCTTAAGAATTTCTGACACCGCTCAGACCGCGGATTAGTGAAAAAATGCTCAGGTTTTCCTTGTTCGACGATCTCACCCGCATCCATAAACACCATGTTGTCTGCAACTTTGCGTGCAAAACCCATCTCGTGGGTGACAACCACCATGGTCATTCCTTCCTGCGCCAGTTCAACCATCACGTCGAGGACTTCGGAAATCATTTCGGGGTCCAGGGCCGAGGTGGGTTCGTCAAACAACAAAACCCTCGGCTCCATGCAAAGCGAACGAGCGATGGCCACACGTTGCTGTTGTCCACCTGAAAGCTGAATAGGACGTTTGTCGGCCTGGTCCGGGATATGGACCCGTTCAAGGTAATGGCGGGCTTTTTCTTCGGCCTCTTTTTTGCTCAAGCCTCTTGCTTTGATCGGACCCAAAGTCAGATTTTCCAGCACGGTCAAATGCGGGAAAAGATTAAACTGCTGGAACACCATCCCGACTTCTGATCGAATTGTGGCGACGGATTGGGCGTTATCTGACAGCTCTGTCCCGTCTATGCGGATCGTACCTTTTTGGTGTTTTTCAAGCTGATTGATGCATCTTACAACCGTCGATTTTCCAGAACCGGAAGGCCCACAGATTACAACTTTTTCACCGCTATTTATCGTAAGATTGATATCCTTGAGCACATGAAATGTGCCATACCATTTGTTTACGTCGACTAACTCGATCGCGGCGTCTGGCATTAGCTGGCCTGCCTTTGTTATTCTCAGTCAATTATTTTCTTGAGGTTAGCGTGGTCTTTGCGCTTAGATCAAGAAACAATCCAGGTAAACTAGCCGAGTGCCACCAACAGGAGAAATACATGAAACATCTTTTCAAAGTAGCCATTGCCGCTGCGATTGGCCTAGCGATTGGTAGCGCCGCTCAGGCCCAGTCTGCACTGAATGAAATCCTGGATTCTGGTGTGATGAAAGTCGGTACAACTGGAGATTGGAATCCAATGTCGCTGCGCGATCCTGCGACTAACAGCTACAAGGGTTATGATATAGATATCATGAACGCACTGGCTGCAGATCTTGGCGTCGAAGTTGAATATGTTCCGACAGACTGGAAAACCCTGGTCAATGGGGTGGTCGCCGGGAAATATCATATCACCGGCTCGGCTTCGATTTCTCCGCCGCGCTTGAAGGTTGCCGGTTTCTCTGACAGCTACATCTCTGTTGAGCTGTTCCCGTACACGACCAAAGACAAGGCCGACAAATTTGACGGGTATGACTCGATCAACAAACCCGATGTAAAAGTCGCAACAACCCTGGGTACTACCTTTGAAAAACGTGTGCGCGAATGGTTCCCAGATGCTGATATCAAGGTGGTCGAAGCTCCGGCGCGCGGTTTTCAGGAAGTGCTTGCCGGTCGGGCGGATGTGTTCATCACGTCAAATATCGAAGGCTCGACGCTAGAGGCCAAATTTCCGGTTGTTCGCGTGAAAAATGCCGGCCCCCGGTCGCCATCCCCGATCGCGATGCTGTTGCCGCAGGATGATCAGGTCTGGATCAATTATGTAAACAGCTGGATCGAAGTGAAAAAAGCTCAGGGCTTCTTCGATGAAAATCAGAAGCGGTGGGGCCTCTGATAACAGCTGACACCGCAGCAATGGTCTGAGCGTGGACAGGAAGTCATGAAGCTTGATCACATGACCTGGTACGAGGTCGACGCTCGTATAAATCAAGGCGCTGCGGTGTTGCTTCCGGTGGGTTCGACCGAACAGCATGGTCCGATGGGTCGCATAGGTACGGACACAATTTGCGCTGAGGCAGTCGCGCTTGCGGCTGCCAGTCGATGCGGGGGGATCGTTGCGCCCCCGCTGGCGTACACCCCCGCGCCGTTCAATACAGGCTTTCCCGGTACGGTTTCGGTATCGGCCGAAATATTTCAGATGCTGGCAAATGAAGTCATTGCGGGACTGCTGGCACAAGGTTTCCGTGGCGTATTTGTGGTAAATGGGCATGGTGCCAATCTGGAACCCCTTTGCACCATCAAATCCACTCTTCCTGACAACCAGATGATGATCCGCAGCTGGTGGGAGCCGGACACAGTAAACAAGCTGCGCAGACAGCTATACGGCGAATGGGAGGGGATGCATGCAACCCCATCCGAGATTGCAATAACGCAATCTCTACTTGGCGAACTGCCAGCAAACCAGGCAGCCGAGCCGCCAAAAAAGCTCACTGCAGAATATGTGCGGGAACACGCAGGCGACCGGCATGGTCCACCCGATGAACATCGTATAGAATTTCCTGATGGGCGGGTCGGTTCACATTCTGCCCTCGCCAACCCAAAGGATGGTGAGCGCCTGCTGACCGAGGCTGCCCTCGCAATTGCAGACGAATTTCGTTCTTTTGAGTTAGACAGATAGTCACAAGATACCGAAGTGAAAGGCGGGGTGTCGTCTACTCCGCCTCAAGACCATCGGTCGACAGGTCATCAAGCTTTGGCATAAGCCGCAGCAACTCGCTTGTGTATTCGGTTTTCGGATTGGCAAACAACTCGCTTGTCTCCTGAACTTCGACGATTTGGCCCTGCTTCATGACCGCGACCCGGTCGCACATCTGGCGGACGACGGGCAAGTCATGGCTGATAAACAGCATGGTCAGGCCCAGATGCTCTTGTAAATCCTTCAGGATGTTCAGAATCTGAGCCTGAATCGATACGTCAAGCGCGCTCGTTGGCTCATCGCAGATCAGGAACCGGGGTTGTGTCGCCAAAGCGCGGGCGATCGATATACGCTGCCGCTGACCACCCGAAAACTCGTGCGGGTATTTTTGACCGGCTCCGGAACCCAGACCCACCTGATCCAACAATTCATCCACCCGGCGCTTGATGTGTGCGCCATCCATCAGGCGATGATGGCGAATTGGCTCAGCAACAATTTCATCCACGCGCATCCGAGGATTGAGGGAAGAGTAGGGGTCCTGAAAGATCATCTGGATGTTCTTTCGGTACTCGTCTTGCACCGAACGATTGCTTAGATCACTGACCCGCTGGCCCTGAAAATCAATCGTGCCTCCGTCAACCGGGTAGAGCCCGGCGATCATCCGCGCGACGGTCGATTTACCCGAGCCTGATTCACCCACGACCCCGAAGACCTCGCCCGCGTGAATATCGAAGCTGACACTATCAACGGCTGTAAAATATGTCCTATCCCAAGGCAACAGGCCACGTTTCTGCAGGAACTTTTTGGTCAGGTTGCGGATTTCAAAGATTGGCTTGGTGGTGTCGTTGTCCACCCTAGGCCAATGGCGTGCCATATCCTCGATTGCGAAACGTGTTTCGCGCCCGCCATAGCTGATCTGAGGGAAGCGATGCAGTTTCAGCGTCGGGCGCGGCACAGCAGCGATCAAGGACTTGGTGTATTCGTGCTGTGGCTGGCCCATCACCTGAGCCGTGGTACCGCTTTCGACCACTTTTCCCGCATACATCACGGTCACCCGATCCGTGGTGTCTGCGATCACACCCATATCATGGGTGATCAGGATGACACCTACTTGACGCTCCTGGGCCAGTTCCTTGATCAGGTCCAGAATTTGCGCCTGAACCGAAACATCCAATGCCGTTGTGGGTTCATCAGCGATAATTACATCCGGTTCGGTGCACAAGGCCAGCGCGATGACTACACGCTGGCGCATCCCGCCTGAAAACTGATGCGGGTATTGATCAAGCCGCGTGTCCGGGTCTGGAATGCCCACGCGGTCAATTAGGTCTCGGGCGCGTTTGTTTGCCTCGGCTTCAGTACCGCCCAGATGGGTCTGGATCGTTTCAACCAGTTGCTCGCGCACCGTGAACAGCGGGTTCAGCGAGGTCAAAGGGTCCTGAAAGATCATCGAGATCTTCTTGCCGCGCAGCCCTCGCATCGCCTCGGCATCAATCCCACTGATCTGCTCGCCGCCCAGCTTGATCTGGCCACTGGCGATACGTCCGGGACGTTCAAGCAGGCCCATGACAGCGGCGCCGATTGTGGATTTACCGGCACCGGATTCCCCCACAAGCCCGTGAATTTCACCGGGCTCAACGGACAGGCTGGCGTGATCCACCGCTGTGAAAAGCTGGCGGCGGGTCGGAAACTCAACGGTGAGGTCTTGGATGGTCAAAAGGCTCATGAGATCACCGCAGTTTGGGGTTCAGTGCGTCGCGCAGCCAGTCGCCCAGCAGGTTGACCGACAAGGCAAGGGCCAGCAGCGTACAGGCCGGGAAGAACAAGATCCACCACTCGCCCGAGAACAAGAAGCCTTGGCCGATACGGATTAGTGTGCCCAAAGATGGCTGGGTCGGGGGTGCGCCAACGCCTAAGAAGCTCAGCGTCGCCTCGGCGATAATGGCCAGCGCCAGCGAAATTGTAGCGATGACCAGAACGGGGCTCAGGACATTAGGCAGGATATGGCGGAACATGATTGGGAACGACCCCCGGCCGATCAGGCGCGCGGCTTGTACATATTCCTTGTTCTTCTCAACCAACGCCGCACCACGCACGACCCGCGCGAACTGCACCCAGTCCGACAGCGCTATCGCAATGATCAGAACATAGATTGCCATCTCATCACGGTATTCCGGCGGGGTTATCCCTTTGGCGATACCGAAGATCAGCATTGCCACAAGAATGGCAGGGAAGGTCAATTGCACATCAGCGATCCGCATGATCAGTGTTTCGATCCAACCGCCGAAATAAGCCGCGACCAGCCCTAGGATCACTCCGATAACAAGTGCAAGAAGCACCGCCGATGCCCCGACGAACAGCGAAATACGCAAACCATAAAGGATGGTGGAAAACACATCACGCCCTTGATCGTCGGTTCCCAACAGAAAAGTTTCTTGCGTGAAGGCATTCGGTGTGCCCGGCGGCGTGAAGCCGTTCATCAGGTTCAGCGTTGCGGGGTCGAACGGGTTATAAGGCGCGATCAGCGGCGCGAAGATCGCTGCCAGCACTAGAATGACGACAACCAGCGAGGCGATCACAGCAACCGGGGAATGCCGGAATGACCATGCGAAGTCGCTGTCCCAAAACTTGGCCATGCGCGTCTTTGGTGCGGCTTTCGTAGTTTCCATCGTATCGCTCATGTTGCCCTCGCATCGACACGCAGACGCGGGTCAATGACATAATAAAGAAGATCGACAATCAGGTTGATCGTCACGAACATCACCGAAATCAGCATTAGATAGGCCGCCATCACGGGAATATCGACAAACTGGATTGCGTTGATGAACAGCAGGCCCACGCCGGGCCACTGAAACACTGTCTCAGTGATGATTGCGAATGCGATGATCGAACCCAGCTGCAAACCCGTGATGGTAATCACCGGCACCAACGTATTCTTCAGCGCGTGGCGGAAGTTGATGACGCGATCTGAAAGCCCACGGGCGCGTGCGAAACGGACATAGTCGGCACGCAGCACCTCAAGCATTTCGGATCGGACCAGCCGCATGATCAGCGTCATCTGATAAAGTCCCAAGGTTATTGCAGGCAAAATCAGCGCCTTGAGGCCCGAGGTCGTCAGAAACCCGGTTGACCAATGCCCAATCATAACGGTCTCGCCCCTCCCGAAGCTGGGCAGTAGGTCAAGCTCGACCGAGAAAATATAGATCAGCAGGATACCTATCAGGAATGTGGGTAACGAAACCCCGATCAGGGAAACCGTCATGATCACATTCGCAGCAATCCCTTGTCGTCGGATCGCAGTAAAGACACCCAGCGCGATGCCCATGGTGATTGCCAGAAATCCAGACACAAAGGCCAGTTCCAGCGTTGCGGGAGCCCGCTCAAGCAGGATAGTCGAGACAGGTCGGCCCTGCCGGTAAGATACTCCGAAATTACCCTGAACAGCACCTTGCAGGAACTTGGCGTATTGCACCACAAAAGGCTGATCCAGCCCAAGTTCGGTGCGCAGGCGGTCGATATCTGCTTGCGTACGCTCCTGTCCCAGCATGTTGTCGATCGGGTCGCCAACAAAGCGAAACATCGAGAATGCTACCAGCCCCACGACCAGAAGTACGATGATGGACTGGAACATCCTTCGGACGATAAATGCGAACATTGATTTTCCCCATTGGTGGGTCTGTCTATGCTTTAACCGACCGGGTGGTCAAGCTATCTCGGCCATGCGGAGTGGTCCAATCGATCTCTGGACCCAACGGCACGATGCCAAGTGGATTGCGCAGCTCGGAAGGTGAGAAATAACCCAGTTTGTAAATGCCGAACTTCACCGTCTCAGCGACACCCGGCAGCGCATAGAGCTCTCGCGCATAGCCCCAGAGATTTGGATAGTCGATCAGTCGGCGCAGATTGCATTTGAAGGCGTAATGGTACGCGACATCAAAACGAGCCAGTGTCGGGAACAGGCGCAGATCGGCCTCGGTCAGGGCATCACCGCATAGATAGCGGTTGGCGGCCAAATGTGCTTCGATCTCATCCATCGTGGCGAAGACATCTCGGAATCCCGCCTCATAAGCCTCTTGTGTGCGTGCAAAACCTGCGCGGTAGACCCCGTTGTTGAGGCGCGTATAGATTTTGTCATTCCACGCTTCGATTTGATCAAGCTTTTCTGGTGGTGCCAGATTTGGGCCATGGCCCGGCAGGGTGCCCAGCATCCGCACCAGATCAGCAGATTCGTTTGAGACGGCCTTGTCGTGAAGCCGATCCCAAAGCAGCGGCACCGTGATCCGCCCGGTATAGGCGGGGGTCACGCGGGCATAGGCGTGATGCAACGCGGTCGCGCCATAAACCGCGTCGGCGCCATCCGCATAAACCCAACCATCTGCTGTGCGACGCGGTTCAGCATAGGCAACCGTGACGAGATCCCGCAGACCTTTGAGGGCAAGGACCAACAAAACGCGATGCGCCCAAGGGCAATTCCACGCCGCGTAAAGGTGAAACCGCTGTGGTTCCAGTTCCGTATCGGGTAAAGCGTTACGGATGGTCGAGGCTTGACGGCGAAACGCGCCGTCAAGCGTGCTATCGGGCGCCGGGTCTTCTGCATGATAGACACCGGCAATCATCAAACCCATTGTTCAGTTCACCGTCACCCAGCGCAGCAGGAAAAAGTTGTCCGGGCGCTGTGTCAGCTCGACATTGCTGCGCGTGCCCCAGACCAACGGTTGAACATACATCGGTACGTAGACCTGTTCGTCCTGATAAATCTGCGTCACCTCATCCAGCATGGCTTGCCGCTTGGTCTGATCCAGCTCGGATTGGATCATCGGTAACAGCTCATCGACCCGCGCATTCGAGAATCCACCGAAGTTCCAGCTGCCCAGCTTTTTCTCTTCGTTTGGAGTGGCGACGAGGAAGCGGACCGGATGTTCAGCGTCAAACGTGCCAGGGCTCCAGCCCAGAAGATACATGTCATAATTGTCCTCACGCAACTCCGGCCAGTAGTTCCGCACAGGCATTGCATCTAACTCGGCCGTTATGCCGATTTGCGCAAGCATGCCAACAACTGCCTGACAGACGGCCTCATCATTCAGATAGCGGTCGTTCGGACATTTCAGGCCAAACGAGAATCCATCTGCATAGCCTGCTTCCGCAAGCAGGGCCTTGGCAGCTTCTACATCAAACGCAGGACGTTCCGCATTGGCGTCGGAAAATCCACTCATCGCCGGGCTGACGAGTTGTGAGGCGGGTTCAGCATTGCCTCGCATGATCGTGGCCAGAATGGCATCCACATTGACGGCTTGTGCAACTGCCTGACGCACACGTGCATCACGGAACGGATTTGGCTTGCCTGCATCGTCGGTGTATTTCAGGGCTTCGGCTTCGTGGTCGAAGCCCAGCATGATCACACGTGCTTCGATGCCCTGAATGACATCAACCTCTGCGTTCTGCTGCAGCCGAGCGACGTCCTGGATTGGTACAGGGTTGATCATGTCCACGTCACCCGAAAGCAAAGCTGCAACGGCAGTCGCCGGGTTCTGGATCGGATTAAATTCAGCACGGGTAATGTTGTGTTCGACATCTCCCCACCAGCCCTCAAATGGTTCCAGCACAGTTTTGAGGCCTGGCTCACGCTCGGTAACTTTAAATGCCCCTGTGCCATTGGCATTGATGGTTGCGTAGTTGCCGGTCTCTTTATCAGGCACCACAGCGTCGTTGGCTTCGGTCCAGCCCTGATCCATGATCATCCAGTTGGCAATCGAAGACGGGAACAGAGGGTTCGGTGCAGTCGTCATGATATCGACGGTGTAGTCATCGACCACAACGACATCACTGACGGGGGCGAACCAACTGCGGGTATCTGCCGCTTCGCCTGATGCGCGTTGATAGCTGAACAGGACATCCTGTGCGTCAAAGCTGCTGCCATCGTGGAATGTTACGCCTTCACGCAGCTTAAACCGCCAACCCTCACCATCTCCAATCGGCTCCCAGCTGACGGCCAGCGCGGGCTCGACACTCATGTCCTTGCCGCGGCGGACCAGACCTTCGTAGACGTTGTTCAGGAACCCAAGTACGGGGGCTGAGTTAACCGCATGGGGGTCCATCGTCTGCGGATCGGTGGTCGAGGCCCATTTGAAATCGGCGGCCTGTGCGGTGCTGGCAAGCAACATGGCCAGGCCAATGGCACTTTTTCTGAAGATCATGGCGAAAACTCCCTGTTATCGCTGAAACAATCCAGCTTTTTGGCCACCACGTAAAGACACTCTCGGTTTGAGATCACAGTCCCGTTACCTGCGGTGCAAACAAGAACAGGGCGCGAAAACGCGCCCTGATCAACATCCAAATGGATGGTTTAGTTCATCTCGAAGTATTTGATCTTCGGTGAATCTTCCGGTTCAACGATGGTGCCGACACCCGATTTCATACCCCAGTTCAATACCTGGTGGTGGATCGGGATATACAGCTGCTCGTCCTGAACAACTTGCCAGATGTCTCCGATCTGCTGATCGCGCGCGGGCAGATCGGTTTCCGAGGCCAGGGCTACGATCTTGGCATCCAAATCAGGGTTGGAGTACCGCGTGCCGTTCCAAGAGCCATACTTCTCACCCTTCGAGTGCACCAAGAAGTTGAAGATGTATTCCGAGTCATATGTCGGAACACCCCAACCCAGCATGTAGAAGTCTGTCTCCAGATTGTTGATCAGCGGGAAGTGCTGCGCCTTCGGTTTGGCGTCTAGGTTCACGGTGACCCCGATCTGGGCCAGCATGCCAACCGCCGCCTGACAGATTGCCTCATCATTGATGTAGCGATCATTCGGGCAGTTCAGGGTCAGCGAGAATCCATCAGGATAGCCCGCTTCGGCCATCAGCGCCTTGGCCCCTTCGATATCGGTTGAAGAAGATGCGTCCATATCTGCGTCCCAACCATTCACAAACGGAGGTGAGATCATGCCTGCAGGAGCAGACTGGCCACGCATCACGACCTGTTTGATCGCATCACGATTGATCGCTTTCGACATCGCCTGACGAACTCGGACATCAGCCAGCGGATTTTTACCATCCACATTGTCCGAGGTCAGATCGGCGTCACCCATGTTCATACCAAAGAAGATCACCCGGTTCTGTGGTGCTGTCCGTACATCCAGCCCATCAGTTCCGGCGACACGCTCAAGATCCTGCACCGGCACGTCCTGAATGAAATCCACTTCACCCGACAACAAGGCGGCGACGCGTGTCGCGGCGTTCTGGATTGGGGTGTAGACGATCTCGGTCACTTGAAGCGGGAATTCATCCTTGCCCCAGTAGTTCTCGTTGGCAGTCAGAACGGTTTTCACGTCCGGTTCGCGGCTAACCAGCTTGTAAGGTCCGGTGCCATTGGCATTCTTAGCTGCAAAGGTATCCTCACCGCCTTCATAGTCCTGCACCTTGACGGCATTGTTTGCCTCAGCCCAATCCTTGTCCATCATGAACATGTTGGTCAGGTTGTTGGGCATGATCGGGTTTGGGCCATCAGTTTCGATTTCAACCGTGAACTTGTCGGGTGCACGCACCTCTTTCACCGAAGCAAGCAGTTCCTTGTAATCGGAATCCGGCGTCATGGCGCGGTTTAGCGAGAATACAACGTCATCGCTGTCAAACTCGGCCCCATCGTGAAACGTGACGCCTTCGCGCAGTTTAAATACCCAGACGTTCGGGTTGTCTTCGGACGGCGCCCATTCAGTTGCCAGAGAGGGTACTAGTGCACCGGAATGATCACGCATCACCAGAGTTTCCATGATCTGGTGCGCCATGGCCGAAGTTGGACCCTCGTTCTGCGCGTGCGGGTCCAGCGTCAGTGCATCACCGGCACGCGCCCAACGCAGCGTTTCCGCCGAAGCACCCGCCGCGATAATCGCTGTTGCGCTGGCGGCAAGCATCAGAGTTTTGAATGACATAAGTCGTCTCCCCATTTTTTGTTGTGACCGCATTTTCATGCGGTTGGCCGAATTTGTCGGCCATCATGGATCAGCATCATCCAGATCATCGCCCGAGTTGCAACACCCGAATGTTAGCGCCCCATTTTGTCCTCGGCTCTGCTGGGGATCAGTTGACTGGTATGCCGTGAGGAACACGCCGCCTAGTTGCCTTGTGCAGGGGTTGCAACCTAACGTTTGTTGAAGGCGTCTCTGAGGGCGTCACCAAAAGCACCATTCTGGGTGCACTGGCCCCCATGTCCGCGCCGCTGTTCCCCCGGCTTGACTGGTCGCGCGGGTTTGCCCTTGCCACGAAGCGCATTGTCCTCACGGGCAGAAGCTCCACCATCCTTCCGCATGGTCAACCCAATGCGTTTACGAGGTACGTCGACCTCAACCACCCTGACTTTGACAACCTGCCCTGTCTTAACCACTTCATGCGGATCTTTTACGAACCGATCGGCCAGTTGGCTGACATGAACCAACCCGTCCTGATGCACACCGATGTCAACAAATGCGCCGAAGGCGGCCACATTGGTAACGGTACCTTCTAAAACCATGCCAGGTTTCAGGTCTGTGATCTCTTCAACACCATCGGTAAAGGATGCGGTTTTGAAACTTGGCCGGGGGTCTCGGCCTGGCTTTTCAAGTTCGGTGAATATGTCTCGCACCGTGGGTAAACCGAAATTGTCGTTCACAAACTGTTCGGCGCGCAGGCCTTTCAAGGCACCGTCGTGCCCCATGATCTGGCGAATATCGCGCCCGCAGGCCGCTACCACCCGACGGGCGACATCATAGGCTTCGGGGTGAACCGAAGACGCATCCAAAGGTTCTGATCCATCCCGGATACGCAAGAATCCTGCACATTGCTCGAAGGCGCGCGGGCCAAGGCGGGCCACCTTCAACAAATCCTGACGAGACGCGAAGGCACCGTGGATATCCCGATGGCTTACGATCGCATCAGCCAAACCCGGGCCAAGACCTGAGACATGTGAGAGAAGCGGTGCCGATGCAGTGTTTAGGTCCACACCCACTGCGTTCACCACATCTTCGATCACTGATTCCAGCGATTGCGACAAACGGTGCTGATCGACATCATGCTGGTACTGACCAACCCCGATGCTTTTTGGCTCAATCTTGACCAGTTCGGCCAGCGGGTCTTGCAGGCGGCGTGCGATCGAAACCGCCCCACGCAGCGAAACGTCAAGATCAGGAAATTCACGCGCAGCAAGTTCGGAGGCGGAGTAGACTGAAGCTCCGGCTTCGGACACAACGACCTTGGTGGGCGCTTTAACCGTGTTGGGCAACAGCGACAACGTGTCTGCCACCAAACGTTCGGTCTCGCGGCTGGCTGTGCCGTTGCCAATGGCAATAAGCTCGATCTTATGGGCGGCGATGAGTTTCAGGATCGCAGCTTGCGCACCTCGCAGGTCGTTCTTGGGCTGAAAAGGATAGAGTGTATCCGTTGCAACCACCTTGCCGGTTGCATCCACTACGGCTGCCTTGATCCCAGTGCGTATGCCGGGATCCAACCCCAGCGTCGGGCGTGCGCCTGCCGGAGCTGCAAACAACAGGTCTTTGAGGTTGCGCGAAAACACCTGGATTGCCTCGTCCTGCGCGCGGCTGCGCAGGTCAGCCATCAACTCGACCATCATCGACAGCGACAGCTTGACCCGCCATGTCCAGCCCGCGACCTTGCGCAGCCATTTATCTCCCGGCGTATCACCGCGAGTGTTCAGATGAGCCGCCACCATGGCCTCGGCCCGTGCAGCCCCTGCCTCGGGTTCCGGCGCGATATCGAGTGTTACGATACCTTCCTTTGAGGCACGCAACATTGCGAGCGCCCGATGCGATGGGGTCTTCGACCAAAGCTCCGAGTGATCGAAGTAATCACTGAACTTAGCGCCCTCCTGTTCTTTTCCCTCGACAACTTTCGCACTCAGCAGCGCTTCGCGTTGCATGAAGTTGCGCAGTTCTCCCAACAGTACAGCGTTCTCGGTCAGTCGTTCCGTGATGATGTCACGTGCGCCATTCAGGGCGTCTCTGGCCGTGGGAATGGCCTCATTCAGATACTTCTCGGCCAAGCCCTCTGGCTCCGCTAAACGGTCAGTCAGAATGGCATCGGCCAGCGGTTCCAAGCCATTCTCACGGGCAATCATCGCCTTGGTCCGACGCTTCGGCTTGTAGGGAAGATAAATGTCTTCCAGTTGCGCCTTGGTCTCGGCCTGGACAATCGATTTCACCAAATTATCCGTCAGTTTCCCCTGATCTTTGATCGAGGCCAGAATCGTCTCGCGTCGGGCCTCAAGATCGCGCAGATAAGTTAAGCGGTCGGACAGAGTGCGCAGTTGTGTATCGTCCAAGCCACCCGTCACTTCCTTCCGATAGCGGGCGACAAAGGGCACGGTCGCTCCTTCGTCCAACAATCGAACGGCGGCCCCAACCTGTTCAGGACGTGCTTTGATTTCGGTGGCGATGGTGCGGGCGATACGGTCCAAAGGGGTCTCCTGACTTACGGTTGGAAAACCGTCTTAGCCAGCTAAAGGTGCAAGGGAAAGAGGACTTGATCTGGGAAAAAACGTCTCTGCACAAAATCTGCACGACCGCTGCGCGGTGATCTGCACCCAAGTGGGCCAAATAGGGCCAGCATAAACAAGGAGCAGTAATATGGGACAGTTCATCGTGCGCGGTGTTCCTGCGTCGGTTTTACAGGATAGTTGGTGGCTTGACGCCGCTTACAAGAATCCGAGCAAACAAGATGGCACAACGGGACCAGGTAATCGCGATGCCACCGTCGGATTGGTCATTCTGGTTGCACTAGCAGATGTATTGTTTTTCGAACATGCGCCCGGCATTTCTTTAGCGGCCTATACGCTCGCGGTTGCCGGAGTTGTTTGGGTATTGCTGGGCCGCCGTGCTGGTATGACGGGACCGGCAGTGCTTTTGGTCCTCAGCATATTGCCGGTCGTGGAATATGTTCAGGCCTTGTCCTTGGCCTTCTTGCTGGGCGGATCGACCGTGGCGTTATGTTGGGCCGTGTCGGGGCAATGTCAGGGGACCTCGGTGCGCCGATTTCTGTCCCAATATCCTTTGCTGTCGATCAGACAAGGGCTTGAGGCGGCTAAATACAGTCATTCTGTATCTAAGGACCAAAGGATAGCGCATCGCATTTTGCGTGAGTGGAGCTTTCCTGTTGGTGGGGCTTTGGTTCTGGCCTCTCTGATAATATCAGCCAATCCAGTCTTATCGGAATGGAGTGATCGGATATGGCGTTTTGATCTGCGCTTCGATCGGCTGTTGTTTTGGTTCGGAGTCGCAATACTCATCTGGCCGATCCTCGCGGTTGTCCGACAACCAGAATTGCTATCCCCGCGGTTAGGACCCAAGCAGAGGCGCGGCTTTCCAGCGTTTGGCGTGAACGCACAGTCTGTTGCCAACGCACTGATCACATTCAACATGCTTCTGGCGATCCAAACCGGTATGGATGTCGTGTATCTGTGGGGTAGCGCGGAACTTCCCAAAGGGATGAGCTATGCGGAATATGCGCATCGCGGCGCCTATCCGTTGCTGGCAACGGCCTTGCTTGCAGGTGCGTTTGCGCTGGTTGCACGGCCTTTTTTGAACGAGAGGTCAGGGCTGACAAGATGGATGATGTTATGGCTTGCGCAGAACGTGCTGCTGGTGATCGCTTCCATGATGCGCTTATCGCTATATGTGGAATCCTACGGGTTGACCTACCTACGGGTTCACGCTGCGATCTGGATGGTGCTTGTTGTAGTGGGATTGAGCCTGACCGGATGGCAAATTCTGAAAGGCAAATCGAACCGGTGGCTAATGGTCCGATCAACAGCTTTGGGGATTATCGTGCTCTATGCGTGCTGTTTTGTAAATTTCGCCGCATTGATTGCCCGCTGGAATATTGAGCATCCGGTTCGGTTTGATTTCTACTACGCATGCCAGCTCAATCATATGGCTGCGGCCGAATTAATGAAAGACAGCCGACTGCGGGATTGCGCAACCCCTCCGGTCATCGACAATTGGAGGAATTGGGGCTTTCGCGCAGATCGGGTGATCCGTAATCTGAACGCCGAAACATTGCCGGAGAAGGTTGATGAAAATCCTCGTCGTGGATGATGATCCGCGCCTGCGCGAGTTGGTTTCGATCACGCTCGAGCGGGCAGGCTATCAGACGGTCACAGCGCGAGACGGTCAGATGGCGCTGACCCATGCGATACGGGAAGCGCCTGATCTGGTTGTGCTGGACGTCGGCTTGCCCGAGCTTGACGGACTTGAGGTCTGTCGTCGCCTGCGGGCGCGTTCTGACGTACCGATCCTGTTCCTGACCGCACGCGATGATGAGATAGACCGAATTTTGGGTCTTGAACTGGGGGCCGACGATTACGTCACCAAACCTTTCAGCCCGCGCGAACTGGTTGCGCGGATCAAAGCCATCCTCAAACGCAGTACCGCAGAAGGCTCGACCAAGAATCTTCGGCATGGCCCTGTAGAGTTGGATGTTTCCGGCCATTCGGTTTGGGTTGATGGGTCTATACTCGCGTTGACCGCAACCGAGTTGTCAATCCTGCGCCGATTGATGCAAACACCCGAGGCTATAGTCTCGCGCCCTCAATTGATCGATGCGATCTATGGCGCAGGTAGCGCCGTAGCCGACCGCACACTGGACAGTCATCTAAGGAATCTTCGCCGCAAGCTTGGGGATCAAGGCTGGATCGGGGCCATCGAGACCGTGCACGGAATCGGGTTACGGATGGGCACATGGCCGGGTTAAGGCGCAAGTGGCGTCCTTCATTGGGATTTGTTCTTGGCGGAGGTCTGGCAGGTACGCTCGTTTTGTCTCTGCTGGGTCTGATCGCTTTGCGCTACCTTGGACCTGAAATCGGGTTTCGCAATGCTGCAGGCCTTCTGGCGGTCCTGATCGGCTGCGCGACCGGAGTGCTTGGGTATCTAATGGTCCGGCTATTACTACGACCGATTTCGGCGCTCGCTTCTTATTCAAGTGCGGTGGAACAGGGTCAGCCCGCCGAGCCACCTGATCACTTTGGAACGCAGGAACTGTCTCGCCTCGCCGGTTCGGTGCTGAGTATGGCAGATACTTTACAACGGCGCGAAGCTTCGATCCGTGGGTTTGCAGATCACGTCACGCATGAGCTGAAAACCCCGGTCACAGCAATCCGCGCTGCAGGAGAGTTATTGACGGAAGCCGATGCACTTACAGATCAGGATCGCACATTGTTACGCCAGATACTGGGCGCAAGCGATCAAATGCAAATGCAGCTTGCCGCCTTGAATCGTGTTGCCCAGGCAAGGGTGCCTGAACACCATGGAACATCCACGATCGCTGGACTTGCCCACAAAATGCGTACGTCATTTCCCGAACTGGATATCAGCGTTGAAGGGTGCGAGCGGACCCTTCCTCTTGCCTCTTCTGGCCTGTGGATTGTGTTGAACCAACTGTTAGACAATGCCCGCCGACACGGGGCAGGGCGGGTGGCCCTGACGGCGGAAGCCGAACGGTTGATAATTCAGGATGATGGACCTGGCATATCCGATTGGAACCGGGATCATATCTTCAATCCGTTCTTCACCACAGCCCGCGAACGGGGAGGGACCGGTATGGGATTGACTATCGTCGCTAATCTGATGAACGCGCATGGCGGGCATATTGCGCTGATCCCTTCCGATAGAGGTACGCAGTTTGAAATCCGTTTCCCGGATGAGTGAAAAATAGGCATCAGCAAAAGGCATTAAGGCCCGTGTCAATTTGCGCCTCTGTATTCGATTGATCCTAAGCCAATCCTCATTTATTGGAGGCCCTGTCAAATCAGAGTCACCCGTGGGGCCGTCGTGTCCCGTTACGGCTCGGTGCCAAAACTACAGCGGCACATACTCTTGGATCGCACGCCCCAGAAAGGCTTAAAAAAGGTAAGGGAATATGGCAGAAAAATCGAACTTCGACGTATTGTATACCATTGTAGACGAAGCGCCTGAACTGGCGAGCGCCTCGTTCCTGCCCATCATCCGCAAGTTTGCATCAGCCGCTGGTGTCAGCGTCGGTACCAAAGACATTTCGCTTGCCGGGCGTATTATCGCGACCTTCCCCGAGAACCTGACAGACGAACAACGCATCACTGATGACCTAGCTGCATTGGGCGAGTTGGTGAAAACTCCAGATGCAAATGTGATCAAACTGCCGAACATCTCGGCCTCGGTACCGCAATTGGTGGCTGCCATCGAAGAGCTGCAGTCGCAGGGCTACAACATTCCAAACTATCCTGAAGAGCCTTCGACAGATGAAGAAAAGGCAATCCGCGCGCGGTATGACGCCATCAAAGGATCAGCTGTGAACCCTGTGCTACGGGAAGGCAACAGCGACCGCCGTGCTGCACGTGCCGTAAAGAATTATGCGCAGAAAAACCCGCATTTGATGGGGGAATGGAACGCTGACAGCAAGACCAAAGTTTCGTCGATGTCAGGCAACGACTTTTACGCCAACGAGAAATCGGCAACTATCACGGCAGCGCAGGCTGGCGATGCAAAGATTGAATTCGTCGGTAAAGACGGCGGGGTAACAGTTCTGAAAGACGGATGGCCGCTGGCTGAAGGTACCGTGGCGGATGCAACTTTTATGTCGGTCAAGGTTCTGTCCTCCTTCCTTGTAGATGCCATCGAAGATACCAAGAAAGACGGGACCATGTTCTCGCTGCACATGAAGGCTACGATGATGAAGGTCAGCGACCCGATTATCTTCGGCTATGCAGTCAGGGCGTGGCTCGCACCGGTTTTCGAAAAATTCGGAGCAGAGCTGGAGGCGTTAGGTGTAAATCCGAACTCAGGGCTCGGCGATCTGCTTGATCGGGTTCAGGGCAACGCGGAAATCGTAGCTGCAATCGACGCGATCAAAGGAGATCGCCCTTCGATGTACATGGTGGACTCTGATCGCGGCATCACCAACCTGCATGTGCCGTCAGATGTGATCATTGACGCGTCGATGCCCGCCGTGATCCGCGCAGGCGGCAAAGGTTGGGACGAAGCTGGTGCCAAGGGCGATACCAACTGCGTGATCCCTGACCGTTGCTATGCACCGGTGTATGATGAGGCCATCAAATTTTTCAAATCCAATGGCGCATTGAACCCAGCCACCGCTGGTGCCGTCGCCAACGTTGGACTGATGGCGCAGAAAGCCGAGGAATACGGATCGCACCCGACGACGTTCGAAGCACCCGCAGATGGAACCATCCGTATCGTGCTGGCCAATGGCGAAACGCTGCATGAGCATGCAGTTGAAAAGGGTGACATCTGGCGCGCCTGTACCGTCAAGAAAGCTCCGATCGAGAACTGGATCCAACTGGCGATGGACCGTCAGCGCCTGACTGGTTCCGAGGCCATCTTCTGGCTAGATGCCAACCGCGCCCATGACGCCGAGCTAATCAAATACGTTAAACCGGCGCTTGAGGCCGCAGGCGTGGCTGACAAGTTCCTGATCATGACCCCACGCGAGGCGACCCGCCAATCGCTGGAAACCATCACGGCAGGCAAGGACAGCATCGCCATCACTGGCAACGTGTTGCGGGACTACCTGACCGATCTGTTCCCAATTCTGGAGCTCGGTACGTCAGCCAAGATGCTGTCGATTGTTAAATTGATGAATGGCGGTGGTCTGTTTGAGACCGGCGCGGGCGGTTCGGCTCCGAAGCACGTGCAGCAGTTGGTCGAAGAAAACCACCTGCGCTGGGACTCAATGGGGGAGTTCTGTGCACTCGGAGAGTCTCTGAACTTCCTGGCAGACAGTAAGGGCAACGCCAAAGCGGGCGTGCTGGGTGCGGCTGCCGAAGCGGCGACACAGGGCATTCTGGACAACAACAAGTCGCCCAGTCGTAAGGTTGGTCAGCCGGACAACCGCGATAGCCACTATTGGTTCGCCCGCTACTGGGCCGATGCTCTGGCTGCGCAATCCGATGATGCTGATCTTGCCGCCGAGTTTGGACCGCTTGCAAAAGAACTGGCAGACAAGGAAGAACAGATTCTGGCAGAGCTGGCAGCGGCCCAAGGCGCTCCTGCGGATTTGGGTGGTTATTATCACACCGATCCCGCCAAAGCGGCAGCCGTGATGCGGCCAAGTGCGACGTTGAACGCGCTTATTGATTAAGCGCGGTTCAGGCACCGATGCCCAAAAAATCTACCGGCCCCATTGCGGGCCGGTTCTTTGTTTCCAGAATAAGAAAAGGGCCGACCCCCATAGCCAGCCCTTTTCTGAGTGAGTGGTGGGGCTATCGCCTCACCGGTGCAGTTGAGTTAATCCTACGCTTATTACTCGCGCTGAATATTGGGGGATTCCCGTAGGAAGCTGCTTTTTATTAGCAAAAAGTGTTTTTTGTTAGCATTATGTCTGCGCTTTAAGCCCAATACACTGTTTTCGACCCGTGATTCTTCGCCTTGTGGTTCTTGCGCTCTACTACTCTCTTTCGTCAGTAATGACCTGATAAAAAAAAGGCCGGTCAGAAGACCGGCCCAAAATGGTCGTATCGACCGAGGGATTAGTTGGATGCCGCGTTTAGCTTTTCGTTCTGTTCGCGCAGCGTGTCCGAGATAATCGCATACCATTCGCCGGATTCACGCATCTCAATCAGACCCTTGTTCATCATCGCAATGTATTCGCGTGCGAACGGGTTGGTGCGATGTGCGAGGAAACTCATCGACGACAGAGTGGATACATACGGGTTTTCAACGATGTCAGCCGAAGTCAAACCCATGTCTTTCATTGTCGATGCGAACAGGTCGACCTCGAACGCGGCCACATCTGCGGTTCCGGTCAATACCGCATCAAGGCAATCTCGGGCCGAATTGGGCTGAACAACCGTTGTATTCTCGCGATTCAGCCCTTGTTCTTCCAGCACCACCATGCTCCAGCCTGCCATACGGCAAACGGTCGAGCCCTCAAGGTCGGAGAAATCTGTCGCCTTTGCGTATTCGCTTTCAGGCAAAGTGAAGAAGCCACCGACGATGTCATATACCGGAACAGAAGCGACAAATTGGGTGCAGCGGGCTTCGGTCTCTGCAGACCACTCATAAGAGCGGTTGGTACAATCCGGTACAGTCCACGCGATCGAAATATCAAACGCACCCAATGGCAACAGTGTGTCCAGATGCGAACTCCAGTCATCTACAAAGCTGACCGAGAAGTCGCGGCTGTTGCCTGCACGCTGGAGGCTTGTTGTAGCTAGTCGGGTCATGATGCCGCCGCCGCTCAGGTCTTCTGTTGTGAACGGTTCCCAACCGTTGCCTGCGACCATCTTGATCGGCGGTGCATAAACGTTCGAGCGTTTGACACTCGCTGCACGCTTTTCTTCAGCAGCAATCAGTTCTTGCGCGCTCTGGCCGTTTGGCAGGCTGCCATCCTCACAGGGCAAAGCCAGAACCAAGCCATTTTCAAGCGAACCTGGATTGGTGATCGCGTTGCGGTTCGCGTTGAATATCGGCTGATAGTTCGAGGTTCCATAGGCGGCGATGGCAATGGTTGCCAGTGTGTCACCATCCTGAACGGTATAGTTAGAGCAGGCCTCTTGTGCGGCGGCTGCGCCTGCGCTCAGGGCGGTGAGGGCTGTTGCCGACAGTACTGCTTTCTTCAGTTTCTTGTTAAACATGTCCACTTCCTCCAGACTTTTGTTTTGTCAGGCCTTCGGGGGCCTTAGCCATTTTCCATTTGATAGCGCAGTGCCGTTGATACGATGTCGCGCCACTCGCCAGATTGCTGCATGATCGCCAGACCCTGGTTGAGCGTCTCAAGGACGGCTTCCCCATCTGGATTATCTTTGTGGGTCATGACGTTAAGCGACTTGATTGCCGCCAGGTTGGGGTTTTCGATGATCTGATGCTCATAGCCGAGCCGTCCAATTGCCTCGACCGCCAAATGGGCTTCGATTGCGACAATATCGGCGGTGCCATCCATGACCGCATGGAAACAATCATCCGGCGATACTGGCCGCATCAGGGTGATCGCCGGCTCATAGAGACCAACCGCATCCATATGTGACAACGACCAGCCTTCTGGTCGACAGATCGTGGCGCCTGCGAAATCCGAATAGGTCAGAGTCTGTTCATAACCCGACCCGCCCTTCGCAAAGAAGGTATCTACAACTTCGTAGAACGGGTTCGAGAAGTTATAGGTTTCGCACCGAGTACGGTCCTTTTCAGACAGACCATCCGCCGCTTCGCAATTTGGACGCGACCAAGGGAAGGTGGCATCAAAGGCAAGGGTTGGCATCAGAAGATCGAGATGCGAAGACCAGTCATTCACGAACTGAATTTTATACGGCTGTTCGGGCGCGGCTCGCAGCATCGCTGTTTCCACGAGGTTTGTATAAAGCCCACGATTTGGTAAAGCCTCGTCCGTGAACGGAGCATAGTTGCCACCTGTGATCATCAAGATCTGACGGTCACGAACTTCCGGGCGCTCGCCACCCTTTGCGTCTCGGATCAGCGCTGCACCTTCGGCACGAGCGGCTTCGATTTCTTTCAAAGCCGCCTCTTTTGCAGCAACTACCGCATCTTGGCTTGCTTTTTGCGCTTCTGCCTCAGCAGCAGCCACGCGTGCCTCTGCTTCGGCAATGGCTTTTTCAGCGCGCTCTTCCGCTGCTTTAACTAATTCCGCCGCCATTTCCGCCGCTATACGACCAGCCTCGGTATCAGGAACCAGAGCTTCACGCCCCAAATCCTCCAGACAGGGAAATGTCAAAATATCACCGACACGAATGATATTTGGGTTCGAGCCAATTACATCGCGGTTTGCATCGTATATTGGCCGATAGTCTTCGGTCGCATACACCGCGATCGCCAATTCCCGTAGGCTATCGCCGCGTTGGATCTCGTAGGTTGAACATGCCTCTTGCGCCGAAGCCGTCCCTGTTGCGGCTGCTAGAGCGAGGCCGGATATGATAAGATGGTTTCTCATTTTTTCCTGTTTCTCTGCCTAGTTCATGTCTGTGCCGGTTTAACCACGGCGATTGAAATATTGTCCTGATCCGGGTCTGCTTTGGCCTTTAGCGCCTGAAGAAGCGCGTCGGCGATATCGCGGGCCGGAGATTGATAATGAGTGCGCAGCAAAGTCTCGATCTCGGTGTTATCGAGATATTGCAGTCCATCACTGCCAAGGATCAGAATATCTGCCGACACCAGGTCTAAAGGCTGTTCCGGGCAATCAACCTTCGGGATTGCAGCGCCCATGATGACCGAGGTCAGCTGGTTGCGATCCGGATGCATCTGCGCCTCTTTTGCGCTGAGCAGACCCTGCGCGATCTGCGCATCGATCATCGGGGCCATCGAGTGGTCCTCGTTGATCTGTGACAGGGTATCATCGCGAAACAGATACAAGGGGCTATCGCCGATCGAAATCCAAAAGATCCGCTGTTCCAACATCAGCATGCCCAGAAGGGTAGAGCCCAAGTTGACCTTGTTCTCTTCGCCATGGCTGGCGATTGCGGCGTTAGCCTGCATTGCGGCCATCGGCAGAGCGTCGAGCAGTGCGCTCTGAACAAGGTCAGGCTCATCCAACTGGGCATCCATCGCGTCGCGCCAGGCAGAAATGATCAGCTGCGAGGCAACTTCACCTGCATCATGGCCACCCATACCATCGGCAACGACGACATATCCTGCATCCGCCGTATCAGAGACCCGTGCGGCAATCGCGTCTTCCTGCGAGTCGCGCTGACCCTGGTCCAGGATCAGGGCAATATCATATGCAGGGGTCGCCAGCATTAATCGGCATCCCGCCAGTCAAAGCCATCATCGCAGAAGGCCATGAAACGGATCGATGTCTCGCTGATGCGGATCGAGTCTCCGTTTGACAGGGCAATGGTGCTCAGCACGGGTTTGCCATTCAGACGGACCAGATTGGCCTTGCCACCATGACCCAGATAACATTTCCGATCCTCAGGATCATAGGCGATAACAGCATGGTTGCTGCGCGAGATTCCGGTATCGCCAAAGTCCAGCTGAATAGCTTGATCATCGTTCCGGCCAATCTGCATCAACCCTTCGGTTAATGTGATTGCGGCACCTCGGCCCGGACCGGCGGTTACAACCAACCATCCGACAGGGAAAGTTTGTTGCACGGCCTCGGCCTTTGCGACAGGTTCGGATGTTTCCATCAAGTCCTGAACATGCGTGTCTGCCCGCTCAAAGCCCAGGAAAGTGGTCTTCACACGCGAACGCCGGTCTTCTGCAGGCGCGGCTGGCGCATCAGGTTCAGTCACTTCTACAACCGAGACAGCCTCCGGTTCGGGTGCGGGCTCAGGCTCCGCAATTGCTTCTATCTCAGCTTGGGCTTCAAAGGCTTCCTCAGGCTCCGCAGTCGCAATTTCCGCGACGGCGGCGAGTGTCTTGTCGTCCTCGGCTTCATCCTCAGTGCTGAGATGAAGCGTCACGATTTGCTCGTCTTCGTCTTCAGCTTCCTGCAAGTCAGACGCTTCTTCTTCCACAATTTCTTCAACGATCTGATCTTCTTCGAACTCCGGCATAGGCTCTTCCGGGATCAATTCGTCAGATTCTTCATAGTTGTCTGAGCTCACGTTGCCACCAGCCAGTGCAGCGCGCAGCGCGTTGAAGTCGGCAATTGGCTCAGGCTTTTCGTCCTGTACTACGTCTGCTTCTACCGCTTCATCTTCTTTCGGTTTGCCGGCACCCTCGAGAAGCCGGCTAAGAGGGCTTTTGTATTTAAACATGGTGACGACACCTTCTTTGTTTTCTGTTGCGGGGATCAGCCCGCAGGATGGCTACTAACCGCTGCCTAAAAGGGCAGAGGCACTATTGAATAAGAAACAGGGAAACTCTTACTTCGCGACGGTCCGGTTCCCGACGGGGCGACGATGGAGATGCCGCCCCCAGTACACACACTGGCGATTTTCACATAAACCGGTTCAATTACTCCTGCGTTAGCTGCATAACCGCAGTGCCTTCTCCGCCATTGCGCAGTATGATCAAGCGCGCCTGGGGCTGATTGTCGGAAGCAAGAACAGCGAGAACGTCATCAAGACTTTCTGGCTGGTCGAGTGTAGTACCTGTCTGCGCTTCACGCAGAACAACATCACCTTTTTGTAAGCCCCCCACGCCGTTCTCCGGGACAGAGGCGACAACGGTTTGCCACCCCGCGTCACCTGCATGATGGGCTTTGAAAGTGTATCCGTTCTGCAATCCAAACATTCGGTGAGCAGGCAGTGCCAAAAGCCCGTTTTGTGCACGCGTCTGACCCAGTTCACGATAGCGCGCCGCAACACGGATATACCCGTCCGGATCGACCGAGAAATTATCCAGAACCTGTGAAACCAGAGTTGCGTCCGGGCGGATCGGCTCGCTGTTGAGTCTAAAGATCGTGGTCCCACGCTTCACCCAGTCGCCGATGACAGCCGTGTTCAGGTTCGCGTCGACATCATTGATCGCAATGACACTGCCTGTCGCACTGCGACGTTTGGAAATATCAAAGGGTACTTCAATATCCCAATGTCCAAAGGCCACTTGATTTTCCGCCAAAGTCACCGGTTCTGAAGTGTTCTCATCGTTCAGTGCTGTCTGTACCGCAGCCTCTTCGGCTTCATCTGAGGGAGCGGGTTCCGCGTCAACTGCAGCGGGCGCCTCTGATGCCACTTGTGTTTGCTCGACAGGATCTTCCTGTTTGGTTTCTGTTTCGACAACCGGTTCTGCCTGTGCATCTTCTGGGTCTGCCACTACGACCTCAGGCTCTGTGGCCGAGATAGTTTCAACCTGTAGCGGTTCGGTCTGGGAAACTGCGGCCTGCTCGATCGGCTCCGGCGTTGCCTCGATGGAGTCGGGTGTTACCTGAGTTGCCTCATGTGTCGGCTGATCACTTGACAACATGAAGTACCCACCGGCTGCCAACGCCGCCGCGACGACAACGGCACCTGCTATTACCTTGCCACTGCCACCTGAACCGCTTTTGATAACAGTATCTACTGCTGCGACGGCTTCGTCTTTGGGTGCAAATTTTGCGAGATCGTCTTCGGATTTTTCCTCATTGCCAAGCGCCAGATCAGAATTCCCTGCAAGCAAGGCAGTCACAACAGCTTCGGCATTCTCGCTTTCCGCTTTGATCCGTTCTTTTTCGGCCTGCTCGTCTTTACGATCCATGCCTACAATGACCGAGACCGGGCGGTAGGCGAAACTGTCGAACATCACCCCGGGACCACGGAACATGCGCAACCAGTCCAATGCGGTTTGCAAGCGGTCAGGGGTGTGAACCTCCATCGCCTTATCAATCGCCTCAAGGAATCCATCGGGATAGCCTTTGAAACGTCCGGCTAGCGGGATGTATGGGTCGTCTTGTCCGTTGTTGAATGCGTTCAGACGTGTCTGACCATCAATCGGCCGCTCGCCACCAATCGCGTGATAAAGGGTTGCAGCAAGCACATAAAGATCACTGCTAGGCCCTTGTTCCGCCCCACGCACGTAAAATTCGTGTGGTGAATACCCATCCTTGATCACGCGCAACGTCAACAGGGCCGCCGATTTGTTCGCTGCCTGTTCGCGTGCTGCGCCAAAGTCGATCAGAACCGGCTCGCCATTTTCGTCAATCAGGATATTGTCCGGCGATATGTCGCGATGCAACATGCCGCTTTGGTGAATGAACGACACCGCAGAAAGCATCTTTTCGGTGACCTGAACGATGAAATCAGGCCCGCTTTTGTTGTCAGGATTTTCGACATAGTCCAACAGATCGCAGCCACGGATCAGGTCCATAGCGATATAGGCGGTGTTGTTGTCTTCAAACACCTGATGCACGTCGACAATGTTTGGGTGGACTAGCCGCGCGTGGTTGCGCGCTTCCTGAATAAACAGATCGATAATGGCGCGAAGGTCATCTTTGTGGTCGGGGTTGGCGGCTTCGACCAGATCACCATTCCGCTGACAAAGTGCGCCAGGATAGCATTCCTTGATGACTACATCGCGATCCAGACTATCGCGTGCGAGATAGGTTATACCAAATCCACCGTTGCTTAGAAAACGGAGAATTTCATACTGACCGCGCAGCAGCTTCGCGCCTGGCTGCAATCCTTCGATCTGAGGTTCGTCGTGCGTTGTGCCGACAGCCTGGTTGTGGCTCATTTCTTCCCGCCCATTCTACTCGTTTTTTGCGGCTTAGATAACCAGGGCTTTAGCCCGCGAACTCACAACCAAACACAACCGCAGGACACTTTAGACGGTTAGACGTTTCAAATTTGACTTTATTTGGGCCACCTGATGGCTTCACTAAGGATCAAAAATTCAGAAATCGCACATATAGAAGCGCCTAACGCTTTGCATACAATATAGTGTATTCCTAAGGTGAGTTAATCGGATTCTATATCTTCAAAAACCGCGCTTGGTCCACGAAATCGAAACAATAGCGCGGTGATTCCGATCCTTTCGAATCGCTGCGTTGCGGCTCAATTATTGCGGGAAAACCTTACGTTCCGGTTTTCGGAGGGGCAGACGCGACCGAGCTGCCGGCCCATGCAAGGTTGTCGCTAAGCTGTGCAAGGATGCTGATCGCGTCTTTGAGAGGTGCATCGCCACTCTCGAATTGTAGTAGCAACAGCAGGTCGGTTGCCTTTTCGAACTCAGCCGGAATCCAATCAGCCTCGGGGTCGATTTCGGATCCGGATTCCAACCTCTCGGCAAAATCCTCAACAATTTCCTGACAACTTTGCAGAAAGGCCGCAGGCTCGATATCCGAGCTTTCACGCAGGTCGTTGTAGATACTGGCTATGGCTGCAAGCCAATCTTCAAGAATTGGATTATCCAGAGGGGGCAGGGCGGTTTCTAAGCTTGATTGGACCGCAAAGCCATCAGCCTTAGCGTCACGTTCTTCTTCAACCCCCGTGAGTTCTTCCATATAAGGCAGAAATTCTTCGACCAAGTCCTTCTGAGCCGCTTCAAGATCATGGCGTCGATGGTCAGACGCAACACTTAGTACCTGTTCGGCCAAATTTTGGCCGCCACAGGTCTCCCAAAGATCAAAGTCAGGCTCGGGTTCCTGCTCCATTGCACGCACGGCAACCGGGGTGCCAATGGGTACAACCGCACGGAACAGATCACCTTTTTCTTTATTCAGTCGGGCAACAACCCGATCCAGTGAATCCCGAACCGGAGGCAAGTCGGCGTGGGTTACGGCCAACAAGCTGTTATCGCGCAGCTTCTGTGGCACCTGCGCCCACAAGTGCCGTTCAGTTTCGCGCCAGGCGTTGGTTCCGTTGGTACACCAAATGGCGCAGTCCACATACTCCAGCAATCCCAGTGTCTGCTTGTATGTATCATCCAAAGCACCGGCACCGGGCAGGTCGAATAGGGAGATCTCTTGTAGGTCAGGGGTATTCAACCCGACCGAGATGAAATCAGGTTCGTCAGCTGCGGCTTTTTCCAGCGCTATCCCTGAGTAGACCTTGGGTTCTTTGTCCCACCAACCAACAGTGGTTTCAGGTGTATCAGCGTAAGCGACGATAACCAGTGGCAGTTTCAGATGCTGCGGCCCGGTGGGCAGAATGTCAGCACCTGCAAGCATGTTCGCAAGGCTGGACTTCCCGGCGCCAAATTCCCCGGCAAAACCGATGGACACCGCGTTCGAAAGCCGCTCGGCATGAGCCAAGGCGCGGGAACGCATATCGTCCAGCTCAACCGACGAAGGGGCGCTTTCAGTTGCGGTCAGGAAACGCTCTAACTGGCGCACTTCCTTCTCGGTTCCGGGGAATTCAATCATTCTGCGGCCTCTGCCTGTCGAGTGTCCACGGGTGCGGTTCCATGTACCGCACCCAGTTCATCGCTGATGCGGCGGGCCTGGTCAACCGCACGTTGAGCGTCGGCACGAGCATTTGTATCGTCGGTTCCGGCGCGATGTTCCAGATGCCCGGCAAGTAGTGCCAAATAGTGATCCAGCACCGTTTGCATGCGCTCGATCAGATCGATTCTGGCGGTATCCACCAGATCGTCACCGATCATCTCGAACTCCTGTACGATCATTCTTTCCGCCCGGTTCAGAACGCTGCGACGCGAAATCAGTCGCGATAGCCATGTCACACGCAGTTCGACCGTAATACCCCGCGTCAATGCACTGGTGTCTGGTCTGAACCAACGCACCGCGCTGGTATTCATGCGATTGTCCACCGGCTCCTGCCAACCAGGCAGAGCACGCAGGGCAGCATTGCTTTGCATGTCGATCGCATAGAGCTCACTAAGCATGCGTTGACGCACCACCTGAGTCGCGCCCTGAACAAGCTCTCGCATCCGCTCGCGCAGCGGTGTGAAATTCAACTCGGTATCACCGTCTTTGGTCAACAGAGGGGATTGGCCATCGGGACCACGTACGACAATCGAAACGGCCTCGGCAACCGTGTCGTCCATTACGCCACGCAGATTGGCCAGCACGTCATCCATGTCGTTGGTGATCGCCCGGGATTTCTCTGCAATCAACGCGCGCAGATCTGTAAGTGTCTTGTTATTCTCTTCAACATTTGCCGTGTCAGGCCCGTCCTGCTCCTCAATCGCACGGAGCCTCGCGTTGCTGCGCTCAAGCTCACCCTGGGCAAAGCTGTTGAGGTGCTGCCAAGCCATATTGAGTTGTTCCTGACGCGGGCCTTCCGTCAGAGCTTTGGTCACATGGCGGCGCAAATCGGGCAGGCCCGACGCGATCATTGCGGCAAAACGTAATACGCCTTCGCGGCTGATAGGGCCGGGGCCTTGCTTGATCTCTTCGACGCCATCCAGGTATTGCTTCATCTGTTCAGGATGAGCCCGAAGCCAAGCGAGTATCTGATCGTGGTCAATGCCGGTTTCATCACCGGTCAGAGCGTAATGCGCCCATTGGGCACTGCCCATCAGGACATCGATATCCGAATTACCTAAAGCATTCTCAAGCCCGTCCAACACATCAGCGCGCACCTTCGTGGCATCCACGGCACCACCGCCCAATTCATCGACACGGTTGATGAAAACCACAATCTGACCAAGCTCTAGCGCTTGCATCAAACGGAACAATTTCAGATCCGCGCGCGACAACGCCTGATGCGCCGAAAGCACCACCACAAAGAAATCTGATTCCTTGAGGTATTGGCGCGAAATTTCCTCGCGGATCAGCAGCGGGTCATTGACACCCGGTGTATCGGTAACGGTTACCGGATACGGGAAATGGCCGATGTCAAAATAGACTTCGGCCTTGCGGGTGATATCGCTGTAAAGACCTCGGTCCGAACCGGGGTCATGTTCCCCTTCATCCGTTGGGTCATCTCCGGCACAAACATAACGTGCCAGATCGTCTGATGTTAGTTCATCGAGATCGTGATGCTGGCCCAACAAGTGTTTGTAGCTATCACCAAGACGCAGCTTGGCGCGGGTTTTCATCGCCTCAACCTGCTCTTCGATCATCTCGCGTTTATAGCTGTCTTCCTCGTCCGGGAACATATTGCGCAGCTCTTCGCCTTCAGCGATCAGAGCTTGCCATTGGCGATTGTCGAAGAAGTGAAATTCGGCACCCGATTTCCTGCCGGATGGATGGCCGAAATGCATGTCGGTGATCACAGTTGTCCAAGGGTTCACGTCTGAGGGTAGATATTCCGCCTGCCCGGTGAAACCATTGATCAAGCGAGATTTGCCAGCCTTGATCTGGCCTACGAAGGCGATCGAAGGCTTGAGGTTCGACAGATCGTCAACAATGCGTGAGATGAAATGACGTGTTTCGTCATTGCTCATCCCATTCATGTCTTCTGCGATGCGAATAAGCTCGCGGCGGTTTAACTCACTCATAAGATTTACCCTGGTAACTCGTATTTATCATCTAGCTTTGCAAAATGGACACTATTTGGCAGGAACGCGGTCATTCGACGGCGTTTTTCAAAGATTTCCACAGGTTGACAGCAGCGCCCAGCTTACGGGTGTCATGAAACGCGGCTGCAACGTCCTCATCATCGCGCAGGATCGCAAGGCCAACACCTTGACCCCCGGACGGTCGCAATACGATCAATTGCGGCTCTGACAGTATGTTAGATACATCTGCTTGCCAGCCGAGGAGATCTTTGGTGAAACGCGCCAAAAGGTTTTCGTCTGGATGCGTAGGCTGCCCTTCGGAACAAAGCCCATCAAATTTGACCTCATCGCTAATCAAAAAGCGTCCCAAAGCAAAGCGTTCAGAACCTTCATAGAATGCATCAGTTATCCCCGATGGGCTCTGTTGATCCGTTTCTGGTTCAGGTTCAGGGGTGGCATCCGGAACGATCGTCATACGCCGCTCATCCGGTAGATCAATATTTCCGCAAGCCGCCTCTACCTCAGAAAATGTTATGCCCACATCATCCGCTTCAAGCGCCGAATCCGGTCTGAGCGAAATCAACTCTAAAGGGCCGGGGGCGATCGCGATGTCAGAAACCAGTTGGGCTAGTCGGCCCGTCAAGTTTTCACGCGCATCGGTTTCAAAATCGGGTAAAGGCCCCGAAGCACAGCGAAAGACATCGGTGATCCGAGAGCTGTTCACTTCAACCGCCAGCATTCCTCCGTCGGCCGCCTTGAACTCTAGCCTCCTTGGCAGGATCGTGCCGCGAATAGCGTTCAGTACCTCACCTCGTCTTGCCTTCGCAGTTTCGCCCGACAGATATACTGCGGGAGATAAGCGCGCGACCGAAGATTGCCCGATTTCTTCGAGCAATTCGAGTATTTCGCCATCCATCATACCGTGAACCCCCTCTGGTTCCGTCTATACCGCAGCAGCCACCGAGCTGAGGCTGAGATGTGATTTTGTAAGCGCAAGCCCGGTATTCGCACTGTCGCGACAGATATAGCAGACCACGTGATCCGGGTATTTCGGCGTTCTCAGAAAGATATGTATACGATCATTGGCGAACACCGCGATTTCCCCAAATCCGGGGTGTTCCGTTTCATCTATCTGTGCCGTGCGCAACAATTCCTCAAAGCCTTTTGTACCCCGGCTTTGAAACAGGTTAGCAACTGAAAGCGCCAGATTTTCTAAAGCATCTGAACTCTCTCGGTCTGCAGCATCAATGCCCAACAGCATCCCTGTTTCCATATCAACATACCCGGCTGCAACGCAGTCGGGTATGGTCTCGATGGCCGAGGCTAAGGCGGATTCTATCGACATTCAGATATCCACCTCAAAGAATGTTTCAGATCGCATGCCATTCTGCTCCACCGTTTTTGCGCGCTTCCGACACCGGACGCATGCTGGATTCGCTATTGCGAGCGGTGTGCTCCAGCGCAATCTGATCATACTCGGACAAAAACGCAGCAAAAGCGCTTTTCAAGCCTTGGGCATCATCAGGCAGACTTTCCCGCGCTACGATCTCGCTCCACATCGCAGACGCGCTGAGTGGCGATTCCGAAGGCAGAACGCTTGGATCGGCTGCTTGTTCTTCAGATGCTTCTTCATTCGACTTCGCTTCGCCACTCAATTCAACCACTTTGGCTGGCGTGAGTGAGTTTGATTCCGGTTCCGGCTCGTATTCTTCTGTAGATTCCTCAGACTGCTCAGAAAGCAATGACGTAATCGACGAGATAGACACTTCGATGTCCGAACCCGCGCTCTCCTCATCGACCAAAGTCTCCTCGGATGTCGAGGCTTCTACCGTTGCATCTTGTTCATCTTCGGGACCGAGAATAATTAGCTCCGCATCCTCTTGGTCCTCTTCTTCATCCATGAAAGCAAACTCATCGACGTCATGGGTCGGGTTCGCCAAAAGGTTCAGATCCAGCGGGTCATCGGATTGTTCTGAGAATACAGAGCGCAGATCTTCATCAGCTGGTTCTGCTTCAGAGGTCATTTCGGCGCGCATCCGTTCTGCCTCGTCCACGTCAATTCGCGGGCGCTCAGCCTCTTCTGAGCGGCGTTCGACGCGGGCAGGGCGGATTGGAAAGCTTGTGACAACATCACTGTTCGCTTCAGCCGGATTGTCAGCCAGCGGATCCTGATGCACCAACGGCACATCTTCCATTCGGCTTTCCGGATGCAAATGGCTCACTTTTGGGGCTTCGGACAGGGAATTATCAATTTGATAGCGGGCTAGCATATCCGCTCGCTTGTCCATAATCTGCTCGGTGATCTCCAGGAAACTGTCGACCATCTTACCACCACCGCTGCGTGACCAAAGTTCGGCATCACCGGTTTTGTCACGGGCCATGATGGCATCACGGGCCGAGAACAGGATCGTGCGATTGAACAAATGACCCGCTTCGCGATTTACGCGGCGCAAGACCTTTTGCCTGTCTTTCTGATTCAAAGCATCCGCACGTGTCACCAGCAGCAGCGATTTATGCTGCAGCCTTTCCGGCAGCGAAACCCAGGTGGCACGTTCAGTCTCGCGCCAGGCTTGTGTCGAGTGGGTGCACCACAACACACCATTGGCTTGGCCAACTGCACGCTGCCAGACATCCGTCGAAATCTTCGGGTCCGAAATGCCGGGTGTGTCGATCAAGTCGACCGCCTCAAGAATATCGGCCTCAAGGAAGATGCGAATGAACTGGGCGTCGTTGACACCAACCTGGTCAAGCTGATCCAACTCGATATTTTGCGTACTGCCATCATGGCGTTTGATATAAGCGGGTCGATTGCCCCAGCTGAACCAGATCGGCGGCAGCTGCGTGGCTGTGACCTGTGTTGGCAGTGCCTGTTTGCGTAGCAGGAAATTCATCAACGTCGATTTGCCTGCACTGAATTCTCCCATGAGCGCAAACACGGGTTTGCGGCGGGACCACTGCTCGATGCGGTTCCATGTCTTGGGAGAGACGAAGCGGGTTTGTGAATTTTTTACCATAACTCTTCTTATGCTGCTTCGTTACTAAGGTCTTTCAGGATATCGCCCAGAATATCGTCGCGCGATTTCTGTGGCTTCTGCTCGGCGATCTGTGCCGCAGCCCTGTCAGGTGAATGCGAGATGCTGAGCAACGTATCTTTCTGCTCGACCATAAAGTCGGTCAGCGTAGCACGTACATTCTCCAGCACGGCGGCAATCTGGTTCTCCTCGATATCTTTGGTGATCGAGTTCGCCTCAGATGCGATCAAGCGCGTGTAGTCTGCGGCATAGGCCTCAAAGCCCTTTCGGCGTTGCCACCATCGGCGCCACCATGTGCTTTGCAGGTCCAGCGCAATAGTGCGCCCAATCCCGAGTGGCGGAGGCACGCGTGGCACGATCGGAGCTTCGATATTGAATTCACCCAAATGGTTGCCCAATAGTTTCTGGTACAGAGCCTCAACATCCGCCGCAGCAGCCGAATACAGCGCACCGGCTTCCTTGCGCATCGAACGGGCAAAGCTGAAATATGCGGCTTTCTGCAAAGTTCGCAGCCCGGCCGGGTCATATTGCCATGTACCCTGCTCTCCATTTTGCTCAAGATGTGAGATCAGAGAATCGGTCGCGCGCTTGACAAAATTCGCTTCTGCCGAGGCAAGTCGCTCCAGTACCTTGTCGCGCAGTTTGGTTGTCAGCTCGGAAGCTTTCTTTTCGTATTCGGCTGTAACCCTCGCAATCGCGTCTTCTGGCGACGCACCATCTAAATCCCGAACAATTCCATCCGAGTTTGATAAGGTCTTAGCAACAGCTGTCGCCCGAATCTGACTGGCGATATTGCGCGCCCGATGCCGGACGCGATCCAAAAGCCGCGTTCCGGCGCCTTCGGCAATACGCTCATTCATCGCGAGCAACAAATCGGGCAGGCCGGAAAGCGCCCAGATCTTGTCGAGTGACGCCGCCTGATCGCCGAAACCGGCAGCCAGGTAGAAAGTGTTCAATGCCTCGCGCGATTCTTCTGTCAGAATGTCCGGGTTTCCAGTGAGAGCGGCCTCAGCCCACAGGGCGCTGCCAAAGACAACGCTTGTGTTGGCGTCAATGTTGTTCTGCTTCAGAGTGTCCTGGATGCGATCGCGAATCTCGGGGACCTGATTGACCGGGTCAGACAATTCATCAATCCGGTTCACAAACAGAATGATCTGCCGGTTTTCGAACTGAGCGATAATACGCATCAGCGCCATATCCATCGTGGTCAGTGCCTGGCTTGCAGCCAATACAACTATGCAAACCTCTGACCCTCGCAGGCTGCGCAAAGTGATCTGTTCGCGCACCATGAATGTATCGTTCACGCCCGGCGTATCGCAAAGCTTAAGCGAAATCGGATATTGCGGGATATCCATAAACAGCTCTGCTGATTTTGTCACATCCGCAAAGCGGCCCGTCTTTGGGTCGATATCTGGGTCATCCTCATCCCCAAGACAGACATACCGTTGGACAAGTTCATCATCGAAATAGTCATACTGGTGACTTTGGCCAAGGATCAGGTCGAAGTGTTTGCCCAACCTTTGCTCGGACTTAAACTTCATCTCCCCGATCTGACGACGGATGTCATCCATCTCATCATCAGCACCAGCACGGTTTGCGAGTTCGCCCAGGCGACCGCCGCCAACCATCAGGTTGTCCCATTCTTCCTGCTCGAAAAAGGTAAACTTGGACTTGGTGCCCCCTTCAGTCCGGGTATTGATATTCAGCGTGGTCACCACAGACGTCCATGGGTTCACATCCGAGGGTAGCAGATTTGGCCGCCCCGCCAGAATGTTGACGATGGACGATTTCCCGGCCTTTACCTGCCCCACCATTGTGACGCTGGCTGAAAAATTCTCCATTTTAGTCTTGAGCGCAGCGAGCCTCGCGGAAGAACGCGCATCCGCTACCTCTGTCAGTTGGTCGATCTGCGTCGTCAACGAAGTCATTGTCTCTGTCATTTCGGACAGAGCCTCGTTTCCTACAGACAGAAGGTGGTCGTTACGCGCCATGGTTAGCCTCCGGTACCTGTTGCGGCAAATTGGTCCCCTGCCCCGTCCGGCAAGCTCGCAAGCGTGTCGATGCGCGCGATAAGGTCCAATGCGTTACCGAGGATCACAGCCTCGGTTTGCGGTGAAATTGATTCATATGCGAAGGAATCAGCAAGCACTTCGATAGAACTGAAGCCTTCCCCATTTTCCAGGCAGGCGACGCGGCGCCCCGTTGGAAAATCTTCTGATTTGTTTGCCGGCAAAGGCATGCGGGCATTCGCCAGCAAATAGCGATTGCCCGAGTGGGTTTTGAGCGCAACGCCGAAACCCGTGCCAGGATGCTGGCGGTTCAGAGTTTTTAGCTCGCCGATAAAACTTTCTCGGGCAAGACTTACAACGTCCTGCTCGGAAGCAGCGGATTTGATCAGGTTGGTCACGACAGAGACCCTTGTTCTGGAGTTGAGCAGAAACTCGCACGGTGCCAGAAGGCAAAAAGACTCATTAACTCCTGCGTTCAATCAATTACGATTTCCGCGGTGTTATTTTGACGCGAATAGGATATTTTGGCGTTTGAAATGTGGCACAAATAAGGTGGCGGACCTCATAAATACCTCAACCTATAAGAGAATGCCTGAAAAGCACGCACCAACTGGACCCGTAACCGATTCCAATACTGACAACTCTAATCTGGTGCGCTGGATCAGAGTTGAGCCTCAATATATCTTATATTTATTTGTTTTTTCACAAAATTAATCGATCCCCCTCACTATGTGTAGCTTTGCTTAAATTTCCTTCAGGCTACTCATACAACACCCAATATTTCACTCTGGCGACCCTTCGTCCACAAACCTCGTGGTGAGCTCAACTTATAGGTGCAACACACTTACGATCAAAAAAGGTCCGCAAGTTCACCTTTTGGAAACAATAATAATGTCAAGATTGAGCCTATTCTGACATCTCGACGAACAGAAAATCTCTGCACTTTGATCTAAATAAACCCGCCCTTCAAAGACATTTCCTTTTCGACGGATTGCCACTTCGGACTTGCACTCGATTCTCAGGAGTTTGGATGAAGTGCAATTCGACGTCTTATTGTTTCTCGGATGGCGATAATAATCTTGTGTATTGTCGCACTTTACCTCTCGCGCTCCCTCAAAAGCTTTGCTATTGAGCGCCTCGTCGCGATGCTTTGGCATCGGGTTGCGGGTGTGGCGAAATTGGTAGACGCACCAGATTTAGGTTCTGGCGCCGCAAGGCGTGGGGGTTCAAGTCCCTCCACCCGCACCACAAAACTTAACAGAATCGATTCGTTGCTCTGACGTTGGGTCGTCAAACTCAAACGCCGTATCGTGCCATAAACATATCGACCGCCTGCATAGCAACCTCGTCAATCTCGCTTTGGCTGAAATTGTTTTGGATACCAAAAGCGGCCCGTCCCCATAGCCTTACCTTACACAGCTCCGAAAACTGCTCGGCCGCAATATTGACGTCTTCGACAGCCAACTCTCCTTTTGCGACCGCTTTGGTCAGATACTCTGCCATCTGCCGCCGACCATTCTGAGGGCCCGCTTCAAAAAAGGCCTTACCGAGTTCCGGGAACCTGTCTCGCTCGGCGACGCAAATGCGAAAGACTTGCTGCGCAAAGTCTGAAACCAGAAATGCAGTAAGCTGAGTTGCTGCAATTGTTAGCACCTCGCGCGCAGGTTTGGTCTCGTCAATCATTGACAGGATACGCTCGGACATTAACCGGCACTCAGTCTGGGCGACTTCGGTGAACAACAGACGCTTGTCGGGGAAGTAGCTATAGAGAGTGGCCTTCGACACGCCCGCTGATCGCGCAATGTCATCAACGCTCGCGCCTTCGAACCCATCCGCCATGAACACCTCGCGCGCCCCGCGCAAAACCTGATCGAATTTTCGGCCTGTACGCAGGATGGCGGCGGCTTGAGTCATGATTTCTCCTGAATGCGATATTCTACAACACTATAAACCGTTCGGTTCAGTTTCAACGCATTTCAACTGGATCGCGGTTTTGTCACAACGTTTAACCGTCAAGAGTAGCTTCTGCCGCGCGTCGCCCTTGCGACCCCGGCCTTTCATGCTAACACACAGCCATGGTTGAGATCTTTCTGCGCACATTGCCGTTCTTCGCAATCATCGGCCTGGGATTTTGCGCCGCTCGCAGCCGATTTTTCCCGCCCGAGGCAACTGCTTATCTGACCAAATTCGTATTTTTCTTCGCCTTGTCTGCAATGCTGTTTCGATTTGCAGCCACCTTGCCCTTTGCCGAGATCTTCAATGGTCGTCTTGTGATCGGGTATCTGATTGGAACGGCGGGTGTTTATACACTGGCGACGGCCGTCGCCTATCTGCGCGGATTGGATATTCCGACGGCTGCCGTTGAAGCTCAATGCGCCGCGATCGGCAATGTGGGGTTCCTGGGCTTGCCAATGCTGGCGCTCTTGTTTTCTGAAGCGGCCATAGGACCCGTGATGCTGGTTCTAACCGTTGATCTTGTTGTGTTTTCCTCTCTGATCGTGATTTTGATCAACGCTGGTCGAGATGGCCGGCTCGGTCTTGCGACGGTGCGCTTGATTGGGGTTGGCTTGCTGAGAAACCCAATGATCTTGTCAATCTCTGCCGGGTTGATCTGGTCGGCATTCAATGTGCCCGTCCCAGCCCCTTTGAACGACTTTCTAACAATTCTGGGGGGTGCAGCGACACCGGGTGCGTTGTTTGCCATTGGCGCGTCACTTGCCGACAAATCGGCGGAACGCATACAGATTGCGGGTTGGCTGAGTTTTAGCAAACTGGTTCTACATCCTCTTTTTGTCGCGATTATGGTGATCTGGCTGATTCCGGTTGCATCCTTTCCAGCCATGGTCGCCATCGCGGCGGCGTCTTTACCCGTCGCGGGCAATGTCTACATGCTGGCCGCGCATTACGGTGTGGCCCCGCAGCGCGCATCTGCGGCAATCTTATTGTCAACCTTGGCCAGCATCCTGACTGTCCCGCTGGTAATTGGTTGGGTCAGCACCCTCTGATCTTCAAACTTTTCTAAAAATCCACCCGCCGGTAGCACCCGCACTTTACGCGGACGCGACAGAGCGATAGCCATGACGCCGACACAACGTAAGGATCAGAGCGATGGAAACCCTTTCGGAAAATGCCTGTTTTGGCGGTATGCAAGGCGTCTATCGCCATGCCTCCTCGGCTTGCAAATGTGATATGACATTTGGCCTTTTCCTTCCGGCCGAGGCAAAGGACGGCCCAGTTCCGATTTTGTGGTATCTATCAGGCCTGACCTGCACACATGAAAACGCAATGACCAAAGCCGGAGCGCAAGGCTGGGCGGCAGAACAAGGTATTGCTCTAGTGTTCCCCGATACGTCACCTCGCGGAGATGGGGTCGCGGATCATGAAGATTATGACCTTGGTCAGGGCGCGGGATTCTACGTCAATGCTACACAAAAACCTTGGGTGCCTCACTTCAACATGTGGGACTATGTCGCCGAGGAACTACCTGCGCTGTTAGTAGAGAGCTTTGCAATCGATGCCGACCGTCAGGCAATCACCGGGCACTCGATGGGCGGACATGGTGCATTGACGCTGGCGATGAATCTGCCTGGGCGGTATCGGTCGGTTTCAGCCTTCTCGCCGATTTCAAACCCGATAGGGGCGGATTGGGGTCGCAAGCAGCTCAGCGCCTATCTAGGCGATGATGAAGCGGCATGGGCTAAGCATGACGCGTCAGCGATGATGAAAAGCACCGGCTTCAACGGTCCCATCCTGATCGATACTGGTGCAAATGACCAATTCATGGACCTGTTGCGCCCAGAAGCATTGGCGCAGGCAATCGTCGAACGTCGCCAACAAGCCACCTTTCGTCTGCAGCCGGGATATGATCATTCCTACTATTTCGTGTCCACCTTCATGGAGGACCACATCACCTTCCACGCCGAAGCATTGTATGGGGAATAAGGCATGAGCAAATATGATTATGACCTGATCATCATTGGCTCAGGTCCTTCGGGGCGCGCGGCGGCTATTCAGGCCGGAAAACTGCAGCGCAGGGTGCTGGTGATTGACCGCAAAGACCGTTTGGGAGGCGTTTCAGTGCATACTGGGACAATCCCGTCCAAAACTCTACGGGAAACGGTGCTGAACCTGTCAGGCTGGCGTGAACGCAGTTTTTATGGGCGCTCCTACCGGGTAAAGGATCAGATCAGTGCGGAAGATCTGAAGGCACGGCTACACATGACGCTCGACCATGAGGTCGACGTGCTGGAACACCAATTTAACCGAAACCATGTGGAAACGCTGAGCGGGCTAGCCAAGTTCATCGGACCGCATGAGGTTGAGGTCGCAACCGATGCAGGCGAAACAACGCGTTTGACAGCTGCAAAATTCCTGATCGCGACCGGCACCAAAACATATCGCCCCGATTACGTTCCCTTCAACGGCAAAACCGTCGTCGACGGAGATGACTTCCTAGAGATGGAAGAAATACCGCGTTCGCTTTGTGTGATCGGTGCCGGTGTGATCGGTGTTGAATACGCGACCATGTTCTCAGCGCTGGATGTTCGCGTTACGCTGATTGAACCACGCGAGACATTTCTAGATTTCATCGACAAAACGCTCATCCACGACTTCACACACCAAGTTCGTGAAAATGGTGTTGATCTGCGGTTGGGCTCGGCCGTCGAAAAGATCGAAGATGCGGGCAGTCATGTCGAGATTACACTGGACAACGGGCGCCATGTCCGGGCTGAGATGTTGTTGTTTGCCGCGGGGCGCATGGGTGCAACCTCGGCCCTGAACCTAGACGCTGTCGGGATTGAAACCGATCATCGCAATCGGATCAGCGTGGACCGAAAGAGTTATCAAACCTCGGTGCCTCATATCTATGCCACCGGAGATGTCATCGGGCATCCCTCGCTGGCCTCAACGTCTTTGCAGCAAGGGCGAGTCGCCGCCTGTCATGCGCTTGAGACACCGACCTTGCCGGAAAGCCCCTGGTATCCGTACGGGATCTACTCGGTTCCCGAAATCTCTACTTGCGGCATGTCTGAAGAAGAACTGCAGGAACGTGGCATCCCCTACGAAGTCGGCGTGGCTCGGTTCCGCGAAACCTCGCGCGGGCATATCATGGGGTTGGAACATGGGATGCTGAAGATGCTGTTCTCGCTCAAGACCCGCCGCGTATTGGGAGTGCAGATTGTAGGTGAAGGGGCGACAGAGCTAATCCATATTGCGCAGGCGGTGCTGAACCTGAAAGGCACGGTGGATTACTTCGTGCAAAATACGTTCAACTACCCGACTTTGGCCGAAGCTTACAAAATTGCGGGATTGGACGCTTTTAACCGGATGCCTATTCCCGAAGAGTTCAAGGTACGCAAATCCACCTCGAAGGCGAAAGTGTCGACAAAGGCCAAAGACGCGTGACGACGCTTTACATCGATGGCGACGCTTGCCCTGTGAAGGCCGAGGCCGAACGCGTCGCAACCCGACACAAAGTGCCAATGGTCCTGGTCTCCAATGGTGGGCTGCGCCCCTCGGCCAACCCGCTGGTGCAGGTGGTGATTGTCGCGGCCGGTGCGGATGAGGCGGATAAATGGATCGCAGAGCGCTGCGGTGCAGGCGATATCGTGGTGACGTCAGACATCCCGCTTGCCGCGAAGTGCATTGAAGCCGAAGCTCGTGCGTTGCGCCCGAACGGTGAGGCCTTTACGGCAGCCAATATCGGCCAACAACTGGCGATGCGCGATCTGATGGCAGATCTTCGTGCTGCAAATCCTCTGGGAACTGGCGGCGGCGGCAAATCGTTCGGCAAAGCAGATCGATCGCGTTTTCTTGACGTACTTGAGCGAGAGATACGCGCCGCATTGCGCGGGTAGCGCTCACGCCGGTCCGTGGCGCACCAAAGATGCGCAACGTCCCGTTCGGCCGGGCAGCGCTTACCGCGCTGTGGATGGTGCTTGCATCTTCGTCCGGTGCTTGGTTCAGTCGGCGGCAATTGATTAGGTATGGGATTACCGTATGACCATCGAAGCCGTCATATTTGACATCGGAAACGTACTGATCGAATGGCAACCCGAGCGCTACTATGATCGCGTGATCGGCGAGGAACGTCGGCGTGCCATGTTTGCCGAGGTCGATCTGCATGGAATGAATGATCTGGTGGATCAGGGCCATCACTTCACCGATACGATTTACAGCTGGGCGGACAAGTACCCAGATTGGCGAGACGAAATTCGGATGTGGCACGACAACTGGATCGAGCTAGCCGCGCCTGAAATCCCGCATTCCGCACGACTGTTGCGAGCGCTACGCACCAAGAAAATACCTGTTTTTGCGCTGACCAATTTTGGGGTTCAGAACTTCGACTATGCCACCACCGTTTATCCGTTTCTGAACGAATTTGATCGCCAGTATGTCTCGGGCCGGATGAAAGCGGTTAAGCCTCATACCCCTATTTATGAGATGGTAGAGGCCGATTGCGGCATCGACCCTGCTGCTCTTTTGTTTGCTGATGACAGGATCGAAAACCTCGAAACAGCCAAGGCGCGAGGGTGGCAGACCCATCACTTCATCGGCCCTGAAGGTTGGGCGGATCGGTTGGTGTCGGAGGGACTGTTGACCAAGGAGGAGGCCGATTAGGTCAGACTGCCACGCTAGCTGGTTCGCGGTTTTCCCGGATGGGCAGGTGAATGATGGCGCTGAAGGCCCCGATGGCGACTCCGATCCACCAAACCATGGTGTAATCACCAAATTGATCGTACATGCGTCCGCCCAGCCAGATGCCCAGGAAGCTTCCGATTTGATGACTCAAGAATACGATGCCGTAGAGCGTTCCCATGTATCGCAGGCCATAAAGATGCGCGACAAGTCCAGACGTCAGCGGCACTGTTGCCAACCAAAGCGATCCCATCACCAGTGAGAACGCGATCACCGACAAGGGCGTGATTGGGAACACGATGAAAGCCCCTGCCGCAATCGTACGGCCAGTATACACGGCAGCTAGCAGATATTTCTTCGGAAAGTGGTTTCCCGCCCAGCCTGCCAGAAGCGTTCCACCGATATTGGCCAACCCAATCAACGAAATGGCTATTGCACCCAGGGCCGATGTCGTGGTGATGCCCATTGAATACAACAGGCCCCCGGGCTGGATCGGGCCACACATCTCGGTAACAAAGGCGGGAAAATGCGCAGTGACAAAGCCCAGTTGATAGCCACAGCTGAAAAAACCAATCGCAATCAGTGAATAAGAAGGGTCGCGGAAGGCTTTGGCAAGGATTTGCCCCATGCTTTCTTCGAACTCAGTTTTGCTGATCGGTAGAGGCGCCCGCATAAACGGCAAGGTTAGGATCAAAGCGAGAATTGCTGCGGCAAAGACAAGGAACACCTGCTGCCAGGGCAGAAAAGTCAGCAACCATTCGGCCGTCGGAGCACCGATAACCTGCCCGAAGCTACCCGCCGCTGTGACAATCGCCAGTGACATTGACCGGTTCGCGTCGGATGAGGCACGACCAACAACTGCTAGCACAACGCCAAACCCTGTTCCGGCGATCCCAAAACCCACCAGCCACGCATAGACTTGATGTTCAAATGGTGTCACTGACCAAGCCGTCAGCACCATACCCGCCGCATAAGTCAAAGCACCCAGAACAATGGCGCGCCGATCACCGATCTTTTCCGCGATAGCACCAAAGATCGGCTGACCGATTCCCCAGGCAAGGTTCTGAATCGCTATGGCCATAGAAAAGTCGCTACGCAGCCAACCGAACTCATCTGCTATTGGGATTTGAAACACGCCGAAAGAAGCGCGAACCGCAAATCCGACGGTAATGACGATGCAACCGACGATCAGGATCGGATTCATCAGGCGGGTAGATTGCGGCATTGGGCCTCCGGAGAGTGGTTCGTAAAGACGTTAGCGGCGCGACCACAGACGTCAATTCAGGAGTTTTGCGACGCCAGTTCAGCAAAATTGATGTGTCGGGAAAAAGGTTTCTTTTCAATACGTGAACCGGGCGGTATGGCTCAAGACATGACGGATTTAACTTCGCTCTACGAAGATCGCATCGCCGATGGTTCTCTGACACGGGATGACGCCCAGGAAGCGGTGCTACCCCGGTTTGATCGCATTCGGGCGGCACTAGCTGAACCGGTTAAGCGTAGTTTTTTTCGCAAGGCGCCTCCGCCGCCCAAAGGCTTGTATCTTTGGGGTGGCGTCGGGCGCGGCAAGTCAATGCTGATGGACATGTTTGTCGAGACACTGGGCGATACCCCGGTTCGTCGGGTCCATTTCCACGCATTCATGCAGGAAATTCACGCAGGCTTGCACAAGGCACGTGAAGACGGTGTCGAAGATGCGCTGGCGCCGGTCGCCGATGCCGTGGTCAAGTCTGTGCGTGTTCTGGCTTTTGATGAGATGCAGATCACCGATATCACAGATGCAATGATCGTCGGACGGCTGTTTGATTTGCTTCATAATGGTGGGGTTGTTGTTGTCACGACATCAAACCGCCATCCGGATGATCTGTACAAGGATGGGCTGAACCGGCAACTGTTTCTGCCTTTCATCCAGCACATCAAAGAACAATTGGAAGTATGGGAGCTGGTTTCACCCACCGACTACAGGCAGAACCGGCTTGAAGGTTCTCCGGTCTACTTCACGCCCATCGGACCCGAGGCGCGAGAGAAGATTCGTGCTGTGTGGAATGATTTGTCAGGTGGGCCGGCGGAGCCTTTGGCTTTGCAGGTCAAGGGACGCGAAGTTGTTCTGCCCGCGTTCCGAAACGGAGTGGCGCGAGCATCGTTTTATGATCTTTGCGGACGGATGCTGGGCCCCGGTGACTATTTGGCAATAGCAGAAGCGCTGAAGGTGCTGGTGTTGGAAGACATCCCGCGATTGTCACGCAACAATTTTAACGAGGCCAAGCGCTTCGTGACCCTGATTGACGCTTTGTATGAGGGTAAGGTCCGGCTAATCTGTTCTGCCGCTGCCGAGCCCGAGATGCTGTACGTCGAAGGGGAAGGCACGTTCGAGTTCGAACGTACGGCGTCACGGCTGCGTGAGATGCAGGATAAGGATTGGGGGAAATAGGGAGTTCTACGCCCGCCCAGCCCTAAATGGGCCGGTCTCCCTAGTAGTTTTCTTAGTCTGGTACAGGATCAGGCGTTTTCTCGGAGGATGTTCCCTGCGAGATAGAGGGACCCGCAAATCAAAACCCGCGCGTGAGGGGTTTGGGCAGTGATTGCCGCAAGCGCGTCTGCAACGCTGTCAGCAGTTGTCGCGGTCAGATTCACTTTGGATGCTGCTGCGGCTGTGTCTTCAGCGCTCAGCGTATTCTGTTCGCCGGGAATGGACACAGCGGTCAGGCTGGCAGCTTTTGTGGCCAAAGGTGCGAGATAGCCAGTGACATCCTTGGTGTTTAACATACCGCAAATCATATGCGTCGGTCGTTCTGGCAATGACGATAAAACATCAGCTAACGCTGCCCCTGCAGCTGCATTGTGACCGCCATCAAGCCACAGCTCGGCTTGAGGGGCTTGCTCTACCAGAGGGCCGGTTTTCAACCGCTGCATTCGGGCAGGCCATTCGGCTTTGGTGACCGCAGCCTCGTAGGCATCATCACCCATTTGTAGGTGACGCAATGCAGCCAGTGCGGCACCGGCATTCTGAATTTGATGCCCCCCCAACAGGTTCGGCATGGGCAGATCTCGCAACCCGGTTTCATCCTGATAAATTAGACGACCATTCTCCGTATGCACATGCCAGTGCTGCCCGTGTATGAACAGCGGCGCACCAAGACGAGCCGCAGTGTATTCGATCACTTCCAGCGCCTCATCCTGTTGCGGGCCGACAATACAGGGAACCCCTGGCTTGATGATCCCCGCCTTTTCAGCGGCGATCTTGCCAAGTGTATCGCCAAGAAACTGCTCATGGTCGATTGAGACGGGTGTGATTACCGTCAACGCAGGTTGATCAATCACATTCGTGGCGTCCAGTCGCCCGCCCAATCCAACCTCAAGCAATGTATAATCGGCTTTTGAACGAGAAAACGCGAGCAGTGCAGCGCTGGTTGTGATTTCAAAATAGGTGATGTTTTCACCACCATTGGCGGCATAACACTCATCCAGAACGGCGGTGAGGTCGGCTTCGGAAATCAACTCACCACCCAACCGGATTCGTTCGTGAAACCGGGCCAGATGTGGAGACGTATAGGCATGGACCGCGCGCCCTGCCCCCTCAAGACCTGCCCGGATCATGGCTTGGGTCGAGCCTTTGCCGTTGGTTCCAGCGATATGGATGACAGGCGGCAGTCTTGTTTGCGGATTGTCGAGCGCAGCCAGTAAACGCCAAACCCGGTCCAAGGTCAGATCAATGATCTTGGGGTGCAGCGCCATCATCCGGTCGAGGATGACATCCGAGGATTGGGCGGTCATTTTTTGACCGCTTCCTCGACAGGCGCCTCTGAAGTGGCCTCTTCGGGTTCAGGCGCGGGTAAGTCGCCTTTGATCGCTGGGGGCTGATTCATAAGCATGCGGGTGATCGTGATCAATTCTTCCCGCATCTCGGTACGTTTCGTCACGCGATCAAGCATGCCGTGATCCAACAGATATTCGGCGCGCTGGAATCCTTCGGGCAGTTTTTCGCGGATCGTCTGTTCGATAACGCGTGGTCCGGCGAAACAGATCAATGCATTGGGCTCCGAAATGTGAACGTCACCCAGCATGGCATAAGATGCGGTGACGCCGCCTGTGGTCGGGTGGGTCAGCACAACGATATAGGGCAGGTTCGCCTCTTTGAGCATTTCAACTGCCACCGTCGTGCGGGGCATTTGCATAAGGCTGAGAATACCTTCCTGCATCCGCGCACCGCCTGCAGCCGAGAACAGGATCAACGGGCGTTTCAACTTCACAGCTTCTTGTGCGGCGGCGATGATGGCGTTGCCGACATACATGCCCATTGATCCGCCCATGAACGAGAAATCCTGCGCGGCAGCTACAATCGGTGTACGGCCGATCTCGCCAAGGGCGACCAGCATCGCCTCTTTCTCACCGGTTTTTTTCTGGGCAGCCTTCATCCGGTCGGGATATTTTTTCTGATCGCGGAACTGCAGCGGATCATCTTTTGGGGCCGGAACCTCAACTTCCGAGAAAATACCGCCGTCAAACAGATGCGTGAATCGGTCCCGTGGTGTGATCGCCATATGATGGCCGCACTGGGTGCAGACATTCTGGTTCTCCGCCAGCTCGCGATGAAACAGCATGGTTCCACATTCGCCGCACTTGTGCCAAAGGTTTTCAGGCACTTCGCGGCGCGAAAAGATCGAATTGATCCGAGGGCGTACGTAGTTTGTGATCCAGTTCATGTGGGAACCTTGATATTGCGGCGTTGACGTCAAATAAGACGCAATGCCCGGAAATGCAATCAGCGCCTGAGGACCAATCGCGCGGTAAGCCACCCAACGACCATCAGCGCGAAGTCTACAAACAACCAGGGTCTGAGCGCATCCGCATCGGATGCCTCGTAAGGCAGGTGAAACAAGGCCAAGCCCCCAAGGTTGTCGGGCAGAGAAATGATCAGAAGTGCGGCAAAGTTGTTAAAAAAATGCAGCGCAATGGCAGGTCCAAGTGTCCCTGCCCGCGCGGTCAGATCAGCGGTCAGCAATCCGAAGGTAAGGGCCCAGATGGAAATCAGGATCGCATTATCACCAACGGTGGCAGGACTATAATGACCTGCAGCGAACAAGATCGACGGCAGCCCCATCCAGATAACTGGAGACCGAAACCGCGCAGCGAGACTTTGTTGAAGGTAGCCGCGAAACAGAATTTCTTCGGCGCTCGTCTGAATGAAAACCGCACCCAAGGACAAAGGTAACAGTAGAAGCCATTTGGACCAGCCCAGGTTGACTAACAATGGTTCACCCAGATCGTAGGGCGGTAACGCCAATATCACGAAACCAAGTATGAGCAACGCGCGTAGGACGCGCCAGAACTGCAGCAGGGCGATCGACTGATTTCCGACGATGGAGGACAGCGATCGATGCTGAAACAATCTTGCACCCAGCGCGACCCCCAGCGTGGCGAAAATAAAACTGGCTAGCACGATAAGCAGCGCAAACGGGGAAGACCCCGTGAGAAAGGCGGCCGCAGATCCAGGCGGGCCCAGGCTGACGACAGTAGCAAATAAGATTGCGTTGAGCGTCACCACGACCACTGCTACCAGCGCTAAGCCTGCAAAAAGACGCCAGATCTCGGGATGCCTGCTGGCGTCCTCAATCAGGTGTTGATGGCTCTCATAAGCGCCGGGCTGTTCTCTAGTGTTCATCGTTTCGCTCAACATCTGCCACAGGCGGTTCTTCACCAATCAGCGTGCTACCGTTACGCAGCCGTTCAGAAACGGTGGTCAGATAGCCGGCCACCGTTTCAAGGAGCCTAACCGCCACACCTGCATCACTTTCGATTACTGCCCGTAATTCTTCGGCACCAATTCGTAGGAAGGAACAATCCGTGAGAGCCACCAGATCCAATTGGCGAGGCTCATTGGTAATGATCGCCAAATCACCGATCAGACGCCCTGGCTCTACCGTCGAGATTGAGCGTTTTTCACCGTGCTCATTGATCCAGTTCACGCTGGCCTTACCAGAGATACACAAATAGGCTGCATCCGGTGCCTGACCACGCGCAAATATGGTTTGACCTGCCGCCGCCTCGTACCATTGGGCCGAAAAGGCAAGAAGGCGTTGGTTGCGCCCGTCCAAGCGTGCAAACAATTCGGTAGAAGAAATGATCTTCAGCTTTCGGCTCAGATCATCCGACGTGTCCTCCTCACCTGTTGTGGCAACACGCGACACACCGTCAATTCGACCATCTTTGATTTCCACAAACAAATCATAGGCTTCAGGATGGGCGAAGTGATCCTCCATGAAAATCATAACTGAATCGGGCAACAATTCGCGTAATTTCAGGCGGGTTCTCAAACGGCTCTCTGAATCATGGCTGGCCAGCGCTTTGTCTAGGATCAATATATCCGGTCGCTTTATTCCCGCTCGTGAAAACGCAGCGCGTTCCTGAAACACAGTTGGCAGGTTGTTCCCGCCCAGTCCGGACGGCAGGTCATATATGATTGCGGCAGCCCTGCGGCGTAGCCCAGCTTCGTTCAGTACTTCGGCAACAAGATCTTCGATCTCTTCGGCCTGAGCCCCGGCCATGATCGAGACGCGACCATACAGAGCATTTTCCATGGCTGTCAGGCGTGGAACATAGGTGTCCGGCGACACCGGGATAAACATTGACCCCATGGCAGCCCGCAACCGTTCAGCCTGAGTGCGACGGATGGAAAGGATCTTTTCCTTGTATTCCTCTGGGAAGCTGGGGCCGATTTGCTCGGCTGTCAGCATGAACGGCACGGTCAGCAGAAGTGCGCGTTCCTGATCACCGATAGAGTCATCTCCTTTGGTCTTGCGGCGCTCTTCGATATCCAGCAGACGGTGATACATGTCCTTCGTCATGCCGAGCCTTAGAAACAGCGGGTGATCAGCGCCGTCACGCCCGAAAGTCTGGTTCAAGGTTTCCAGTACAGCCTCGGCAATCCCGAGCGCATCACCATCAAGATCATTGGCCCTGAGCAGCGATAGGAACCGGTCATCACCTGCAAGGATGTCAGGCGCTATGTCCTGCGTTGGAGAGGCAAAAAGCAGGTTACCACCCAAAGGAACAGCAGGATTGAACTGGTCAGGATCGAACCGGTAAACATATTTGTCCAACCCTCGCTCCTGCAGTCGGGTCGCAACAGTATCACGCAGATTGACGATTTCCTCTGCCAGCGCCGGGTGCACTTTCGGATCGAATTGAGAACGCAACGTTCGGCGAAACATAAATTCATCGATGCCCATGGCTTCGACAAGCTGGAACCACCAGTCGCGAATGTCTTCGATGTCGTCGAGACCCGCTAGACCTGGGTCGATCCATTCATCAGACAAGGAATCCGGAGGGTTCCCTGCCCGAACCGCCTCGATTTGGCGGCGCGAGGGCACTCTGAGCGCATCTTGTTCGTGCTGAGGATGCGTGCGCAATGGCATCAAGAGGTTGTCCCCCAGCGTTCCGTCAAACAAATACGGTCGCGAGTAAGCATAGCCGATCCTTGCGGCAATTACCGCTTGATGAAGATCGCTCAGGTTATGACCGGCCATCAAGACCTCTCCCTGAACCGGAAGCAACTCGCGCGTCAGTAGCTGCGCAAGCGCACTACGCTCAGAGGCGTGTTTGGACTGAATGGCGATCCGGGCCCCTTTCGGAATTATCAGATCGATATCTTCGAGGATCGTCTTGCCGTCATCGTCACGAACCGTCACGTTTCGTAACTCGATATCCCCGGTGAGATGCGGGATGGTATCTGGAACGCCATCAAACAACCGCTCAGGTATCATGTTTGAAGGCGCAAAACGCTCGATCACGATTTCCCAGCGCAGCGACATATCCTGCACCTGATTGTAGTAGGTTAACAGGTCTTTCCACGGGCCGCTGAGGTCCTTGTAGGCACCAAGCGCGGCAACCAGCGCGCCCACTGTCACCTCACCGGTGATCGCCAGATACCCGCCCACCGAGTAAAACAAAAAGGGCGTAATCTGAGTGATCAGGTTATTGAGGAATTTCATGAAGAACTTTTTGTTGTAGATCTTGAAACGGATCTCGAACAAGGTTCCCAGACGATGGCTGAACTGCGCCAGTCTATAGCGCCAGCCACCGTTGGTGCGCAGGTCGCTTATCCCGGCAGCGCTTTCCCCGATTTCAGAGCTTAACCGCCTAACCTCCTGAATGCGGTCTTTGTTCAGCAGGTTGATCTGGCGTTGCAGCTTGGGGATCAGCCAGGCCTGCAGCGGGATCAGTGCTATACTGGCAAGTCCGAACCAGACGCTTTGCATGAACAAAAAGGTGACGATGGTCATCATTTGACCGAACTGAAACACCGGCTGCGCAATCGCATCGCCCATCAGCCCGCCCATTGGCTCGGCCTCGGAAGTAATCATCGACACCAGCTCACCCTGACTGGTTGTCGCAAAATAGGATTTGGGAAAACGCATAGAGCGACTGATCAGAGTAAAGCGAAGACGCCGCAACATCCGTTCGGCCAAAATGCCTTTCATAGTGTTGATGCGCATTTTCATGACACCGCTGGCGATCACCGTCGCCAGGAAGGCAAAACACAGAATCATCAGATACTGCACCTGGCTCACAGTGATACCAAGCACAGTCACAGTGTCCGTTGGTGCACCAATAGCATCGTTGATAATCTGCTTTGGAAGCTCCAATGAGGCATAGAGAAACGGAAATGATAAAACCGTCAAACACAGCAGTACCAGTTGCTGTTTCTTCGAATACTTCCAGATGAATGAAAATAGGGTGGGTTCCATGCCCCTGCCTCGTCGTGACTTTAATTGATCTGGGGTCATTTCGCCAGAACGCCGACGGTAAGCTGCAGCCCAGTCCATTGCAAGAATTGTGAAGTACCGCCGCCGTAAATTCCAGTTGATCTGCGTGTCTTGTTCAGATCTCAGAAAATATCGCTCGTGATTAATCAGGACAGGTTTGTCCATTGCACGGCTTTTGACTAAAGAGAGACAGGTTTGGAAGAGAGAACGATGAGGGAATTTCTGGATCGCTATATTCTGCGCAAGACAATCCGGCGGTTTCAGCGGACAGAGCAGTTGGCCGACCAGTTGGCTTTGCCCAAGCTTAGGCGTCAACGCGATGAGGCGCGGCAATTGCGGGGACAGCTGGAACGGGTCATCCAAATTGCTGATAATCGATTGATCCAGCCGCGGCTTGGCTCTGATCAATTGCCGAAACCACTGGGAACCGACTGGTCATGGCGCCCAGATTTTTGGCGTTTACCTGCATCGCGCAAGGGACTGGCATCCGCACCGCGTAAGGCGAAGATAGATGGGCAAGTAACCTTGTTTCACGACTGCTCTTTGAGCGAGATTGGATTGCAGCAAACCCGCAATCGGCGGGAAAAGGACTTAGCACCATTTAGCCTGGCGATAGAGATCTTTGATTTTCAAGGGTCATTTCTGTCGTTGTCCATCGAGCTTCCACCAGATGCCGCCGTTGGATTGACTCGTCAGCACATGATGCGGGTGGACACTGTGATTGAATCCGAACGCCCGACAACCGTCTTTTCCCGACTCAACATCCAACATGGCCCCAACTCCGAGCAGGTTCTGCGCGAGCTCGATCTTTCGACGCCAGAATGCTCGGTCGATTTCGATCTGGCACATCTAGAATTGCACGAACGTCGGATTGAAAAACTCTGGCTGGACCTGATTATTGATCAACCTGCAATGAATCGTGTGGTTTTACGCGATTTGACATTTTGCCGCCATCACAGGGCAGATCTTTAGAGGCACATGATGACGCAAACAAGCTTAACCCCAGTTCGTTTTGAGAACGCTGTATGGGAAGGTCACCTGAGCAGTGAAAGTACTCCTCAGGTTGAAGTGCAGTATCTGGGTGAGCAATTGCCAGGTGTCGAACTGATACCCGATGATGAGGGGTGGGTTTTGCGCATTCCGGTACCGTCTTCCGCCGTTTCCGAAGGTGTGCAGTGTTTCTTAATCCGTGACACGATAACCGGTGAGAAGTTAGGTGATTTTACCGTCATTGCCGGATCTCCCGCTGCTGATGATCTGCGGGCCGAGGTTGCGTTACTTCGCGCTGAACTTGACATGTTAAAGCGCGCGTTTCGCAGATCTCAGGCATCTTAGACCCGGTTTTGTCGCGATCACTAACAGCCATGCGCGGTAAACTTCTTTCTTTTCAGCGTTGTCCATGCATCGTTGAAGCTTACCGTCATCAAGTGATGAGGCCATGGATCGAAAGAGCATCATAAAAATCATCGCCCTGATGGTGACGGCATTCGGTATCGGGATCGATTTCACCGGGGCTCTGATGCTGGTGCCCGCAATTGAAAGCAGCTTTGATGCAGACATAACCAGCACCCAATGGGTTCTGAATATCTACGCCCTGTTTTTTGCTATGACGATGGTAGCCGGCGGTCGCCTGGGTGACATGTATGGCCATCGTAGGATGATGATCATTGGCCTGTCGATTTTCTTGTTTGCGTCGATTTTGTGCTTTGTCTCGCCCGGATTGGACTATTTGATCGGAGCGCGCGCGCTGCAGGGGATAGGGGCAGGATGCGTCTGGCCATGCACTCTAGCATTTGGTGCGACCAAAGTTGCGAAAGAGGAACACCGCGCGCTTGTTATGGGGTTAATTCTAGCCGGTGTTACCACAGGCAATGTCTTCGGCCCAATGATCAGCGGCGCAGTGGTCAACCTGGGTGACTGGCGGCTATTTTTCCTGGCAAACGTAGTGTTCTCCTGAGTTTCAATGGCCACCGCCATCCTACTGATGGAGCGTGAAACCGAGCATAAGAAAGGGGAGCATATCGATTTTGCAGGTATGGGCATCCTGTCATTGGCGGTATTGTTACTGCTTTACGGCTTGGACGTAGGGGCCGACTGGGGCTGGACGTCGCTATCTCTCATACTGCTGTTTTTTGTCACCGCTGTATTGTTTTTCTTGTTCCCGAGGGTCGAAAAGAGGGTCAAGGAGCCATTGCCGCTGCCCCAGTTAATGCGGAATCGAGAGTTTCTGATCACCCTGGGTCTGAACATGTTCAACGTCTCCGCCGCTTTTGTGGGGTTGTTGTATTTTCCACAATATATGCAGAAAGTTCTTGGGTGGTCTGTCTTTCAATCCGCGTTGGGTCTGGCCCCGCTGACGGTCCTGCTGGCCGTTGGATCGATTGTCTCGGGCACGCTTTACAATGACTTCGGACCCAAACGATTGCTCTTTTAGGGATATGTCTGTTCGACACTCGGCGCAGCAAGCGTGGTCGTAATGCCTGCCAGCGCCGGATATCTTCAGATATTACCGGGAATGGCCCTGATTGGATTGGGTGCAACGCTGACAGTTGGTCCGTCAGGCACAGCAGCTGTATGCGCAGTCAAGCCCGAACGCGCCGGTCTGGTCGGCGGGCTGAGTTTCATGACCCATCTTGTCTACGGCGCAATATCTGTCGCCTGCGCGACTGCGGTCATGTATGTATCCAGTCTGCAAAGCCTGAAAACTGGGCTTGCGGCTGCAGACATTGATATGTCTGACGCCGATCAAAAGGCAATTAAAGGTGGGACGCTGACCACAGAATCTGCAAAAATTGTAATGCAGAAACTAGGATCGGGTGAAATCGAAAAAGTTAAGTCTGCAATTACCGCAGCCTTTGACACCGGAATGAACATGGCCTTTGTCTTCGCCACTTTCTCGGTCGCGGTAGGAATTATCCTTGCCCTGATGCTGGACGAGAAAAAACTGCACAAGATCGAAGAATAAAGCTGAATAAACTGGAGGTGGGGCCGCCTATTGCGGCCCCACGACTATTATTGCGAAGGTCCGGTTGGGTTGAATGCCGAAAGACCTTTGAGGATGTCGATTGCATAGGCCAACTGGTAGTCTTCTTCCCGAAGTTCTGCTGTCGCTTCAGCTTTGGCCCGGTCCTCTTCAATCTGGCGAATCTCGTCTTCGCTCAGGCTGTCATTGTTCAGGCTACCACGAAGATCGGCCTCAGACCGGGTGCGGGCGTTTGCATCGTCCTCATCCTCTTCATCGGGTCGGTTACGGGGTTGCTCTACAATGATGTCCGGGCTGACGCCAAGCGCTTGAATCGAACGACCCGAGGGCGTGTAGTAGCGAGATGTAGTTAGACGCATCGCGCCATCGCCGCGAATTGGCATTACCGTTTGGACTGATCCTTTTCCAAAGCTTTTAGTGCCAACCACAATCGCACGGTGGTGATCCTGCAGTGCGCCAGCCACGATTTCCGAAGCCGACGCTGAGCCGCCGTTTATCAGCACAACAATAGGCTTACCACCGGTCAGGTCACCGGGTGTGGCGTTAAACCGTTCACCGTCTTCCGGATTGCGACCACGGGTCGAAACGATCTCACCTTCATTCAAAAACGCATCTGAAACCTTGATAGCCTGCGTCAGCAAACCACCCGGATTATTCCTCAGATCCAAAACGACACCGTTTACATTTTCGATACCACCCGCCTCTTCAATTTGTTCTTCCAACCCTTCCTTGAGGTTTGGGAAGGTCTGATCATTAAAGGTTGTGACGCGCAGCACCACACTGGTGCCTTCAGTGCGCGCGCGGACGGCTGTCAGTTTGATTGTGTCGCGCACGATCGTAACATCAAAGGGTTCCTGCTCACCTTCGCGCACGACTGTGATAACGATCTCCGACCCTACCGGGCCACGCATCAAATCAACCGCTTTATCCAGAGTCAGGCCAAGAATACTTTCGCCATCGACATGGGTAATGAAATCACCTGCTTCGATCCCGGCCGCGTCTGCCGGGGTATCATCCATGGGCGAGACAACTTTGACAAAGCCTTCTTCCTGCGTGACTTCGATCCCAAGACCACCGAATTCGCCTCGCGTTTGCACTCGCATTTGTTCGGCGTCATCAGGCGACAGATAGCTGGAATGCGGATCAAGCGAGGTTAGCATCCCGTCAATCGCCGCTTCGATCAATTCATCGGTTTCGACTTCTTCGACATACTGGGCGCGGATACGTTCGAAAATATCGCCAAACAGATCAAGCTGCTCATATACTCCAGCCTTGTTTTCGGCCTCTTGCGCTAACAAGGGCCCTGCAATCTGTGTGGTTGCGATTAATCCCGCCACGGTGCCGGCCAGACCGGCGATCACAAATTTCTTCATACTCGTTTATCCATCCTTGTCCGTCCGGAACCATAATTCCGGGTCCACTGGGCTGTTATCTTCTCTTACCTCTATATAGAGCGTTTCTGACCGATCAGTTCCAGTGCCATCACCGCTTGTTGACATAATAGCGCCGATTCCCGGGGTTTCACCCGGCATTAAACCCACTGGAGTGCCTTCCGGGATCACCTCTCCCGTATTGCCATACACCTCTTGTAAACCCGAGAACACAAAGAGCAGCCCAGATTGAGGCTCAAGGATCACTAGGTTCCCCAGATCCAGCAATGGTCCTCGGTAGCGGATCGTTGCGGCTGTGGGTGACGTTACCAATGCGCGAGGCCGCGTTCCCAACACAAGACCGGCGCGCGTAACGCCAGCCGCATCTGTTTCCCCCGATCGGTGAAGAATGACCCCTTTGGTGGGTAGGGCGATATGGCCTTTCTGATCCGCGATATCGGCGTTTGTATCCGCGATTTCGCCATCGGAAATCTCAGACAATCCACTGGCAAACCCGTCCAGCGTTTCGGTCGAAGATATCAAAATAGCGGTGCGCACGGGATCTTCGACAAAGCGGCGCGGTAGGTCAGTACGGTCCGCAATAGCCTCGCTCAGTTTCGTACGAGCATCTTGCACCCCAGTCAGACCTTCTGTCAGGGTATTGGCGGCATTCTGCTGGAGCTGGCGCAGCGTTTGGACTTCTTGCAAATCGGCTGCAAGATTCTGGGCTTGAGTGTTCAGGCCAGGCGTAACCTCTGACAGCATCATACCCGTTCTAGCCGCTCCCAATGGGCCGGAGGGGTGCAGCATCAGTACCGGTGGCGCGGTGGTCTCGATAGTCTGCAGAACACCAAGCAGCTGCGCCACCTCCTGTTCCCTCACCTGAAGTTCCGCCGTCAATTGCGCTTCTCGTAGGGCCGCACGACGCAGGCCGTCACGCATCGCGGTCAGACCAGCCTCGTACGCCTGAAGCGTTTCGGTCAGCGCTTTGACCCGATCACGTGCACTGTCAGCCTCGGTCAGAGCTATCGAGGCTTGCTCAAGCATCTCTGCCGCCTCTAGCGCCGCCATAGACGGGTTAGTTTGCGCGATGACAGGCGTCGACCAAATCAACGCTGCTATGAGGACCGGTCTAATCCTCATGTCAGCAGACTTGCTCCAGTCATTTCTGTAGGTTTTGGTAGTTCCATAAGTTCCAGCAGCGTTGGAGCCAGATCGGCCAGTCGCCCATCGCGCAGGCTTGCATTTTCGGGGCCGCCAACCAATACAACCGGAACAGGGTTCAAAGTATGGGCGGTGTGCGGACCGCCGGTTGCCGGATCAACCATCATTTCACAATTGCCATGATCAGCGGTCACGATCATCGCGCCACCCACCTGCTTTAAGGCAGCTACGACTTGGGCCAATCCCTTGTCGACCGCCTCGCAGGCATCAATCGCAGCCTGTAGATCACCGGTATGACCGACCATGTCGGGGTTGGCATAATTTGTGACGATCAGATCATATCCGTCATGTATCGCCTCGACGAATTTACTGGTCACCTCGGCCGAGGACATTTCGGGTTGCAGGTCATATGTCGCCACTTTGGGCGATTTGGGCATGAAACGATCTTCACCCTCTTCGGGTTGTTCTATGCCACCGTTTAGAAAAAAGGTCACATGGGGGTATTTCTCAGTTTCGGCCAGCCGAAACTGGCGCAAACCCTGTTTCGCAACCCATTCGCCCAGAGTATTCACGATGTCCCGCTTGGGAAATACGGTCGTCATATAGGCATTGTGGCCGTCGGAGTATTCGACCATGCCAAGCAATGCCGATAACTGCGGGCGCGGGCCAGTGTCAAAATCTGCAAAACCTGGTTCGCCAATTGCGCGCAGTATCTCGCGGGCGCGGTCGGCACGGAAGTTCAGACAGAAAAATCCGTCACCGTCCTGGATGCCCGAGTACCCGTTGACCACCGTGGGTGCGATGAATTCGTCTGTCTCGGATTGGATATAAGCGTGATCAACAGCCTCATGTGCCGAGACCACGGTACGCCCCTGTCCCTTGACTATCGCGTCATAAGCCTCAGAAACGCGCTCCCAGCGATTATCACGGTCCATGGCATAGTATCGCCCGCAGACCGTGACGATCTTTGCCCCTTCGGGCAAACGGTCTTCGAGCTCCGCAATGTAGATTAAAGCTGATTTCGGCGCCACATCGCGCCCGTCTGTGATGGCATGCAACGCAACTGGAACGCCGGCATCGGTGATGGCTTTAGCGGCGGCTACAATGTGATCAAGGTGTCCATGTACACCGCCATCCGAGACCAATCCCATCAGATGGGCTGTGCCATCTGTTGCTTTCACCTTGGCGATAAAATCTTGCAGTGCTTCATTGTTGGAAAAAGAACCGTCTTCGATCGCCAGATCGATCTGGCCCAGATCCATCGCAACCACGCGCCCTGCCCCAATATTGGTGTGACCGACCTCGGAGTTTCCCATCTGGCCGCTTGGCAGGCCCACATCCGGCCCGTGCGTAATCAGTTGCGCATGTGGCCCTTCCGCCACGAGGGCATCAAAGGTCGGCGTGTTTGCCAGATATGGCGCATTGGCTTTGGTGTCATCGGACAGCCCCCAACCATCAAGGATACACAGAACAACGGGTTTGGGGGCGGTCATGAGTGCTCTCCGATTTCGGCGTCGCCATCTTCTACCCCCTGCCCGTGCAAGGTTGAACCGTCTTTTGAATCTACAAGAGCAGAATTAATCTGACGTGTAGTCGCCAAAGGGCCGTGCCTTACGGTTGCGATACTTCACAGTCAACTCAAGCGGCATATCATTTTCGTCATAAATGCCGATCACGATGCCAGTTCCGCCGCTCGATCCGCGCATGTTTAGCAGTTGCTCTTCGGACCGAGTGGTACGCTGCGAAGGACGGCGGGTCCAAGCAAACAAGTGGTCATACATTTCTGCAATGATGTCCGCGTGCTCTGCGCTATCACCCAGATCGGTCAGCTCATTTGGATCATTCTCAAGGTCGAACAAGAGCGGGCGATAACCACCCTCGCAATGGATCAACTTCCACTTCTCGTTCGCGACCATAAACATGACCGCATCCCGAACCGAGACATTCAGTTTCTGAGCTATTGGTGATGCAGAGTAGTCATATTCGCAGATTGCCACATCGCGTGGCGTGCAATCGGCCTGACCATGCAAAATAGGCAGCAGCGAATGCCCTTCGAGGATGTGGCCTGCGGGCTCCCCGCCAGCAATCTCAAGAAACGTGGGGGCCAGATCGATGGACTCGACCAATGCGTTACAAGTGGTCCCGCGCGTGGAATCAGCCTCGGACGATGGATCGTAAATGATCAGGGGCATTTTGGTTGAAGCATCGTGGAAAAATGTCTTCTCGCCCATCCAGTGATCGCCCAGAAAATCCCCGTGGTCCGAGGTTAGCACGATCATGGTGTCCTGCATCCGCCCGGTTTTCTCCATCCAGTCGAACAGCCGCCCCATCTGGTCATCGGCTTGCTTGATTAGGCCCATGTAAGCAGGGATAACGGCCTCGCGTACGTCCTGACGCGAGAAAGTTTGGCCAATTTTCGTGTCCATGAATGCCTTCAGTACCGGATGCGCATTCTGGCGTTCTGACTCAGACCGAACCACCGGCAGAATGTGCTCGGGACCATACATCGATGCATAGGGTTCCGGCACAATATAAGGCCAATGCGGCTTGATATAGCTAAGATGACAACACCAAGGGCCGTCATGAGAATCCATGAACTCCATCCCACGGGTGGTCAGATATGGGGTTTCACTGTCTTCCTCGGCAATATTGGCCGCCTCGGACGAGTTTTTCAGAAACCACCCGGACAGAACATTACCATCCGCATCCAATCCCGAATTGGCAAAGTCGTGCCAGGGGTTGTCGCTCTCATACCCTTTGTCCTTCAGGTATTCGTTATACTTCTTGGCCCCATCCGGATCGTAAAAACCATCTGGTCCCTCGGCCCGCAACCCATCGTCACGCTCGAACACATCAAACCCGCATTCAGCCACGCGCGCACCAATCACACTGTCGGGCTCCAATCCCAGCCGGGCCATGCCTTCGGCATCCGCAGCCATATGGGTCTTGCCGACCAGCCAGCAATCCATCCCCGCCTTTCGTAAGTGATCACCCAAGGTGATCTCTCCGACTTTCAGCGGGATATTATTCCAGGACGCGCCGTGCGAATGCACATAGCGACCGGTATAGGTCGACATGCGCGAACTGCCACAAATGGGGGACTGAATGTAAGCGCGGGTAAACCGCACGCCCCTCGAAGCGAGCCTATCAATGTTTGGCGTATGGAGATGTGGGTGTCCGTAGCAGCTGAGGTAATCCCAGCGCAATTGGTCGAACATGATGAAGAGGACGTTCTTGGCTTTGCTCATGCCAAGAGGACTATCCTAGCCTTCCATCTGTTGCAGCATCTTTTTTGCACGCTTGCACTGCAACTGATCACGCAGGGGGCTATCGGGGTCGATATCCTTTTGACAAACCACACATTTGTCAGCACCGGAAATTGCATTCAAGCCACCGCAACTGCCTTTGATGGTCTTACCCATCAGCATTACGCCCAACGACATCCCGACCATGATGATCAGTAACAATACGAATGCCAGAATAAAGGTGCTCATAGCAGTGCCTACCGATCAGTTGGTTCCCAGCGCATCCTTGAAAGCGCTGCTTTGTACGGTGATATAGGCTTCTTCCCCGCTTGTCACATCGCGCGAGATAAAAAACACGGCAAGTTTATTCTTTTCCGCGATTTCCATTCCTTTTTCCTGACCAAGTGCCAGCATCGCTGTCGCCCAGGCATCCGCCATCATCGCATCATCCGCCAGAACCGTGACGGAAGTGGTGCGATGAGTGATCGGCCGTCCCGTGACCGGGTCGATAATGTGCGAGTAACGCACACCGTCTTGTTCAAAGAAGTTCTTATAATCACCCGAAGTTGCCATCCCCAGATTATCCAGCGGAACGATTAGCTGGATGGCCTGTGTGCCAGCTTCGGGCTTTTCGATACCGATCCGCCAGCTTTCGCCCTTGTCGTTCTCACCCATGGCCACCAGATCACCACCAATCTCGACCATATAGTTCTCAATTCCAGCGTCGCGCAGCTGTGCAGCAACCGCATCGATACCATAGCCTTTGGCAATCGCAGACAAATTGATCCCCACTCCTGCGTCTGATTTCGCAAGTGTGCGGGCTGCACTATCCAATGTCAGTAGGCGGGCCTGACCCACCTGAGCTAACGCTGTTGCAATTTCAGCATCGGCAGGAACCGGGTCTTCGGGTTTGCGCGGGCCGAATCCCCACAACTCGATCAGCGGACCAAGGGTGACATCGAACGTACCGCCAGACTTCTCATGCACCTCGTTTGCGGCTTCGATCACGAACGCAAACTCATCTGAAACCGGCATTGGTTCTGTGCTGTCTGAGGACGAGAAGGTCGAAACTTCGGAATTCGGGTCCCAGTTTGACATCTTTGCGTTAACTTGTGCCAGTGTCTCCTGAACCGCCTGACCCAGTGCAGCTTCGTCCAGATCATCGCCGATAGCGGTAATGTTGAATGTGGTACCCATAGTCTCACCGGACAGGCGCACCACATCAGGTTCCTTGTCAAACAGGCAAGCCGAAACAAACAACAACGAAGCCAAGGCAATCAACGGGCGCATGGGGCGATCTCCTGCGAGTAGTCTTGCCCGGCATATGCCAGCGGCCCTGTTCAGAGTCAAACCGGCGTCAGATCTTGAGCGGCAAAAACGCGAGGGCAAGAAGCCCAATCGTGGCTGGCACACCAAAGATCCAGGCGCGTTTCTGCCAGCCTGAGGGTTGTTGTTTCCACACCATGCGGAAATTGTGACCACAGACAACGACAACAAAGAAGATCAACGCAGCAACCGGCGGGGTCAGGTATAGCTCGCTCAAGAACTTGGAACTCCTTGTAAAGTAGTCCGGTTACATCGGTTTTCGAATTTGCACCTATACAGCGCCTATCCCTGCGGTAAGGTAGAGAATAAGGACACTACCTGTGAAAGAGGAGACCGCCCATGGCCCCAAGCTCTTACCAGCCCCCGACCCGTGGCGACAAGGCCGCGAAGGCGACTCGCAGTCAGTCAGTTGAAACAAACTTGTCGCACACACAGACAACGGTTTCAAAACTGCTGGAAGGCAAAGGGGATGCTGTTTTTTCTGTACGACCCAACGATACGATCCATTCAGTTGTAGATATCTTACGGGAAAAGCGCATTGGTGCGGTTGTGGTCACTGACCAGAATGGTTCGTTGCAAGGGATCCTATCTGAACGTGATATTGTTCGCCGAATGGCGGAAACACCCGGTCAGACATTACCTCAATCTGTGGCCGACCTGATGACGACTGAGGTCAAAACCTGTAGCCCAGACGACTATCTGAACGATGTGCTGAAAACTATGACCGAGGGTCGCTTCCGGCACATGCCTGTTTTAAGTGACGGCAATTTGCGCGGCGTTATTACTATTGGGGACGTAGTCCATTTCCGATTGAAGGAACTGGAATATGAAGCGCTTAGAATGAAACAGATGATTGTCGGCTAACTCTTAAGCCGATTCCCACTCGATTCCGGTGTGACTCGCCGAGATAAATCGGACAGAACCGGGTGAGATTTCCGCGGCGGTCAGGCGGTCGGTGACGAATGCACCGGTGTCGATAGATATGACGTCATTCTCAATCATGGGCTCGTCGACGATCGTATGCCCGTGCACTACCCATTGCCCGTCTTTTCGACGTTTCTTACGAAATTGCGGGTGTCCCCAGAGGCAGGTGCTGTCTTGCTGTCCGTCGACCAGCTGCGACGGGTCAAGCGCAGCGTGAACAACGGTCACATTGCCACTTGTCCAGGTCAGCGGACGATCAAACAGCCAATCCACAAGGGATTGCCCCATCGCGCCCCGAAGCGCTTCAGCGACGGCATCTGGATCGGAGAGTTCAATATCTGTCAGGTCAAATGAGGCCAAGGTCTGGGCACCACCATTGTGCAGCCAAACACGCTCCCATTTTCTTGGAGCATCTAGAAACCCAAGCAACATGTCCTCATGATTGCCTTTAAGGCAGATCGCTTTCTTTTCCGAACGTGTGTCCAGGTGGTGTAACTGACGCAAAACCTGTGCGCTGTGCTCACCTCGATCAACATAGTCGCCAACAAACACTGTGGGACAAGCACCGTCCAATGCAGGCAAAAGCATCTGCAGTAGGTCCAGTCTGCCATGAAGGTCGCCGATGGCATAGAACTTCTCAGTCGGTGCCAGTGAGGATGTGCCTATTACCTGATCAGGTAGCGCTTGAGACGCAAAAAACCTTTTGATCCATCCGGTTAGCATATCGCCTGTTACCTTCTGAGACAAAAACGGCGCAGCATCAGTCGAAAAATAGGGCACCGGGGTGCCTTTTGACTGATCAACTCTGAGAAAAAAATCGGCTCCAAAGGATGGAACCGATCAATACTGTTTATCCGCCGAAATCGTCGAGCATGATGTCTTCGCGATCCACGCCCAGATCCAGCAGCATGTTGATGACCGACTGGTTCATGATTGGCGGGCCACACATGTAGTATTCGCAATCCTCAGGCGCCGGGTGGTTCTTGAGGTATTCTTCGAACAGAACGTTATGGATAAAGCCGGTGTAGCCTTTCCAATCATCCTCGGGTTGGGCATCCGACAGAGCGACGTGCCATTCGAAATTGTCGAACTCTTTGGCCAGAGTGTCGAAATCCTCGACAAAGAACATTTCTTTCTTCGAGCGCGCGCCATACCAGAAACTGATCTTGCGGTTGCGGTTCTCAAGACGTTTGAGCTGGTCAAAAATATGACTGCGCATCGGGGCCATACCAGCACCACCACCGATGAATACCATCTCTTTCTCGGTCTCGCGGGCAAAGAACTCACCAAACGGACCCGAGATTGTGACTTTGTCGCCCGGTTTCAGGTTGAAGATATACGACGACATCTGACCCGGCGGGATACCTTCGGACCCCGGAGGGGGCGACGCCACGCGGACGTTCAGCATGATCATGCCTTTTTCATCCGGGTAGTTGGCCATGGAATAGGCACGTTCAATCGGCTCGGCCACGACGGATTTGTACTGCCACAAATTGAAGCGATCCCAATCTTCCCGATACTCTTCTTCGACGTCGAAATCGGTATAGACCAGCTGGTGCGCAGGCGCTTCGATCTGGATGTAACCACCGGCGCGGAAGTTCACATCCTCGCCTTCAGGCAGGTCCAGTGTCAGGGCCTTGATGAAGGTAGCTACGTTCTCGTTCGAACGAACGGTGCATTCCCATTTCTTGACGCCAAACACCTCTTCCGGGACTTCGATATCCATGTCCTGCTTGACCGCAACCTGACAAGAAAGGCGATCACCGCAAGCCGCCTCACGCTTGGTGATATGGCTTTCCTCGGTGGGCAGGATAGATCCTCCGCCCGAGTGCACTTTGACACGACATTGCGCGCACGTCCCGCCACCGCCGCAGGCCGATGGGACAAACAGCTTCTCCGCCGCAAGCGTTTGCAGCAGTTTGCCTCCTGCGGGAACCGAGATTGTTTTCTCGCCATTAATGGTGATGTTGACATCACCGGTCGACACCAGCTTGGAGCGGGCCGCCATAATTATGGCCACCAGCGCCAGAACGATCAGGGTAAAAAGGATTACGCCAAGGCTAAAAGTTTCCATTGCGCCCTCCTTACAGTTTCACGCCCGAGAAGGACATGAAGGCCATTGCCATCAGACCTGCGGTGATGAAGGTGATGCCCAGCCCCTGCAGGCCATCTGGAATGTCCGAATATTTCAGCTTTTCCCGAACACCTGCCATTGCGGTAATTGCCAGCGCCCAGCCAAAGCCCGAAGACAGGCCATAAGTCGCGGCCTCGGCAAAGTTATAGTCGCGTTCAACCATGAACAGCGAACCGCCTAGGATAGCACAGTTCACCGTAATCAGGGGCAAGAAGATACCCAGCGCGTTGTAGAGTGGCGGGAAGTACTTATCGAGAACCATCTCAAGGATTTGCACCATCGCGGCAATCACACCGATATACGAGATCAGACCAAGGAAAGTCAGGTCCACATCCGGGAAACCCGCCCAGGCCAGCGCACCCGGTTTCAGCAGATAACTGAGCAACAGGTTATTGGTCGGCACAGTGATCGCTTGCACGACCATGACCGAGATACCCAAACCCAGTGCAGTCGAAATCTTCTTGGACACGGCGATGAAGGTACACATCCCCAAAAAGAAGCTGAGCGCGAGGTTTTCGACAAAGATCGCCTTTACGGCCAGAGAAATAAGCCCTTCCATCAGTGCGCCTCTACCTGCTGGATTTCATATTCACGTTCTTCGACCTGGTTCGGCTTCCAGGTGCGGAAAGCCCAGATCAGCAGGCCGATCACGAAGAAGGCCGAAGGCGGCAGCAACAGCAGACCATTCGGTACATACCAGCCGCCATTATTCACAGTTTGCAGGATCGTCACGCCGAACAGGCTGCCCGAGCCAAACAGTTCGCGGATGAAACCAACCAACATCAGGATCAGACCATAGCCGAGGCCGTTACCTACACCGTCGATGAACGAAGCAATCGGAGGGTTCTTCATGGCAAACGCTTCGGCCCGCCCCATAACGATACAGTTTGTGATGATCAGGCCAACAAAAACTGACAGGGTTTTCGATATCTGGAAAGCATAGGCCTTAAGGATCTGATCCACCAAGATCACCAGTGAAGCGATGATCACCATTTGCACGATGATCCGGATCGACCCCGGAATCTGGTTGCGCAACATGGAGATGAACATTGACGCGAACCCGGTCACGAAGGTCACTGCCAGCGCCATAACGAAAGCAACCTGTAGCGATGAGGTCACCGCAAGTGCGGAGCAGATGCCCAACACCTGCAGTGTGATCGGGTTGTTGTCGACGAGCGGATCGACCAACAGCTCTTTCTTGGTCTGAGACATCATAGATCTCCTGCTTGCAGTTTGGCCAGGAACGGGCCGTAGCCCGCATCGCCCATCCAGAATTTTACCAGGTTATCAACACCGACAGAGGTCAGCGTAGCACCAGCCAACGCATCGACATAAAAATCGGCACCAGCTGCGGGCTGAGATTTGGCGACTGTGATCTGCAGATCACCCGCATCGTCCCGCAGTTTTTTACCGTTCCACAGCGCTTTCCAGCGTGGGTTATCCACCTCGGCACCTAGACCCGGGGTTTCACCATGCTGATAGAACTGAAGGCCGTAGATATCGTTGCCGTTATTCTCCAAAGCAATAAAGCCATAGAGCGTCGACCAGAGGCCATAGCCATGCAGCGGAAGGATCACCTTATCCAGATCACCGGCATCATCGCGCAGCAGGTAGATGACGCGATAGTTGGCCTTGCGACCGATCCCGGCCGGGTCATCGTCCAAAGCAACGCTTAGTTCCGGATCACTGGCAGCAGCGATATCGTCAAACGTGGCAGGATCGAACTGGTCGTCCACAAAGTCACCTGTCGCAAGGTCCAGTACATGCGGTTCAAACGCGGCGAAGGCTTCGGTTACATTTATGCCGGGTTCATAAACACCCGCGACTTGCAATACATTGACCTGTTTATCCTTCAGCTTGTTCGCTTCCTGCACAGGGCGCAAGCTGACCGCAGCGGCTGATACGACCATCGACGCAACCAGGCATACAGCCACGGCGACGAAAATCGTCTTGCCAACAGAATCCGGCGAGGCCGCAAGAAACTTGGCAATCGCACCTTTTGGTTCTTGGGATTGCGGATCAGACATGGCGACGCGCCCTCCGTTTGATATTTGCCTGGACGACGAAATAGTCGATCAGCGGTGCAAAGACGTTTCCGAACAGGATTGCCAGCATCATGCCTTCGGGGAAAGCCGGGTTCACGACACGGATCAACACAACCATGACACCGATCAGCGCCCCGTAGATGTAACGCCCAACATTGGTGTGGCTGGCAGAGACGGGCTCGGTGACCATAAAGGCCAGCCCGAAGGCATACCCGCCAAGAACGATGTGCCAATACCATGGCATTGCAAACATTGGATTGGTGTCCGACCCAATCACGTTCAGTAGCAGGGTAAAGCCGATGGTTCCGGCCAGACATCCTAAGATCAATCGGTAGTTCGCAATCTTGGTCAGAAGCAGGAAGCCCAAGCCGATCATACAGGCCAGTGTCGATGTCTCACCGAAACTTCCTTGGATGGTGCCGTAGAATGCGCTGGACCAAGTGATGCCTTCGGCGGCCAGAGCCTGAACCCCCTCGGCTGCAGAAACAGCCAGGGCAGTGGCGCCCGAAAACCCGTCAACAGGTGTCCAAACCGAGTCGCCAGACATCTGAGCCGGATACGCGAAGTATAGGAACGCACGGCCCACAAGCGCGGGGTTGAGGAAGTTCTTGCCGGTCCCGCCAAAAACCTCTTTGCCGATCACAACACCGAATATGATGCCCAGAGCCACCTGCCACAGCGGTGTCGTTGCCGGCATGATAAGCGTGTAAAGCATAGAAGTAACAAGAAAACCCTCGTTTACCTCATGGCCCCGCACTGTCGCAAAAATGACCTCGAAAATACCCCCTGCTACCAAAGTCACGATATAGATCGGCAGGAAGTAGAGCAGCCCATGCGCCACGTTGGCAAAGATGCTAGACGGGTCCAGCGAGATGCCAAACATCTGCAAAAGGGCGATCCGCCAGCCTGTGGCCGCTTCAGGTCCAAGCGCGGCAATTGCCGAGTTCGCCTGATAACCGGTGTTCCACATCCCCCATAGAATGCAGGGGATCGTGGCGATCACGACATAGGTCATGATCCGCTTCATATCCACATAGGACCGCGCGTGAGGGGCGACAGAGGTTACGGTTTTCGGAGTGTAGATGAAGCTTTCTACCATCTCGTAGATGGGAAAATACTTCTCGTACTTGCCGCCTTTGGTAAAGTTCGGCTCGATCCGATCAAAGAAGCTGCGCAAACCCATTCGGCTCAGCCCTCCTTTTCAATCTTGCTAAGGCAGTCGCGCAGCGCCAACCCGTATTCATATTTCGCCGGGCAGGCAAAGCCCACGAGGCCCAGATCTTCTTCGTCCAGTTCCAACGCGCCCAGAGCTTGAGCAGTGTCGGTATCCATTACCAACAGAGCGCGCAATAGCTGTGTCGGCAGGTAATCCTGTGGCATCAGCTCTTCAAACGTGCCGGTCGGAACCATGGCGCGTCGTCCGCCATTCAAATTGCTGGTCAAGGCATAGAGTTTATTGGCAAAAGCAGACCCCAGGACCGGCTGAACGGCAAATTTCGACGGCATGGGGAGAATCCAACCCATAGTGATCTGGTCGGGATCTTCGCGGATGATGGTGATCTGACGTGCAAAACGACCGAGATACGCAGTCGGGCCTTCAGCATGGCGTCCAGACAGGATCGAACCCGATATGATCCGAGCGGCTCCATCAACATTGACCTCATCACGGATCAGATCGTCAGTTGAGGCGCCCATGACCGTACGGATCAAGCGTGGTTGCCGCGCACCCGGTCCGGCCAGTGCGATCACAACATTCGGATCGAGGTGACCGGATTGCATTAGGCGTCCGATGGCAATCACGTCTTGATAGCCAATTGTCCATACCTGCTTGTCAGCGGCTAAAGGCTCTAGAAAGTGAATATGTGTCCCGGCCAGCCCGGACGGATGCGGGCCCGAGAAAGCCGCTGCCTCAACCTTAGGAAGATCAGCACCTGGGATGGCTTCTCCATCTTTGTAGCAAAGATAGGTTTTTCCTTCAGTCAGATGTGAGATTGCGGCCAAACCTGCCGTAAATGCCTCTGATGCATCGGCGATTACCACGGCAGCATCTGCAGCCAGTGGATCGCTGTCCATCGCGGTGACAAAAATCGCTGCTGGTGTCGTCCCCGGTTCGGGCATCTTCGAATATGGTCGCGTACGGAAGGAAGTCCAAAGTCCAGCTGCACAAAGCTTGGTGGTGACACCCTCGACAGAGACCGCATCACCAATGCCCGAGAAATCAACCCCGGTATCATTGAAATCGGATACTTCGATCACGACACTTTGAAGTACACGCCGCGCACCACGGTTAACGGCAACAACTTTCCCACTCAGCGGTGCGACCATCATCGCCTCTGGCGCGTCCTTGTGACAAAACAGCGGTGTACCGCGCTGAACATCATCACCTTCCTGAACCAACATGCGGGGTTTTAGACCTAGATAATCCCCCCCCAGAACGCCAACACTGGAAAACTCAGGCCCCGGTTGGATGTTTTGCTCGGGCGCGCCTTCAATCGGCAAATCCAACCCTTTTTTTAGTTTGAAAGTTTGCATGTCGCTACGTTCTTCCAAGCCTCTGTCCTGCGCCTGCTGTTTGCCACCTTACAATGATGGCAACAAATATCACGATTTTTCCGATCAGTCCGGTCGCAAAAGCACCTCAAACCGACCAGAATCCGCAAGCGTAATTCCGATCAAAGCTCCTTTACGCGGGGATGCCCGCAAACGCAAACCTGTTACCGCTCAATTTCGAACCCGAAATTCACATTCTTATGATTCAGTTTCACATTGAGTGGATTTTTGCCCTCAATTTGTATGTCGCACCTAATGTTCATCCGGTGTAAGCAGCCTGAATGAAAGACGAAGATGATCTTGAGATATTTTTGGTCGCCACGCCCGGCCTCGAAGCGCCTCTGTATGCGGAAGCGATCGAGCGGGGATTTGACGATCCGCAAAAGCTCGTAGGTGGTGTTGTTTGCCGTGGCGGCTGGCCTGAAGTCTGGCGTGCGAATCTTGAGCTAAGGGGTGCCAACAAAGTTCTGGTACGACTGGGCAGTTTTCCCGCAGTCCATTTGGCGCAGTTGGACAAGCGGGCACGCAAGTTCCCTTGGGCCGAGTTCCTGAGATCCGATATTCCGGTAAGGGTCGACGCAACCTGCCGTAAATCACGCATCTATCATGACAGGGCGGCCCGCCAACGTATTGAACGCGCCATTTCTGAGACACTTGGCGCGCCGGTCTCATCTGATGCCACTGTTCGTGTGCTCCTTCGGATCGAAAAAGATATTTGCACTCTGTCGCTGGACAGCTCCGGTGAGCCATTACACAAACGCGGCCATAAACCCGCCATTGCTAAAGCTCCGATGCGGGAGACCATGGCAGCTATGTTCCTGCGCGAATGTGGTTATGACGGATCTGAGCCGGTCTTGGACCCGATGTGCGGCTCGGGCACGTTTGTAATTGAGGCAGCTGAGATAGCGCTTGGTCTGATGCCGGGAAGATCACGTAGTTTCGCTTTCGAGAACATTGCCAGCTTTGACCACGATGCGTGGCACGAGTTGCGCAAGCGAACCCAAACGCACGAAACCGAGTTGAAATTCTTTGGTTCCGATCGGAATGAAGGCGCGATTGAAGCGTCGCGTTCGAATGCGATGCAGGCCAATGTGGATAAGATAACCCAGTTTCAGCACCGTTCGGTCAGTGACATCAAACCGCCCGCCGGGCCGACGGGGCTGATCATCGTGAACCCCCCTTACGGGGCCCGCATCGGTGACGAAAAGCGCTTGCGATCACTATATGGCAGCCTTGGCAAGGTACTCGCCAACCGCTTTCACGGCTGGCGTGTGGGCATTGTCACCACGACACCTGGACTTGTCCGCGCAACGCGCCTACCTTTGCTCCCGCCCGGTCCGGTCGTCGATCATGGCGGAACCAAAATTCGGCTGTTTCGCACTGAGCCACTGAAGTGAGATGCGGTCCAGATACCCACCTGGACTTGTTGCGACAGTCGTCATTCTGCCCCCGTGGTTCACCCTATACCAATCTCAGAAATCCTCTTGCACATCCAATTCGCGAGGTATAGATCACCCGCCACGGTCGGAGTGTAGCTCAGCCTGGTAGAGCACTGTCTTCGGGAGGCAGGGGTCGTAGGTTCAAATCCTATCACTCCGACCAATGTTTTCAATGACTTACAGGACAGACGCGGTCAAGCACTATTGCTGGTCCCGCGCCAGTCCCGCAAAACTTTGCTGATCCGGCCTATATCAGGCATGAGATGGGCGTGCTTGCGCCTCCACTGCTGACAGCACCCGATGCCGCGCCAACTCGCCTGCAGCAACTTAACGAATGTTAAGCGAGCACCTGACCCGCGCAGCAGCGACTATATAGGTGTACCGCAGGAAGCGCTCTGGACAATGCAATATTATAAGTGCGGCCAAGTGCTTTCCGAAAATGGTGATCAGGAACCGTTGCTTCGCCCTTTGCGCAATACCTTTTCTGGGATTGTAAAAGCCACAGAACTGAAGCGCGCTTTTGGTTCACCGTCGGGAAGAAGTTCTTCAACTCTCGTCCGGAAGTTATCCATGAAGGTCGTCAGTTTTTCGGATCGGCACTTAGTCCCTCGCGTTGCATCCCAAAGCAAACGAAGTGCGTTGGTGACAAGCACGTCTGCAATATCACCTCGATACACTGTCAGCCTCCAGTCAGTCCGAATGTCGAGATCAGGATGTGGGTAAGGCGGTGCCGGAGCGCTTGAAGGGTGGACTGAAAAATCCCTGAGTAAATAGATCGGCTTCAAATGCTCAATGCACTGCTTCATCTCATCAGGCTTGATGCGAAACGCAACCCGCAAGGTCTCTGCGATCCGGATATAGCGCGCGGTTTTCTTTCTGTTCCAAGCTTCGCGGGTACTTTCCGAGATGGGCGCAAATGGAACGAGGTGATCATAGAACGCATCAATGCAGGTCGCAGCAGCAATGACTGCTTGCATTGTCGCTTGGAATTCCTTTGCAAGGGAAGCAGCCTTCTTGTCCTCAGACTTGGACTGCGCCCATGCTTCTTGTCGCGTCGACATACAATCCAAGGCTACTTGTCTTTGCTGTATCGCAATTTCCGCCCAAGCAATGCAGGCAGGTTGTGTCGCAAACTTTGGACCTAGATTGACGAGCATGCAGAATCCGACGTTTGTTGTCCGCGTATTGTTCTCCAACAGGTTTCAGCATGATTTCCTTGAAAGGCTGCCATTTCCCCAAGGATGCCGTTTTGTACGCTGTGTACTTCTATTTGCGGTACACAGTGTCGTATCGTGATTTGGAAGAGATCATGGCTGAACGCGGTGTGCGAGTTGACCACGCCACATTGAATAGGTGGGTTGTGAAGTTCTCGCCGATAGTCGCTGCTCGTGCGCAATCAAGGAAGCGTCCAACTCAGAGTTCATGGCGCATGGACGAAACCTATCTCCGTGTGCGCGGCAAGTGGATGTATCTCTATCGAGCGGTCGACAAAGCGGGAAACACCCTTGATTTCATGCTGTCTGAGCGACGAAATCGTCCAGCAGCCACCCGGTTCTTTGCCAAAGCACTGTCGTCAAACGGGATCCCAAACAAAATCGTCATAGACAAGAGTGGCGCCAATGCAGCTGGCATTCGAGAAGTGAACAGAATCCTGAAGCGGTTCGGCTGCCCAGCTAAAGTACAGACGATCAGGTCCAAATATTTGAACAACATGATCGAACAGGATCACAGCTTCATCAAACGACGCGTGCGGCACATGTGCGGGTTCAAATCTTTCGGGTCAGCTTCCGCAACATTGGACGGCATTGAGGTAGCCAACATGATCCGGAAGAAGCAATTCTCTAGTGATACGACTTCCGGCTTTCGGATGTTTGCTGAGATCGCAGGATAACTGCGTCTAGCATATCGCTGGCTCTGGTCGTTCCAAAAGTTTGCGACACAACCTCATCATCTACTGGAACACCAAGCATCTCGGAGAGGCGGTCGCCGCGCGAAAACGCGCCGGTCTGAACTGTCCCGATGACCTTCTCTCGCATATCTCACCACTCGGGTGGGCTCACATCCTTCTCACCGGCGAATACAGGTGGAAGAATCCAAGCCGTCACCGCTTATGATACAATCCTGCCCCCAGCCGGAATCCACCCCAACTAGACCCCAGAGTTTGCGACACATCCCAAACGACCACACAGTGCTCTGGGCTACCGCCCTCCGGCACCCGAAACCATCGTCCAGATGGACCAAAGACCGGTCATGCTCTAACAATCAAATTGGACCACTCAGGTGGGGCTGATTACCAACTCTGATCAATAAGCACATCGCAGGAACTCAGATGACACGTCTCCTAATATCGGCGATGAAAAATGAAGCGCCGTATATTCTGGAATGGGTAGCCTATCACCGACTGATTGGTTTTGATGACATCCTCATCTACTCAAACGACTGCACAGATGGCACAGATGATCTGCTGGACGCGCTGGCGGCACGGGGTTGGGTAACACATGAACGCAATCAAGACTATGCAAAAAAAGGGGTGCAGTGGACCGCGTTAGAACTGGCCGGAAAGCATGAGCTTACCAAGGTTGCCGAGTGGATATTGTTTTCAGACGTCGATGAGTTCGTAAACATCAAGACAGGTACAGGATATCTTGATGATCTGTTTGCGGCGGTTCATGATGCTGATGCATACGCGCTGACATGGCGCCTTTTTGGCAACAGCGGAAAAGTAGACCTTTCAGCGTCGCCTGTTCTGGAAGAGTTCACACATGCGGCCCCGTTTCCATGCTACTCACCTTGGGAGGCAAGCCACTTCAAAACCTTATTCCGCAATGACGGGACCTATCAAAAACTTGGTGTGCATCGCCCCAAAAAACCTGAGAGGGATCGCGCGCACAGTTTTCGGTGGGTCAACGGTTCAGGTCAACCGCTACCAAGTTTTTACCAACAGCGTGGCTTAATAACGTTCGGGCCTTTGGCCGGGATGGATCTGGTTTGCCTCAATCACTATTCGGTCAAGTCTGCCCTTGCCTATCTGGTCAAGTCCTCTCGTGGCCTGCCAAACCGTTCACACAAGGAAATCGACCTGGGATATTGGGCTGACCGGAATTTCAATTCGGTTGAAGAAAGGTCGATCCAGCGTCATTTACCGGCGTTGAAGGAAATGCTCGACGAACTACACGCTGACGAAGAGCTCAGCAGATTGTCACAACAAGGTTTGCAGTGGCACATACAGCATGCGTACGAGGTCATGGAGACGCTGGATGGGCTGCAGCTTTTGACGCGAATAGTTGGAACGGAACGACGCGACGTGGATCCAAAACTTGCAAGAACGTTGCACGCAAAGGGGACGGAACTACGCAATCGTGCGGAAGCAGAAGAAAACAGCAAGACCCGATAACCTTCTGATCAAGAAAACTCAAACCCGCTGCGGATGTGCACTGAAGCTGGGGAAACTGCTTTTGTCGGGCAACAAAGGATAGAGCATCGGCGAGATGCATTGACTATTCATGTTTGCCCCGAACACACAAAAGGCACGCTTTGACGCAGCTGATTGTAAAAGATGGGTCTGAAACTTGAATTGGAGAAGTCAGACTGATGTAATCCCGTTGAAGGATCGAAGCGCAGTGTTCTGTCTGTGCAAACACTGTTGTGGAAGAGGCTATCCTTATGGTCGCGTTTAATCGAAGCCGCCTGAAGAGTCGTGATTTTGGGGCGTTCGTTCTCCTTGATGCAGTTGAAACGGTCAAAGACAATGAGCGGCTTCTAAGCCTTTTCTTCGACCGAGAAGTCCTGCCCGAAAAAATATGCCCACGCCGAGGTGCCGAACTATATACATATAGCACACTCGGCGGCCAAACGGTGATGCGCTTTCATTTGCCCGACGCAGTATCCCCGGTGTTCACGATAGACGGCCAAGAATGCACAATTGAAGCCGCAACACCCAACTTTGCCGCCTTCGAAGGGCGAAATGCACTTGCTGCAGTGCGCAACGGTGAAGACGCTGAAATTGTGCTGGATTGGTTGGCCTATCACGCGGATCAACATCTGATGGATGCTGCTCTGATCCTCGATCGTGCAAAACCCGGAGAGGATGAGGTTTTCGCCCGAGAATTACAAGCTGGACTGCGGGAACGTGACCTGACCTGCAACGTCGAATTACTCAGCAGTGACATGCCTCTTGGCCGGGCTGACCTACCGCCCGAATGGCACCCGTTTTGTGCCCCAGATGCCCCGGGCAAAGACCGAATGGACGTGCCACCTCCTGACCGTCGGCATAGCCCTCTGGGCGCAGCGTCCGTTTATGAAATGATGCGTTCGCGCGGCCTATCGCACGCTCGGGCTGTCGCGAACATTGATGTATGCGACCTCATTACTCGTGGTGAAGATTCTATTTTCGATCTCGCCGTGAATTCATCCAGTGGATTGATTTCTCTGGTTGGTCGGCGCTGTTACCCTTGGCGCTTGCGTGATCAGGCCAATCCGCACTTTAGTGACCATATCTGTGTTCAGTTTGACAATCCCGGTGCGAGCAATCGTTGGTGTATAGCACGAAATCAGGTTTCCGATCGCGCCGTCTGGCGGCGTTTTTGGATCGGTAATGTCAATCCGAGTGGATCTGTCACCGGGGCATTTTATCGTTTCACGGCTCTACGGCATTCTGCGCCGTCAGTTTCGAAAATCGTGCCCAAAACCTCTTTGGTTGAAGACGCATATCTTATCAACCAAGCTGAAACTCTTTGGGATGGAAACCCCAAGCGTGCTCCACGAATTGCCTTGACGCCAACGGCCAACCAAACTGGCGGGCGTGTCATCGTGACAGCGATGAAAAACGAAGGCCCTTTCGTACTAGAATGGCTGGCATATCATCGTGCAATCGGTTTCGACGATGTGATCGTATACACAAACGACTGTACCGATGGTACGGATACAATGCTGAAGCTCTTAGAACGCAGGGGATACGTACAACACCGAGTAAACCCATTTCGCGAGATGGGGTTAAAACCGCAACACGCAGCACTCCGCTCGGCGCAAGATGAACCGGTCGTCGCGAATGCCGCGTGGGTGACCTGTATCGACGTGGATGAGTTCGTGAATATCAAATGCGGCGATGGCACGCTTGATGCGTTGTTTGAACACGTTCCGGATGCCAACATGATTGCAATGACATGGCGTTTGTTCGGCAACTGCAATGTGCATCTTTTTGACGAAAGCCCTGTCATCGAGAAGTTCATCCGTTGCGCACGTGAATTTACACCCAAGCCACATCAAGCATGGGGTTTCAAAACGCTTTTCCGGAACGTAGGTCTGTTCAAGAAGCTGGGAGTTCATCGGCCAAAAGGGCTCAATCCGCAACTGTGGGAAAGTGTTCATTGGGTGAACGGATCAGGGCAACCTTTGCCTCGCCAGATGTACCGCAACAGCTGGCGCTCTACGACCGAAACCTACGGATACGATCTTGTACAGCTCAACCACTACGCTGTGCGTTCGGCAGAAAGCTTTCTGGTAAAAAGAGACAGGGGCCGCGTGAACCATGTGGACCGCGATCAGGGCCTCGCATACTGGTTTCGTATGAACAATAACGCAGAAATAGATCGCTCTATTGCCCGGATGCTACCAAAGATGCGCGTCGAACTGAACAAGCTTCTCAAAGATTCTGAGATCGCCGAGGCCCATGCTTTTTCACTAAAGTGCCACCGGACCAAGATCGAGGAGCTGAAGGCGAGGCCCGACTACAACCAGTTCTATTCTGCGTTAACGAGCCACCGTATGGAACGCCTTTCGCTTTTGCACAGTCACTTTGGTGCGAATGTTTTCTTGTCCGGCCCCGAGGCCGTGCCAGATGAAGTGATCGCCAAACGTCCGGATGCTGAATGGTTCTTCACGGTCGAACGTCAGGATGTCACACAACACTAGGTTACCTGAATTGGTCGCCCGCCATCTGAGCCTCCCCAACTGAACTGGTCCACCGTTATGTTTAGGAAACGGAGGACCACGAATGGCAAACAAGCGACCGAAGCCCGAAGAGATTGTCTCGAAGTTACGGCAGGTTGAAGTACTGATGGGTCAAGGCATGTCCCGTCTTGATGCGATCAGGCATATCGGCGTTGTTGAACAAACCTATTACCGCTGGCGGAAGAAGTACGGTGGAATGGGTGTTGATCAATTGAAGGAACTGAAACGGCTTCAGAAAGAGAACGAACGATTGCGACGTGCGGTTTCTGATCTGACGCTGGACAAACTGATCTTGACGGAAGCCACAAAGGGAAACTACTGAGCCCCGCTCGTCGTCGTGCTTGTATTAACCATGTACGCAACCAGTTGAACGTTTCCGAGAGACGCGCCTGTCGCGTACTTGGACAACACCGGTCCACGCAACGACGCATCCCAAGAGGCCGCGCGGACGAGGACAGGCTGGTGGCCGACATGATCGAGCTGACCCGTCAATATGGCCGATATGGGTATCGCAGGATCGCTGCGCTGCTGAGAGAGGCTGGATGGTCCGTCAGTGATGGGCGGGTTGAACGGCTCTGGCGGCGAGAGGGGCTGAAAGTGCCAATGAAGCAACCAAAGAAAGGGAGGTTATGGCTAAATGACGGCTCATGCGTTCGGTTACGGCCAGAATATCGCAACCATGTTTGGTCGTATGACTTCGTCCATTGCCGAACCGATGATGGCAAAGCCTTCCGGACGCTGAACATCCTTGATGAGTACAGTCGGGAATGTTTGGCAATCAGGGTCGAGCGGAAACTGAACTCGACCGATGTAATCGATGTCCTGACAGACCTGTTCATACTTCGCGGCGCGCCGAGTTTCATACGTTCTGACAATGGGACGGAATTTGTCGCCCAGGCTGTCCGAGACTGGATCACCGCCGTCGGCGCGAAGACCGCCTACATCGAGCCAGGGTCACCTTGGGAAAACGGATATTGCGAAAGCTTCAACGGGCGGATGCGAGATGAACTGCTCAACGGTGAGATCTTCTACAGCTTACGTGAGGCCCAAATCCTGATCGAACAATGGAGGAAACACTACAACAACAAGAGACCCCACAGTGCATTGGGTTATCGCCCACCAGCCCCGGAAACCATCATCCACATGGATCAGAGGCCAACAATGCACTAACAATCAAACTGGACCAGTCAGATGAGGCTGCTCACCCGGAGGAACTTTTCCGCATTCTCGCCGCGCCGGTCTGGGGCATAGAAGAACACCACCCCCGGTGGGTCATCGCCGCCACAGTTCCCGTCATCGCGGGCCAGTCCCCAGAGGTATCCGGTTTTGGTCTTCTTGCGACCGGGGTCGAGCACTGGGGCTGTTGTCTCATCCATGAAGAGCGTCGTGGAGGTCCTCAGATGCTCGGCCAGCCGGTCCACCACTGGGCCCAGATGAAAGGCCGCTTTGCCGACCCAATCAGCCAAAGTGGAGCGGTGAATGTCGATGCCCGCACGAGCCAGGATCTGGGATTGCCTGTGCAGCGGACAGTGATCCGCATATTTTGACACCAGCACATGCGCGATGGTGCCTTCTGTTGGCAGCGCCCTTTCGATCAGGCGCGCTGGCACCGGGGCCTGGGCCACGCCGTCAGTGCAATGGCGGCAGGCGTATTTGGGGCGCACCGTTACGATCACACGCAAGCGCGCGGGCACGATATCCAGCCGTTCGGATCGGTCCTCGCCGATCTTGTGCATTTGCCCGCATCCGCAGGGGCAAGTCAGGTTGTCGGGTTCGACGACCTGTTCGATGCGCTCCAGATGCTCTGGCAGATGGCCCAGATTACGCCGCGCCACCGGTTTACGTTTTGGAGCATCTTCGCCGGGAGCCTGGGTGTCTTTGCGCTCCTGCACCTCGGCGACAGCAGCTTCGAGTTCTTCAAACAAGAGCTGCCGATCATCCTCGTCCAGCTTCTCGGACTTCTTACCATGCACCGCATGGTTCAGTTCCGCCACCAGATGCTCAAGCCGCTTGTTGATCTCTTCAAGCTCTGCTGCCCGTGCGGCCTGAACCTGCAACGCTTCAAAAGCCGCACGATAGACGGGCGGTAGCAGGCTCAAATCAAGGTCGTCGGCAGCGTCAGACATGTCCGCCGCATAGCACGAAAGCCGAAGTTTACAGAGCCCAATCGACCTCCTGATTCATTCAGCCGCAGCCGGAGGGCGGCTTTCCAAAGCCTTCACCTTGCGCCAGTCCAGCCCCGCAAAAAGCGCCTCGAACTGGGCGTGGTTCAGCGCCATCGCACCGTCCCGAATGGCGGGCCACGTGAAGCTCGTGTCTTCCAGCCGTTTGTACGCCATTACGAGACCCGTCCCATCCCAGTACAACAGCTTGAGCCTGTCAGCGCGTTTGGAGCGGAACACAAAGACAGTTCCTGTGAAGGGATCCTTACGCAGAACCGATTGCACCAATGCTGAAAGCCCGTCGTTGCCTTTACGAAAGTCCACCGGATTGGTCGCCACCAGGATCCGCACCCGGTTCGAAGGCAAGATCATGACCCAACCCCAAGCGCCCGGACAACCTCAGCAACCCGCGCCGCCGGTGTCGCCCCATCCAGCTTGATCAGGATGTCTCCAGCCGCGATCTCGATGGGCTGCGCGACATCCGGGACCGGTGGCGAAGGCGGATCTTCAAAAACCACCAGCGGCGCAAACGCAGCTTCCTCCTCCAAAACCGGAAGAACAAGATCACCGTCTTTGGCCATCCGCCGCCACGACGAGACATGGTTCCCTTCAGGCCATATTTGGCAGCAACATCATTCACTGTCGCACCCGGCAGCAGCGTCTCCGCCACAATCCGCGCCTTCAAAGCATCCGGCCAACGCCGCCTCCCATCCGCTGAGAAGATAACGCCAAGCCCAATGAGTTACTCTCTTGTACTCTCCATGGAGAAACTCACCTCAAAAACCACTCCAAGGTGGAATCTCAGATCAGCCAAAGGGCTGGTAGGTGACCGTCACGCACCGCTTACGCTTTTCTTCGTTCTACGATTGTTCTGATTTTTGGCCACTTTTGTAACGTTGGTCCAGTTGGGCCAATTCGGGATCAATCGACGGACGACCATGTGAGCTGTAATGCGGTGCAAGCAACGGGCGCACTTCGGTCCCATCATCGCAATGCCCTCCACTCTCAAAACAAGTGAATCAGGGCCAGACGCTCTAATCAACAGATTTTTTCAACACTATCCGCAACAAACCCCCCGTTCGATGCGGTCTATATTGATAGCCACCTTATGACCTTTGGTTTAGGGTCTTTTATAGAGAGAAACGATGGACTTTTCCGCTATGTGCCCTTCTCTAGAAAAACGCGTCTATCGCTGAAACTAACTGTCGTGCGACTCGTTCTGGGCTGACCTGATTGCGCATTGCTTCTATCGACCGAAGCCCGTATTGCCATTCGGAAGAGCCGACTGAAGCGCGCGCAAAATCAACGACCTCAATGATGCTCTCCTTGTCTGAATTGCGGGCCAAGAAAGGATAGTCCTCTCCCAGGAACCTGACTGCGTCGTCCACCTCGGGTGTGCAAATCACATTCCGGTTCGCAAGCGCGGCAGTGAATCCTTTGGTAAATGGTTTGGGTTGTCGATTTGTTTCGTTTCGCACAGCATAGTGAAGATGTGCCTGCCCGATCTCAGTCAAAGCTTGCTCAAAGTCAGATTGTGCATCCGCGCTGAGCGTCAACATGTCTTGAGCAATTTCCGACGGGATGTATGTATTGGCAAGTTTGCCCAGATAGGCAATTTTCAGGTTCGTGTCTTCGGGTTCTTCTGAGGGTTTTATTCTGGGGTCCGCATGGTGATCCACGAGCGCGATCGGAGGCATCTTAAGCCTGTGCCGATTAGAGACGCGTGTGCATTTACGCTGCATAAAGTCCTGGGAGGCTTTGCTCGCCGCGATGTGCAGATCCGCCTTTCCAAAGATCTCGCCACCGGCAAAGCTGTCTACATGATCAATGGCCACGCATATGGCTTTGTGTCGGAGGCTTTCGAGCTGCTCTTGGGATAAAATATCCGGAGAACCCTTTAGTAGAATGATTGCAGCGCCTTCAGATTGCCTCAGGAACTTGGCCCAGCGATTAGGCTTTTTTTCCGGGTGCGACATGACTTCGACACGGACGTCATATCTATCGCTATGGTACTGCCGCACAAAGCCCGCTAGTTGATCACAGCGCATATAGCGAGATCCTGTGTCGCGAAAGCGAGGTTTGAAAGCGAATATGAGCTTTCTTTTTCTTTCAAACAGTCGCCCGTCTCTTGAATAGTAGTGACGCAATCTATGGGCCTTTTTATAGTGTTAATTGCAAGAAGTTACGCTCTGGTGTGCTTGGCCACAAAACGCGCCGCATTATCATCCGCAGGCTTCGTTACTGCCATGCGTTCTTCAGAATCCATTCCTTTCGGCTTTTAAAAGGCTCAATACCTATGATTGCGTCAATACGCTTGCGATGCTGTTCATCGGCTAATCGTTGCAATCTCATCAATTGGACGTCCGTTTCAAACACCTCTTTATAATACGCACGAGCACGGGCGATGTTTTGAGACATGTCCGACGTAGCGGGTGCATTCTGGTTACGAAGTCGCCAATAACGATGTGAAACCATTTTGCCTTTGATCACCACATCGCCGCGATTCATTTTGACAAGGTAGGATTCTAGTGACCGAAGTGGAAAATGTTCCAAAACAACGCACTCATATGAACCACGCGTGTCAATACCATTCTTGGTCCTATCCTCGTGCAGGGCAGAAATGGGTCGGCCACTGCCGTCCACCCATACCGCGGTTTCATCAACGTCCGGCCTGTGGTTTCTGATTTGCAAGACTTTGTCCGAGAGCCGTACGATCGATTTTACACCACGCTCCGCTTTCCACCTTCCGGGATACAGCGTCTGATGTCTGGGAAATTGTTCGGTAACCCAGCCTGGGATAAAGGACTCGACATCATTGCTGCCGTGGTTCAGTTCCGACATCGATAACACGTCAAACGGGCCAACTTCATTGAACAAACACTGCAATGTACCCGATCCACAGCGAAGATTCACAAATTCGTCCACGTCCATCGAAATCACGAAATCCGCAGTTTCGAATTCAGGCCTGGAATGAACGGCTTTCAATGCGATAGGCTGAAAGTAGGTGCTACCCAATGCGATAGCAGGATTTTCTAGATGAACAACTTCTTTCATGTCCTGCAACCGATCCAAAATCTCAGTCGTGCCGTCGTTTGTGTGGTTCGTATAAACAACGAAATCTGAAACGCCGATCGCTTTGTGCCAGGCGACCCACTCCAGGATAAATGGCCCTTCGTCCTTCATGCACGTGACAATCAACACGTTCGGGTCATCGATCGGCCAGTCCCGAAATCGACGTTCCGGTATAAGGCGGGGCACTGCAGATCTTTCGGGTTTTGTCAAATTACCAATTTTCCTGACTGACTAATTATGGAGTTACTTTTTGATGGCCACTGACCGTTATGATCTGCCCCGGCCCATCGAACAATGGAAAACCTGCCTCTGCTTCTGCGTCCGCAGACACGTAGTCAAAGCTATCATACAGTTTCTCTGCTTCGTCCGAAGAAAAATCAATTGTCAAGTAGTCTTGCACTATCTGGGCATATGTATCTCTGAGCACAGCGTTGTCCGGGTCAAGCTTTGATACCGCAACCAGACCCGTGGGCTTGCAGTCAAAGACATCAATGCGAAGGTCCGGGCGATACTTCTGCAAGATCGGAATAAGTTTGAAAACATCCCCGGTCCAAGGGCCTTCGGGCAGATTGTCGAGATCCCGCGTTGTCATTTCGAGGTTCCAAGGACAGCAATCATGTAGCATGATGATGCTGTCGCGCGCGCAGTTACGTTCCGTCGCGATGAAGTCCCTAAGCAAATACTCGAACAGGTGCATTCCATCGAGAAACGCAAGCGAAACCTTAATGTCGTTGTTCTCGAGGAATTCGGACTCGAAAAACGAGTCACTGGTCTTCTGAAACAGGTGCAGCTCCGGTTTTGTTCCAACTACGTTCTTTGTGATCGAAAACACCGGATCCACCGCAATCGTTTTTGAGCGCACCGTGGCCAACGAATTCCCTTTGCGACTACCGATTTCGAAATACCAATCAAACACATATCGATTGTGAAGTGCCTTCAGAAACCTAATGTATCTCAGCCCATTCGCTTGTATCTCCGGGCGGACTTTCTCGAAAAAGCTAGTCATGCGAACATGCTCCCTGTATTTGATCTAAATTTTGGAAAGCGTCTTATGACACCTGTTGGTATGGTGTTGAACATGCGATCAGTTTTTATGACAGCCATCAAACCAAACTTATGCAGTTTGCATTGTTCTTGCAAAGGTTCGCTTTAGTCTCGACCCGGTATTCTAACTGTTTTTCTAAATGACAGCAAAGCGGCGGCGGTTTCAACGGGTGAGCGCAACACTTTAGTCTTTTTGGCAAGATGGAGTGTTACAGATGAAGTATCGTACGCGGACGTTTTACACAGACGAACAGAAGTCCGAGATGTGGGATCGGTGGCAACGCGGAGAGTCGATGAGTTCGATTGGTCGGCACTTCAATCGTGCGTCGTCTTCGATCTTTCCGCATTTGGCGCAGTTTGGCGGGATCCGGCCACCTGCCCGTAAGAGGTCGCGATTTGCTTTGAGCCTATCGGAGCGGAAGGAGATATCTCGCGGGTTGGTCGCCCAGCAATCGTTCCGCTCCATTGCGCGAAACCTGAACCGGTCGCCATCAACGATCAGCCGAGAGGTTCATAGAAACGGCGGGCGTCAGGCCTATCGCGCGGCGCGCTCGGATCAGCGGGCCTGGGACTGCGCAACGCGGCCCAAATCATGTAAGCTCTCGTTCAACGACCCATTGTGCCAACTGATCGCACGCAAGTTGCGTCGGAAATGGCCACCTCAGCAGATCGCCGGTTGGCTCAAGCGCAAGCACCCGGACGAGGAGCAGCAACGCGTGTCGCATGAAACGATCTATCGCAGCCTGTATGTGCAGACCCATGGGGTTTTGAAGAAGGAATTACAGGAGTGTTTGCGCAGCCCACGTGCAATCAGGCGCTCTCGCCATGCGACCCAGAAAGGGTTGAAGCTACGCAAGATCAAGAATGCGATCCCGATCAGTGAACGCCCTCCTGAGGTCGAGGATCGCGCTGTCCCAGGGCACTGGGAAGGTGATTTGATCGTAGGATCCAACAACAGCTACATCGCCACGCTGGTGGAACGCCATTCCCGGTTTGTGATGTTGGCGAAGGTCGAGAACAAAGACACACAAAGCGTCATCACCGCTTTAATCAAGCAAGCGCGCAAGTTGCCTAAAGAGCTGTATCGGTCACTGACCTGGGACCGAGGATCTGAGATGGCCGGTCATGCGAAGTTCACCATGGCCACAAAGATTGACGTCTTCTTTTGTGATCCGCGGTCACCTTGGCAACGCGGTAGCAACGAGAATACCAACCGACTTCTCAGACAGTACTTCCCGAAAGGCATTGATATATCGGGCTTTAGCCAAGCCAAACTCAGCGCCGTCGCTCGCCAGCTCAACGAGCGACCTCGAAAGACCTTGCATTACCAAACGCCAGCGGAGAAATTTGAAGCTTGTGTTGCAGCGATCAGTTGAAACCACAGCACTGAGCGGTCGTTCTACTCCTCAAAATCATTTGAGAATTATCAGGGGAAGCAGTTTTGGACGTCGATCACTCCTCAATGGGGGACAGTTTTGCATCCCGTTCCACAATCAGCCACTTTTTTTGCGGACTTTTTGGTGCAGGAAGGGGCGTTCGTCAACTGCCTACGAAATCAGACCGCCGCAGCAGGGTATTGCTTGCGAATTTCTGATAGACCTCATAGGCCCCTTCCGGAAAAACCTGCTCCGGTACGGTCTGCCATTTGTCAGTATGGGCGTGTTCATACAGGATGAAATCCGGCCAGGTTATGCGCGGCGCGGATTGGAAGAACGGTATGAGGCAAAGCGGTTCAGCGCCCTCAATGTCTATTTTCAGGACATAGAGCACGCCAGGCTTCCGTTCCTCCACAAAGGCCTTCAATGGTTTGAGCGATACGGAAATGGAATTGCCGGAAGAAATATTTTTTGAGTCATCCCCAGCGGCTGAGGATCCGAGCAAACTGGCTTGCCCCAGGTTTGAATGCAAATACAGTTGCGCGGTGCCGTCCTCACCCGCGAGCGCCACGCCATGGGTCCGGATTTGATCAAAGCCGTTCAATTCGATATTATGTTGCAAACGCGCCATCATTTCCGGGTTGGGTTCAAAGGCGTGAATGCGGCTTTCATCACTGGCACTACGGGCGACCATAAGGCTGTAAATGCCTGAATTTGCGCCGATATCGTAGAGGACAACAGATTTGCCCGATACGAGCGCCTGAATACTATTAAGTTCCTCTTTCTCAACTTCGATCCCGCGTGCCAACTCGTGGTCGGTATAGTTGTCATCCGGAAAGACGACCATGCGCGTCCCTCGAAAATCCACTTCGGCTAAAAAATGCCCTTTGGCGGCATCAAAACGAAAGGACCGTGCCGCGACGGGCGCACTGCCGGGAAAAAATGTGGCATTTTTCTCCGCTTCCCAAAGATCCACCCGCAACAGTGCTCCCATGCGGCGCAGAGGGCGCTTGTCCTTGTCAAAGCGACACACACGACGGTGAAAGGCCCGCAAACCTGCTTCGCCCTCTGTCTCGATTATACGATTGAGGTAGGCATTCCGCCCAAGCCCATCCGCTGTCTTTCCTGCACCGCGCTTGTCATCATTGTTTTTTTTCTGGTAGGCCCCGCGTTTCAGGCGGCGCTGGACAGATCCGACCCATTCATCTTCGTCATAGCTGTGCAAATGCAGAAGCGTCATATCTTTGGCAAGCTCGCCCTCGTCGCGGGTCCCGTGTTGAAACGGGCCGTGGATCGACAGGGCCATATCGGGCTGCCCTGTGCGAACGAAGTGCTTGCCCGCCCGATGGCTCAGCAATCCACCATCGAGGATCGAATAGGCCTCTCCGTAGACACGATCGCCCACCTCGCGTCCTTTCTTCGAATTCGGCAGGGCATAGCGGAAAATATTGCGCCCGCGCTGCGTCCCAGCAAAGCTTTCGGCTACGGGCAAACGCACCACCTGTTGGGACGGCGGCACGACTGCCAGCGCCCGCGCGACATCCATGCGAGCGTGAATAAGTTCATCCGCATCCAGATGGATGATCCAATCCAGCTTAGTCGACTGGTAGGCGATGTTTGCGTTGATCTTTTGACGTTTTTGATGGGCGGCTGGACGACGGTCTATCCAGTGCTCGTCATCGCAGAGCACCACTGTAACCCGGTCCAAATGCGTGACCAGCTCTGCTGCGGGATCTTCTGGGTCATCAAAGAACAGCACGATTTGCTGCGCACCGATCGCGAGATGGTGAGCCACAAAACGTTTCACATTTTCGGGGCTTTCTTTGAGGGTCGTCACCGTACCCCAACTTGGCCATAGCCGCATAAACCGATATTTCCCAAGTAACTTTGTATTGCGATTAGCTTGAGCGTTTTCGTGGGCGTTTTCAACTCTGACGAGGATGTGTCGCAAACTTTGGCAAGCACGTTGCACCTCGGAGTGTGACCCAGCCCCTTCATCCGGGCCGTTTTGATGTAGAATCCGTTCCTGTTTTGCACTGAATCCCAACCTTCTGCCGCGTAGGCATAGAGTATTCCGCTTTTTCTCAGCATGACGGGCTGGTATCGTCATGTGAGTGTGCCAGCATTGCCGGCGGGAAGTTCCCGATGGCGTTGTGCGGTCTTTCTTCGTTGTAGTATCTAAGCCATTCCTCAATCTTTTTGCAAGCATCTGCCAGCGACAGGAACCAATGCATGTTCAGGCACTCTGCTCTGAACTTGGAGTTGAACGCTTCGATAAAGGCGTTGTCGGTCGGTTTGTCCGGGCGTGCAAAGTCGAGCGTGATGCCGTTGCGGCAGGTCCACTAGTCCATGTCCCGAGAGATAAACTCGCTGCTGTTATCCACCCGTATCGTCACCGGATAGCCAATCTGTTGGCACGGCATTGCCAACTTGTTTGCGGGTTCTGAATTGGTTAGGCCTCTCGCATGACTATACCGCCCAAAAAAATGCCGCGCCTGAAGGGTTTTCGTTTTCCGCGCTAGATCACCGCCTATGCTGTCTGGGACTACCATCGCTTTGCACTCATCACTGCTGATGTTGAAGATCTGCTCGCTGAACGCGGAGTTACGGTGAGCCGGGAAACTATCCGACAATAGGTCGAACGCTTTGGCCGCCATTCCGCCACTTGCATCAGGCGGGACCGGCTAGGGGCTGCCGACAAATGGCAATTGGACGAAGTGGTCATCCCGATCAACGGTCGGAAATACTGGCGCTGGCGGGTGGTGGATGCGAACGGAGATGCTCTTGATATTTTCGTCCAACCACGGCGAAATGCCAAGGCAGTCAGGCGTTTTCTGAAGTGGTTGATTTCGCAATACGGCGAACCCGGTGTCGTGATCACGGACAAGTTGCGAAGCTATTTCAGGCCGAGCGCGGATTACCGCGCACTTAAGAGATTAAGCAATCGGATCGAAGGATCACACAAACCTACTCGAAAGCGTGAGAAGATGATGAGGAAGTTCAAGTCGGCAAGGCAGGCGCAAAGGTTCCTTGGCGCTCACGATCAAGTCAACACTGTTTTTTCCCCCGCCGCTATTAACTCTCCATCAACTTTTACCGTCACGTCAGAACCGATACTTTCGGCCTCTGGAGCGGTTATGTTGCCGAAATGAATGTCTGATAGGAACTGGCATCACCCTGCTCAATCAAACGCAAACAAGTTGGCAATGCCGTTCAAAGCTCTCACAGAAATCCGCGATCTCTTCTCACCAGATGAATGCTGGAATTACATTAAAGCTGCCGGATATGTCTCAGATTAAAAGTCGGATGCTCTAGGGTCAGGACTCATAGCCAATAGATGACGGTTGCGGCGAGTGCGATTGCCGAGAGGAAGACCTTTGGGCATCTGTCATATCGGGTTGCTACGCGTCGCCAGTCCTTGAGCCTACCAAACATGATTTCAATCCGGTTGCGGCGTTTGTAGCGTTGCTTGTCATACTTCACAGCTTTCTTGCGCTGTTTCCTGCCTGGGATACAGGCGCGTATCCCTTTGTCTTTCAACGCTTCTCTAAACCAATCCGCATCATAGCCCCGGTCACCCAGCAGCCAATCAACATTCGGTAGGCTGCTCAACAAAGCCCGAGCGCCGATGTAGTCGCTGACTTGACCGGCGGTGACGAACAGGTTGAGAGGTCGACCATGGCTGTCGCAGATGGCATGTAGCTTCGTATTCATGCCGCCCTTCGTCCGACCAATCAGGCGTCCACGCCCCCCTTTTTAACGCCCAAACTGGTCGCTGTACGGTGCGCCTTCAGGTAGGTGGCGTCGATCATCACGGTCTTCTCTTCGCCGTGTCCAGCCGCCAGACCCACCATCATCTGGGCAAAGATACCCTTATCGCTCCACCGCTTCCAACGGTTGTACAGCGTCTTATGAGGCCCATACGCCGCAGGTGCATCGCGCCATCGTAAGCCATTGCGATTGATAAAGATAATGCCACTCAGCACACGTCGGTCGTCGACGCGGGGCTTGCCGTGGGATTTTGGAAAGAAGGGCTCAAGACGCGCCATCTGCGCATCGGTCAGCCAGAAAAGATCAGACATGTTCACCGCTCGTTTTTCGAACCGTGAATCACGCAGCCAAGCGGAAATCAATGGGTCCTGACCCTAGTGCCGTGTCCCATGTGGGTCCACGATTTCCAGAACAGACCGCAGAACAGCGACGGTAAGGCCATAGCTAATATTTGGGCTGGCGATGTCGTCACGGTGCATTGCCAATAAAGCGGAGGCACGCACTACCGCCGCTTCTTCTGTTCCACCTGCAGTTCTTTCGGCTTCAAATTCGCGGAGAATATCCGTCGTAAGTTCCTCGATTGTATGCCACTGTGGCATTACTCACCTCTTAAGTTTTTTAATTGAATTTTAGGCCGTCTGAAGCTCAACAAACCTGATCGCCATAGCACGATGGTCAACAAAAGCCAAATATCAAGGTTTTCGCATGCCATCATACACTTTTGGAACTGGCACTCGCAGGAACGTAGACCGTGGCACAAAACAATACTCTAAGTATAACTTATTTGGATATCTGTTGTCATTGTGCCCTTGATTTATGGACGCAGACACACTACCGGACATTTGACCCGGTTTTGTGCCCTTAATTCTCGGATATCCACAAGTTGCCAACCCGCGATTTCAAACACTCTCGGTGAGGGAATAAAGGGCCGTTGTACCTGTTCACTTCTGGCTGACACACGACTTATCCCCAGAATGCACAGTCTTGGATTTAAGGGCACAGTCCGACAATTAATGACACAGTCCAGAAACTAAGGGCACAATTTGGGACTGATTTTGCTCAACTTTTTGAAGAGAGCGTCCAGCAATTAAAGGCACAGTGACACAAAGCCTTTCAACATCTTGTTGATCGCCTTGATTCCAGCAGTGTTGGCGGTTGTGTCGCAAACTTTGGACCTAGATTGACGAGCATGCAGAATCCGACGTTTGTTGTCCGCGTATTGTTCTCCAACAGGTTTCAGCATGATTTCCTTGAAAGGCTGCCATTTCCCCAAGGATGCCGTTTTGTACGCTGTGTACTTCTATTTGCGGTACACAGTGTCGTATCGTGATTTGGAAGAGATCATGGCTGAACGCGGTGTGCGAGTTGACCACGCCACATTGAATAGGTGGGTATCCAATTCCTCAAACGGGGCAAGCAGGTCGTCGTTGAGGTACCGCAGCGTATCCTGCTGCGCCATGTGGATCGCCCATTCGTGACGGACTTGTGCCGGGGTCATGGTGCCGCCACTCTGGATAAACGTCGCCGCCAACTTTAGGGCACACCGCCACTGGCGTTCGGACACTGCACGCGGATCGATGTCGATATCATGGCCGCCGATACCGTAGACGGTTCGATTGTAAGCCTCGGCCACCCGGTGGGTTTGACGGATGGCGTTGAGGTCACGACGGCGGCTTTGCAAGTATGACTGCACCAGCGCCTTGACCAATGCGTCATCCTGCTCGGCCTGTGCTGGATCGATGATCTGCTCCTCGCCTGAGCCTGCCATGTGAATACTCATACCGGGGCTCCTTCGATGTGGGCTTGGGCGTCGATAAGAGCACGCAGCAGTTCTTCCTCTGAAAGTTCGTCAGAGATCGGGGCGTCAGTGTCGTCTTCGGCCTCATCAGGTAGTTCGCCTGCCCAGAGCCGGTAGTAAGACGCAACGGTGTGGGTGGCGTAGGCATCGGGGCAATCCAGAACGAAACTCTCACCGTCTTGAACACGCCAGATTTGATCCGAGTAGAAGGTAGGGTTCAGATGGCAGATGGCCAGCGATCAAGGCAACAGGGAGCAATCAACGCTTCTGGCCCTTCGACAAGGGTTGCCCCCCATTGGCGATTTGTTCCGTGATCCGACGCAAACGACCGCGATCCGTGGTCTTGGGGGAGGTGCCCCCGGATTTCATTCCGGTAGTTGGTCGGCGCTTCCCACCTGAAATGGAACCCTTCAAAGGTGTCAGAGGCAACTGGCCATTCGCCCTTCGGATCGCGTTGGTCTTTGACAGAAAGTCTGGGCTTGTTGGTCTACGTCTCAGCATTTTGTTTCTCCTTCTTGAGGGCCCTTCGCGCCCGATCGATCATCTCGTCAGCGCTATCCGGGTATGCCTGCAAAAGACGATCACGGGCTGATAAATCACCCTGCGCAGCCATCCGTGCCAAGACCTTGGCAGCATTTGGCATGGCCGCTTTCAGTATCTCCAACGCATCAGCCATCAGCAGTGCCCCCACTATTGTACGGCTTGCGATAAAGGTTCAGGGCAATCTTCAGTTCATCTGAAACCAAACGACCGTCAGGTATACCGCGCGTCAGTTCACTCTCCAGTATTTCGGCAATCTTCGCCCTGTGTTGGGGTGGCACATATGGACCGATCCGCATGGCAAGACGGGCAGACTTCTGGTTCCACATGGAGCCAGTCAAGAGGGCATTTTCCCGTTTCAGGATCGGATAGATCGCATTCGTTAAACGACACAATGCGTCTGATGCCTTGCACAAGAGCTTCAGACTGCGCTCACCCGTTTCCTCTGACATAGCCACGTCTGTCGCGTTGTGGGCGGCGTCGGTGGCTGCTCGTATCACGTGAACCAACTTGTCACCGGGACGGTCGGGCTCACGCTCAACGTCGGTGCGCGCGACACGTTCGGCTTCGCTCAGCGCTGGCAGGTCAATAACATCAGTGGACGGGGAGTAGTCCGCGCGGTCTTGGTACTCCGAAACAAAGTCGATGATCTTGCGCGCAGTGGCTGTCATTTCTTCACCTCGATCCCGCGCATCTGGGCATGGGTCTCCAGCGTGTCCATAGCCTCAGCCTTTTCAATTGCCCGGAACGGATCAGCGTGCCCCAGATTTAGCTTTCTAGCCACGACCTTCCGTTCACGCTTTTCGATATCAAGCTGTGCCTCTGCCAGCGCAGGGAGCCGAGCCGCCAGAGCACCCGTGGCCATAGCGCCCGCAATCCGGTTCTTAGGCTCCTCGGTCGGGTCACGGGCAATGGATATCGTGATCGCCATAGCCTCGGCAGTTAAAGCGCGTGCTCCAGTCAGAGTGCCAGCGGCGGCGATCAGGTCGGCGTCAGGTACAGGGCCAAAGATTTCACCGTCAATTGCATCGTCGTCGTCGTTTACCACACGTAGATCAGCCATCTATACCTCCACACCGTATTCGCGTTCCAGTTCGCTCCAGTCCTTCTCCTCAGGCAGTCGCACCCGTTCAACGATCTTGTTGAACCGACGGTCGCGCAGTTCTTCGGAGACCTGATCGAAGGGGACCTTGTCCATGCCCAACTCGCGTTCGACTACATCACCCTCGTAATAACAGCCGCCCGGCAGCCAGTCTGGGTGAAGGGGTGCATCGTCGTCGATGCCGGGGCGGTGACAGTTGAACTCACGTTTGTGCTCAGGTGGCTCCTCGCGCCAGCGCATTGCGACCAAAGCCTCAGCCGTTGTTATGGCAACACCCTCAGGACTATCCCGGTGAAGGGGGTTGTCATGGTCGAAGGCCACCTTGCCCACCTCCATCCGAACTGCGATCTGATTGGCGTGTAACAAGGCCGCAAACGCAGCTTCCACGGCAGCGTTCAGGTCGTCATAGGTCGGTGTCGGTAACTGCTCATTACGTCGCTTCTCCAACGCAATCCGCGTCAGTTCATACTCCACGTTGTCCGGATAAACCTCACGCGTTTTCTGCTGCATTTTAAGCAGGACCAACTGCTCGGGGGCCATCTTCAGCAGGTGCTCGGTCGCACGGTCGCGGGACTTGGCCTTCTGTTCGGCCTTCATGGCGGACAGATCAATCGTCTCTTTTGTCATCGTTCAGGCCTCCTGTTGTCGAGGATTTTAGCACATCCTCAATCGCATTACGCGCATGCGGTCGGTCCTTCAGAACAGCGTCAATGATCGCTGGGGCGTGCAGCGGGTCGGCGTGCGTGTAATGCGCGGCGATCTCCCTTAGGGCGGCAGCAATCTCGTGGTGCTCATGGTCCCGCAGGCGCTGTGCCAGAGCGGTGCGCGCAGTCACGTTGTCAGTCAACCTGTCAACAGCGTCCATGGCACCTGAGATATCGCCCGTCTCAAACCCAGCTTGGATCGAAGCGCCAGCAACCTCGCCCGCCTCTGCCAGCACGCTCAATATCGGACCCCAGTCAACGGCACGGTGGCGATGCAGCTTTTGACGCGCGATGTTGGCAGCCTCGCATTTGGTCAGGTGCTCGAAGATCGCGGTCGTGCCTGCAGGGAATTGTTTGGCAAGCGCCCGGTAAGATGCACCCTCAAGGTGCGCGTGAACCAGCCGGAGCCGATCCTCCATTCGCCACGTGCAAATTCGACACTTGGTCGTCGGTTCGTTACCTACTCGAAGACCCCGTTGTTCGGAAACGTTCGTGGCCTGCCCACCATCAGCCATCGCGCTTCTCCCGACGCTTCTGTCTGTTGGCCAGTAGATCAGCAGCGGCCTTTCGATGTTCACCTGCCACTGGTTCGGTAACTGTTCCGTCAAGGTTGTGTCGCTGGCTGTCGGGGTGGGCCAAGGCCCGCAGATACGCCCACCGTTTCGCCCAACGCCCGACCATGATCCGTGCAACTTGGTTGCTGATACCCAGTTCCTTGCGGATGGCATCCCTCAGGCCGATAGCAAGCGGGAGCGGATTTGACGGGTCGAACATCACAGGCCAACGACGTTTGGCCTCAGCCAGCGCCAGATCGGCTTTCTCTGCGGGCGTCTGAGCGGCCTCAGGAAGTGCGTTAGGGGGTGCAGACGGCTCAGTGGGCGGGGAAATCGGCTCCACGGTCGTCTGGGCGTGTTTCTCGAGGGCGCTGGACGTTTTAGCGGCAGTCGCCAGACCCAACTTGCCACGAATGCGGGGTTTCTCGGTGCTCGTGTCGTTCATCGGCAGGACTTCGTCGGTTGGAATTCGGTGAACAGTTTCCGGAAATTCGGCCAAAAAAATTCCCCCAGAAAAATCGGGGTCGGGTTAATCAACATAGGATCGGGAACATTGTGACCGGTTTGTGTAATACCGGTGTGTATAGGGACCCGCTCTTCGACCTCGAAGGGGGGTAAACACAGGTCCAAAGGTCGGAGAGATTTGGTCAGGGTGATAGGGGTCCCACAGGTATCGGCACCATGCACTCCACCTCGGTTCAGGTGAGAGCTCCTTTCTCCATGCTTCATCACCTTCTCCAACACATCCATCATTCGATCACCTCATCACCCGAGTACGGGTCGCGCCCAAACAGGTCATCCTGGCGCCTGTCGTCGGTCTTGGACTTCGGCTTGGGCTTTTGGGGCGCGATGAACAGCGTCAGGTCGTGATCGTCCTTGGCGTCCTTACGGTCGTTCTTGAACAACAAAACGTTCGCATCGCCCAGTAGGCCGCCGTAATAGACCTTGCCCGAGTTGGTGGATGTACGCTGCCACAGCTTCGCAAGCTGGATCATGTTGGTCATTTCGCCTTGCTCCTTTGGTCATCGGAGGCGCGAACGAACGCCAGTGATTTGGTTTGCTCTATCGGTGTCGGGGAATGTGCTGGGCGCTCACCGGTCACGCGTTCAATCTCATCGAAAGCCTGATCAACCGGCATGCCGCACAGTTGCGTCAGATAGCTCATCAACACGTGACCCAGTGCCGGATCACCATTGCGAACACGCTTGGCAGCTTTGTTGGCTGCACGGGTCCACTGCAGTTTGGTGATCCCAAATTGGCGGCGTATGTCGGCGGCACGGTTCACGGGGCAGTTCCTACATTACGCATCCTGAGATACACCCAGCGCTTCTTGGTATCGAAGGAGAGGCAGCGAGCCGATCCGCTTGGGCATAGGTAACTGCTTCATCGGGAAGCCGTCTTCGCCGACAGGGTATCGCTTCAGAGCGAGACGGCTGATCTCCAACGCTACAGGTAAGAGGAAGTCATAGGCCAGTTCTTCAATCGTGAGGTTGGCCGGTTTGGGTGTGAAGATCCCGTTCTCATGGATCACCAATAGTGAGTTGTTGGGTAACGTCGCGGTGCCCAGTTTCTCCCCTAAATCGCTATGCGGATCTTGCAACACCGCCAGCAACAGGCGAGGTGGGAGGATTGTCCCCGGCCATGACTGTGGGTGGGGGGAGCAAGGCCGTAACGTGCGGAACCCGTTCAGATTGCCAGAAGCAAACCGCCTGTGGCTCGAAGCGCTGTGGAAATGCTGGAGGACATGGCACCTACGGCACAGTAATACGACATCGCTCAACCACTCATCGAACTCGCGGGTGTAGTCCAAGTGGTGAGCAATGTATTCGTCCGCATCGCCATCGCCACACAGTTCACAGACAGCGTCGGCACGTGCCCATAGGCGGGCGTCCAGTTCGGGGTTAATCCCCATCAGGCTCTCCTCCTTCGATGACCTTGAGATCCGGCGATTGCTTCCACGGACGTGCGTAGCCGTACCTGTCGATGTTCAACGAGACGGTGGGAGATCTGCCCGGCAGGCGTTGAACACGGATGATGTCCAGGGATTCGAGGCGGGCTAGGGCACGGGCGCGGTTCCCCCTGCAAGAGATGTTGGCCTCCTGCCACATCTCCGAGATCAATTTGAACTGCGCACGCTGCCGCATGCGAGAGTGTCGGATCAGAACAGCCGCCAGCCGGAGATGTGGGGGAGCGCCTAGGTCGTAAAGTAAGGCTAGCGGTATACGAACGAAGGCGTCCTCTGCCCCCGCTTGTGGGTATTTCCGATCCTCGTAAAGGTCCCCGTCTGAGGGGGTACTAGGTATAGGGGGTATATATATTGAGGATATTGAGGAATTTGAAAGAGGGGGTACGGGGTTGTCTGAACCGGACGGGTCCGCTGTCTGAACCGGACGGGTCCGCTGTCTGAACCGGACGGGTTCGTCTTTGGGATTTCGCTGACCTTCTAACGCTACCAGCACGTCATTCGGTACACCTCGCCGGACGAACAACAAACCGGTATTCCGGTCTGGAGCCTCCAACACTTCTATGCCCGGCCATTGACCGACGTGCCCGCCCCCTGCCCTGAAAGACCGGTATTCCTTCGACTGCATCTTGACCGTTATCGTCCCGCGTTGGGGGTCGGTTTCCGGCCAAGCGACAAGACGGGGCGTGGAGGTGTGTATATTCATGGCCATTTGGTGACATACCCCCTGCGAGTAAGCGCAGCGTTGACGATGTCCCACATAGCCTTACCCTTAGGTCCGCGCAGGTTCTCGCCGGGTTTTATCACGTCAACGTCTACGGGGATGCCGTGCCCTAGAACCGACCGGGCAGCTTCCTCCATAAGACGTGCGATCTCCGCTGAGGCATCCGAGATCTCGACGAGATCTACCTCCACAAGCACGGCGTCGTGCAAGGGGAAGCAGAGCCTGAAACCGGCGTCGGCAAGTGCGATACAGGCAACCCGAAGGATGTCGCCCGCCGTGGCCTGCATGGGCCAGTTCTGGAGGGTGGTTTCGCGAATACCTTCCTGTTCCCACTCACAGTCCACCAACACAGTCTGCCGGATATCGGCAACCTCCATCTGCCAACCGAGCGGGGTCTCAATCCGGCTGGACAGGGCGGCGCTGTCGATGCTGTCGCGGTTCCAATCCCAATACTCGGGGTATTGTTGGGCGTGCTTCTGGAGAAGGCCTGCTGCTTCGGGGACAGTGCGGCCAATCCTGCCCGCCATCGAATGCTCTTTCTGGCCGTAAAGTGTACCTAAGCTTACGGGTTTCAGCACCTTGTCGCGAAACAGGCTGTGGCTCTGCTTTGTTGCGGTCTCGGGAACTAAGCCCGCAGACTTGCCGAAAGACAGGTAGAAGTCGCCGGTGCGGTAATGTCGGATCATGTTCGGGTCGCCGCTGAGAAAGGCGGCGATGGCGATCTCCTGAGACGACCAATCTGCATACAGGAGCGCCTTGCCTGACGACGGTGTAACCATCGTGCGCCACCAGTTGTTCCGCAACATGATGAACTCGGATGCCATTGGCTGGTTTCTGCCCGTCTTCGAACGGAAAGCCCCATACCCAACGGAGCGGGTGTCATCGTCGGAATACGGGAGGTTGAGGCGTTTGTACCCCAGATCCCGCTTGCCCAGCCGAGCGCGGCTATCCGGGCCTACACCTAAAGGTTGCACCTTCTTCATTTGGCCCAGAGCGATCTGGACATTACAGAACGGGGCAACGGCAGGGTATCTGTCCGCCATGTCCCGATAGGTCTTCTCGCTGGTGCTCCGTGCGCCCGTCGGCGTCAAAGGCCACGCCTCTGCGATCCCGAGACGCTCCAATAATTCTTCCAGCAGCATGTGGTTGAACTTACCGTTCAGGTACACGCCATAACTCTCGACGGACGCGACCAGCTCTGCACGGATATCCCCCCATGAGGAGATGATCTGGTCGTGGAGATCGGCGTCCACGGGGTACCCGTTCTTGTCAAAATGCGCAGTGGGGATTGAGTACCTGCCCCGGATCAAAGCGCATTCCCACCACGCTGCCTCCATCTGCGGAAGCAGTTTCTCCAGCAGGTTCCCGGCGTCTTCAACATCCTCTTGGCAGTAATCAAGGATCATCTGCCGGTCTGATTGGCTGAAGGGTGGCCCAGCAAGAATGCGGTTAATGACCCGGCGCTTGCTCTCATTCTGCCGTGCGGGCAGGCCGTGACACCGTAGTGCGGCCAGCAAACTACCACGCGGCCCGGTAACCCCGTTCATCTTGCTGGGCGGGCGTCCGTTGGTGATGCGGAGGTGTTCGGCGTACAGGTCGATGGTTGCTGGTGGTAGCTTCCAACCCAGCGCCATGTAACTACCAATCTCAGCGGCAGCGTTGTAAGCGACCATCACGGTGCCGTGCCCGTGAGGGTATGGCGGGGCGGCTCCCAATTCGTCTCCGAAAGCCCGGTACACTTCTCCGCTCCACAGATCCTTTGCCACAACGCAGACAACCTTCTGAGTGCCATCGTCCTGCGGTATGTACTCGAAGTCTACGGAGATCGGGCGGAGGGGGAGGGACCGGAGATCCACGATCAGTCCTCACCCCGGAAATTCTTCAGAATAGGGTGATCCCAATCGTCCAGAACCTGCTTACCGAATGCGAGGCGGAAGACGGTCTCTTCCGTTATGTCAGCGGGCCAGCGAGGCTCCTTCTTGTCCCACTCGGCGTGGCTAATCTGATACTGGCCCACGTCCTTTTCCCACGTCATCCGGGTCCAGTGCTCTTGGGCGTCCGCACAGGCCTCATGCTTCGCTTCGGTGGCAGCGTGCATGTTTCCTTCAAGATCCGCCTCACGGACCAAGAACAGCATGACCTTCCCATTGGCTGTGCAGATCAGGTAGCCGGTCTGGTAGGTCAGACCGTCAGAACCTTCCAGTTCGTCGGCAAGGTCAGGTGTCACGTAATAGGGCTTGGTTTCCATCTCCTCGGATGTCGGGTCGATGAAGATCGGCACTTCGGTGTACGCCCCGTCAGGGTGGGCCCGAAACCAAGCCTTGGTCTTCGTTACCACCGGGATCGGCATGGGCTTCCGGGTGATCTTCGGCTTTGTACCTGTGCGCTTACGTTCCTTCCGCGCCCGCGTGGCCTGCGCGAAGATATCCTCCGGCTCCGCGCCCAATGCGTCGTCGCGCCCGCTGGTCTCAACCCCCTCGGAGGGAGACCCATGGGCCAAGTGTGCCAACACCTTCTCAGGATCGATCTCGGTGCCGGGGGCATGACCGTTATTCGCGTATTCATTAATCGCGCGCACAGCGTCGCTGTGCTTCAGACCACTTGCGGTTTTGACGGCATCAACCAACGCCTTGCCTGCACCACATTCTTTAGCGGCATCGTTCAGTTTCTCAGTTGCCATGACCGTTGTCCTTTCAATGGCGATGAGCGCGCTCGAGATTAGCACGCAGTTTGCGGATGGAGCGCCAATCAGACGGCGATCCGGGTGTAATGATGGGGTCGAGGTGCGGGTGCTCTAAGCGGAGGTGGCCATTCCTTGTATGGCTAAGGGTTCGACCATACCGACGGGCCAATCGGGTGACATCTCGGACACGACGGTTCATTGCTTCCCCCTCGCAATCCAGCCTGCGCTGGCTTTCACCTCACTCAGGTCTTTCTGCAGGCGTTCAAGGTCTCCTGCCAAGGCAGCGATGTCCGCGCGGTTCTTGAGTTTCGACGTATGTTCCAACGCTCGTCTGATCGCTGTCTCGGCACCACGCAGGCTGTGGCTCACGTCGCGGGCCACGCCTTGGCTCAGTGATGTTCGGGGTATTCTGGCACCCGTTGTTGCGTGTGCAGTGGGTGAGGTCTTCATGAGAGACCTCCAACGGCGAAGTTGCTGCGGCGTAGATTAGCGTGTAATGAAGGGACCATAGAGTTCTCCTACTTTGGTCGGTTGGGGACCTTGGTGACAAAAAAAAAGCCCGTGGAGCCTTGGTCGGCTTCACGGGCTTCTTCATTCTTGGTTTTGGTGAAGGATGAACTCCAGCACATCGCTGTAGCGGTATCGCACTAGGTCACGAACCTTTGTAACCTTAGGGCCTTGGCCCCGGGCTCGCCATGTTTCGAGCGTGCGGGGGCTTACCATCAGCAATGCCGCGAGGTGTTCAGTGTCCAGCAACTGGTCGGGAGAGACGCGAGCCGGGATCACGGACATCTCTGCGTCGATCTCCTTGTTGATGCGCTTGATCGCATCGACGAGAACGTTTTCTCGTGTTGGGGCGTTCATGGTGCCAAATCCTCATTCGATCTGGCACCTCATTAATCACACGAAGAGTGTCCCCCGGAATAGGGTCAAAGGGGGACACTTCCAACTAAAGCGATCCGCGCCTGCTCAACCTCTTGAGATCGTTTGTGTAATCGGCGCAGTTCCTCCTGCAAAAAAGTTTTTGCGGCACTCAGGTCTCCGGACAAGCAGCGGCGTTTTATAGACGCCCGAAGCTGTGCAATTGCGACTTCCGCGCCTACAAGACGCCCGGGTTTTTTGTATTCCTTGCCGCCTTTGGACCAGTTCTCAACCCGCTTGGGAGTTGCGATGTCGGTGCCCACCATGTGAGATACTTGCCGCCAAGCATTGCGACGGCTCTCCCTGAAGTCTTCGTGCAGAACGTCGGCGGCAGCGCCAAGCGTGAGTTCGAACGCCTCGGTCTCCACATCCGCATCATTCCCACCAAACGGGTTCGCCAGAGCTTCGTCGCGGGTCCGACCATACATGGCGAAGGCACTGTCAAAGTTTCCCCCCGCCATATGACCGGGGCGAGACGCTTCATGACACGGATCATGATGTCGGCCTCCTTCAGAGCGCGCTCCCGCCCCCGGGGCACGTTGTGTAGAAGCTTCATTTGCTCGTCCACCATGGCCCGGAGATCGCGCAGGATTGCGGCGTCGTAGGCGTCGTCGTTGCCGTTGTTGCGCTTGTTCATGTGACATCCTCCATCCATGCTCGCTCAAGCCTGCGTTGGGCGTCACGCCGTTCTTGTTCCCTGACAGACTTGTCGTAAGTGCGCTCCAGCTTAGGAGGAGCGTGGGCGATCATTGCCTCGGCGACGTCGGAAGACACTCCCAGTTCCGCCAATGCCGTGCGGTAGCCACGGCGCAGCCCGTGCATCAGAACCGGAGACCCCATTGCCACCGACACGGGCTTTATGAGCTTCGACCAGCCCGACATCACCACGCCGCCTCGGCCCGGGAACACAAGCGTGTCGGGGTTGTCGCCTCCCAAACCAGTAAGTATCTCGGTGGAGAGAGGACCTAGATAGACGGTGTGAGACCGCGCCATCTTCGCGTTGGTCGCGGGGATGCGCCACACACCATTGTCGAGATCAATGTCCCGCCAGCGCGCAAGCGATGCCTCGCGCCTACGCAAGCCAGTCAAAGAGAGAAGGCGCAGGTAATCACGGAACACGGTGCTGCGGGCTGCAGTCGTCGCTTTCCAGAATACCGGCCATTCGGCACGATGTAGCGTCCACAATCTATCGCGCGCTTCTTCAGCCTCAGCCTTGGCGCTGCTGGACAACTCAGGTGCCTTGACCATGGCGGCAAAGCCGGTAGCGACCCTGCCCGTCTCCTGCGCCCAACGCCCCATTGCACGCAACCATTTCGCGTCGTCGGCTGCAGGGGCGTAGCCATTTCTCTTGAACGACCGAGCCACGGCGTTGTTCCACTGGAGAAGCGTGATTGTGTCAAAGGCAGTCTGTCCAAGGTCTCTGGTAATGCGGCAGACACACCGTTCGATCTTGTCGGCAGTCTTGGTACCCTTGGTCTGGTGATGGTCGATAAACTCATCGACCACGCGCGCAACGGTGTAGGCGTCGGTATCAGCTTTTCGCGGGTCAAGACCCAGCTTCATCTGGGCTAGTACCTCGGTGGCACGCTTCCGGGCCTGTGCAATCGTTATGGCGTCAGCCTGACCGATACTCACATCGATCATCGCTTTGTTCTTACCATCTGCAATGCGCCCACGGACGACATAGCCTCTACCGCCAGACGCCCTGAGGTCGAGGAACAACCCGATCACCTTGGCATCGGCAATACGTTGTCGCTTCTTGCCAAGTTCAAGTTGGAGCGAGGTGCGCGCCATCTTGTCCGTGAGCATCATACGCTCTGCGCGGTGGCGCTTTTTCGGTTGTTCGGGAAAGGCGACAACGGTCGCGGTTTGGTCGTTCATCTTGGTCTCTTTTCATGGTGACAGATTGTTTGTGGCAGGACAGTGCTCTGAGGTCAATGGTCCCGCGCCAGTCCCGCAATATGAAATAGTAGACCAGCGTAGTCCTACGTAGAGATTTACTCTCGGGACCTTTATTTTATAAGGCATTGAAGGGGTGTTCAGTACGTGAGCGTTTTTAGAGCACTGTCTTCGGGAGGCAGGGGTCGGAGGTTCGAATCCTCTCACTCCGACCAATAAAACAAGGCGCCTGAGGGCGCCTTTTGTATTTTCAAGACAGTGATCCGAGGTTCGTTGAACCTGAGCATTAGTCGAACTCTAACGCGTTGGCAGCTTTACGCAGGTGCTCGGGGCTATAGCGTGCATAGACGGACGCGGTGATCCGAGAGGCTGAATGGCCGAGAAACTGAGCAATCTCATCCATCGGAGTGCCTGCCTCCGCCATATGAACTGCAGCTGTATGCCGCAGCACATGTGGTGACACATCAGGCAGGCCCGCCGCGACTGCTGCTGCTTTGAATCCCTTCTTGATCGACTTCACAGGTCCACCCGCCCATTCAACGACATAATCGGACAAAGCGGCTTCGCGATCCAATGCTACTTTGGAACCACCCTGCTTGATCATCGTGATCATGTTCGGGTTGACGTATCCCACCTGCGCCGCGATCTCGGCTTGGCTCTTGGTAGGTTTCAGTTCGAGCACCCTCCGTTCGACATACTTCGCCATCCGGGTGTCTCCATACGGTTTGTTTATCATCGCTATCCTCTCATAAGTGATGCAGCACGCGCTGCATGTCTTTGATATAGCGACGGTGAGAATGGGAAATTGCGGAGGGAAAAAATCAATCAACTAAAATGTTTAGCCGATTGGCAACGACTCATTCTAACTCGGCCCATCTATCCGGGCGGAAAAACAGCGGTCTTTTTCACTGTTCCATAGACAAAGCTGGTATCGATCGAAGCTATCCCACCGATCGGATGAATTCGGTGACGAATAAATTCCTCGTAGGCCTCGAGATCCGATACCAAAACCCGCAACTGATAGTCCATCGCCCCGGTCAACACGTGGCATTCAAGAACTTCATCAATCATCCGAACACGCTTTTCGAAGCTCTGAACGTCCGTTTCATTGTGTCGCTCTAACCGGATACGAACGAAGACGGTAATGGCCATCCCATACGCGGCAGCGTCAACGTCGGCGCTGTATCCCTTTATCACTCCGTTGGCTTCAAGGTTTTTGACCCGGCGCAAACACGGTGAGGGAGACAGGTTCACTTCGTCGGCAAGATCCTGGTTCGTCATGCGCCCGTCCCGCTGCAGCGCTCGAATAATCTGCCTATCCTTAGCGTCCATTTCACCCTCTTTCTTGGCAGAATATGCCAATATCGCCGATCAAGTTGGCATATTTAGCAACCATTAGCTCAAAGTAAAGGCGCAAACTGGCTCCAACATGATTCAGGAGCTTGCAATGACTCGTTCAACCGGATTTGCCACCCGCGCCATTCACCACGCTTACAACCCACTGGAAAATGATGGTGCGCTGACACCACCGCTGCATTTGACGTCCACGTTTACCTTTGAAACCGCAGAGGCTGGTGGAGAGATGTTCGCCGGCGAGCGTGAAGGTCATATCTACAGCCGCATTTCGAACCCCACATGCGACCTTCTGGAACAACGCATTGCCGTGCTTGAAGGCGCCGAGGCTGGACTGGCTCTCTCAAGCGGCATGGGGGCGATCACGGCAGTGCTTTGGACCCTGCTGTCGCCAGGTGACGAAGTCATCGTGGACAAAACGCTCTATGGCTGCACCTTCGCCTTTATGCGCCACGGTTTGGCGAAATGGGGGGTCACGATCACACATGTCGACATGACAGACCCCGAGAACCTGAAAGCAGCGGTTTCTGACAAAACCCGCGTTGTCTATTTCGAAACTCCGGCCAATCCGAACATGCGCTTGGTGGACATCGCCGCCAGCGCCGAAATTGCGCACTCGGTCGGTGCCACGGTCGTCGTCGACAACACCTATGCCAGCCCATATCTGACCCGCCCGATCGAGCACGGGGCAGATATCGTGCTGCACTCTGCTACCAAATACCTCGGCGGGCATGGTGATGTGGTCGCGGGTCTTGTTGCAGGAACCGCTGAACAGATTTCTGAGATCCGCCTTGTTGGGATGAAGGACATGACCGGCGCGGTAATGGCCCCTTTCAACGCGATGCTGATCCTGCGTGGTCTGAAAACACTGAACCTACGTCTGGATCGTCACTGCGCGTCCGCCAAGGTCGTCGCAGATTTCCTCGAAGCACATCCCGCTGTCGGCGAAGTTTATTTTCCCGGTCTTGAGAGTTTCACCCAGCATGATGTCGCGCAGCGCCAGATGTCCCAACCCGGCGCCATGATAGCGTTTGAAATCAAATCCGGCCTGTCCGGCGGGATTGAGTTCATGAACCGCCTGAATATGATCCAGCGTGCGGTGTCCTTGGGTGACGCGGAAACCCTGATCCAGCACCCCGCATCCATGACGCATTCGACGTATACCCCGGAAGAGCGGGCCGAGCATGGGATTAGCGATGGCCTGATCCGTCTGTCCGTCGGGCTGGAGGATGTCGAAGATATCCTTGCAGACCTAGAACAAGCTTTGCCCTACCCTGCCCGCAGCGCCGCCTAAACCCGGAGACCAACATGCACATCGATCCCACCCAACTGAAGATCGTCGAACAGCGCCTGTTGTGGTTGTCTCATTGGATGATCCACCATGCCAACCATGTCCGACCAAAGGTGGATGGGATCAAAATCGGTGGCCATCAGGCTTCGTCTGCTTCGATGGTATCAATCATGACCGCGCTCTACTTCTCGGCCCTACGCCCTGAGGACCGGGTCGCAGTCAAACCGCATGCGTCGCCGGTATTTCACGCGATTCAGTATCTCATGGGCAATCAGACCCGCGAGAAGATGGAGAATTTCCGCGGATTTGGGGGTGTGCAAAGTTATCCCAGCCGGACAAAGGATATTGATGATGTTGATTTCTCGACCGGGTCTGTGGGCTTAGGTGTCGCGATCACCTCGTTTGCCTCGATCATTCAAGACTACATCAAGGCCAAAAGCTGGGGTTCAGACGCGCCAATGGGTCGTATGGTAGCCTTGGTAGGCGATGCCGAACTGGATGAAGGCAACGTCTATGAGGCATTACAAGAAGGCTGGAAAAACGACCTACGAAACACGTGGTGGATCATCGATTACAACCGACAGTCGCTGGACGGTATCGTCCGGGAAGGGCTGTTTGAACGGATCGAGAAGATCTTCGATGCGTTCAGCTGGGATGTCGTTCGTGTGAAATATGGTGTCTTGCAACGCGCCGCCTTCGACGAGCCCGGCGGGGACCGCCTGCGTGATTGGATCGACGCTTGTCCCAACCAGGATTACTCCGCTTTGACTTTCATGGGTGGTGCGAATTGGCGACAACGTCTCTTGGACGATCTGGGGGATCAGGGGGATGTGACCGCTCTAATCGAACGGCGCACGGATGCAGAGCTCGCCGCTCTTATGGAAAACCTCGGCGGCAACTGCGTCGAGACTATGGCCCAAACATTTGCCGACATCGATCATGATCGCCCAACATGTTTCCTGGCCTACACCGTCAAAGGATGGGGCACCCCCATTGCAGGCCACAAGGACAATCACGGCGGGCTGATGAACAATAACCAGTTTGCCGCGTGGCAGTCGCATATGGGTGTGCCGAAGGGCGAAGAATGGGAGCCGCTTGCAACAGTGCAGGACCCAGAAAAGCTCAAGGATTTCCTTGCAAATACGCCCTTCTTTGCCAAGGGTCCGCGCCGCTATTTTGATGGCAAGCTGGAAGTGCCGCCAATCGGAATCGACACCAGCCGCGAAATCTCGACCCAGATGGCGCTTGGCAAGATCCTTGACGGTCTGTCCAAAGGCGACGGCCCAATGGCCGAACGCATAGTGACGACCTCCCCAGATGTGACAGGCACGACAAGCCTTGGTCCTTGGGTGAACAGGCGCAAGCTATTTGCCCGATCCGAACAATCCGACGCCTTCATAGAACACCGGATCCCTTCGACGGCGAAATGGGAATTCACGCCCGAAGGGCAGCATATCGAGCTTGGTATCGCCGAAATGAACCTCATGTTGCTTCTGGGAGCGGCGGGTTTGTCGCATTCCCTGTTCGGTAAGCGGCTGATCCCAATTGGCACCGTCTATGATCCATTTGTCAGCCGCGGCCTCGATGCGCTGAATTACGCCTGCTATCAGGACGCGCGTTTCATGCTGGTTGGCACACCTTCGGGCGTCACACTCGCCCCCGAAGGTGGAGCACACCAATCCGTTGGAACACCGCTGATCGGCATGAGCCAAGACGGGTTGGCCGCTTTTGAACCCGCTTTTGCCGACGAGCTGGCGGTGATTATGGAATGGGCCTTCGATTACCTGCAGCGCGATGGCGAAGGGCAGCCCGACGAGCGCACATGGCTACGCGATGAAACCGGAGGGTCTGTCTACCTGCGCCTGACCACCAACCCGATTGAACAACCTGGAAAGCGTGTCGACGACGAGTTCCGCCAAGGTGCCATCGACGGGGCCTATTGGCTACGAAAACCGGGGCCCAATTGCGAAGTTGTAATCGCCTATCAAGGAGCAGTCGCGCCGGAGGCAATCAAGGCCGCCGGTATGATTGGTGAAGGCCGTCGCGACATAGGTGTATTGGCCGTGACATCCGCAGATCGCCTGAATGCTGGATGGACCGCCGCTCAACGAGCGCGTTCGCGCGGTAACCAAGCGGCACGCTCCCACATTGAAACCCTGATGTCCGACCTCCCGCCACACTGCAAGTTGGTCACCGTCATCGATGGTCATCCCGCGACTCTCTCTTGGCTCGGGGCAGTGCTTGGACATCAGACTATCCCAATGGGTGTCGAGCATTTTGGTCAGACCGGAACAATCGGCGATCTATATCGCCACCACTGCATTGACGCAGGCGCAATCTTGGAGAAAGTGAACGGCCTGACTCATGGCAGAGCTCTTCGCCGTGCATAAGTGGGCTGGATCTGGGCAATAATTTAGAGAACAAACCAGCACTGAACATAGACCACGATAACTAGCGGACCATGTAGACAGTGCTCTGAGGTTCAATGAACCTGCCGAACCTGAACTTGGCTTGTTTGATTGGCGATAACGCCTGGAAAACAGGGCTCCTTTGACTAAAAATCAATAACTTGGCCCTCTGCACCGATCTTCGGGAGGCAGGGGTCGGAGGTTCGAACCCTCTCACTCCGACCAATATTCTAAGGGCATTCTGCCGTTTCAGCTTATGGTCAATTTGCTGGATTCTATGAGCCCTCACACTTTCAGCGATGAGCCGGTATGTATCCACTGCCCTTTTGGTGATTAGATGCCCCGCCGCCGCAAGATGCAAAGCGGCAAATCGAAGTGTCAGAGACCCTCCAGACAACCACTAGTTTCTGCGGCTGGATTTTCCGAAATCACCGATTTACAGACGGACTGTATATATATCACCCGCGATGCAGTGGACGTATTTGGTCCAACTGACTTCGCATTCAAAAAATTTTGGAGTGCCAAAAGGTGCTGCACCAGAGAACAGCCAGGGCGAATGGATGGCGATCAGCGATGCGCTGTCTACAGCCGAGGTTGTGTCGGTGCGATGCATGGAATAAGCAATCCCGCCATCTGCAATTGCGGGACCTACAGCGTGATTGGCCAAAACAATGTTCAACCGCTGAGAAATCTATCCAAGAAAGGCCTTCATGATGCTTGACCTCACCCGCTTTCGTCGTGACTTGCACACACACCCTGAGATCGGCTTTGACCTTGTCAGAACACCCCGCCTGATAGGCGAGCAATTGGAACAAGCTGGTCTGGAGGTCACGCGTGGCATAGGTAAGTCCGGCCTTGTTGCGACGCTGCGCCGAGGTCCTGGGGAAACCGCGTTTGGATTTCGCGCCGACATGGACGCGCTGCCAATAGACGAGGCCAATACGTTTGCGCATCGTTCAGAAACCCCAGGCAAGTTCCATGGATGTGGTCATGATGGGCACAGCACAATGCTGTTGGGTGCGGCCCTAAAGCTTGCGGATGACCCGACGCTTAAGCGAACCATACATTTCATATTCCAGCCCGACGAAGAGAACGGAAATGGAGCCGCCGCGATGATTGCGGATGGACTTTTCGACAGATTTCCCATGTCCGCGATTTTTGGACTGCATAATATGCCTGGTATGCCGCTTGGTCATTTTGCAACGCAATCCGGAGCGTTTTGCGCGTTCGAGGACAATTTTGAGATTCAGATTGCTGGCCAAGGCGGTCATGCTTCGATGCCGGACAAAGGAATTGATCCTATCGTGACGGGCTCGGCGATTGTGCTGCAGCTACAATCGATCGTATCTCGGTCGTTACCGGCAAGTGAACATGCGGTCGTTTCTGTCACTGAATTCCTCACAGATGGAGCACGTAATATCCTGCCAAGCAACGTGGTGTTGCGGGGGGATTGCCGTGGCTTTTCCAGCGAGGTGTCTGCCACTATCGAGACCAGAATGCGTGCTATTGTGGAGGGCGTGTGTGCCGCGCAAGGTGCCGCGGCAACGCTAAAATACTCAACATCTTTCAGGCCGCTCAAGAACAACCCTGAAGCCACTGCAACCATCGTCAGTGCTGCGCGCGAGGTAGGTTCGGTAGATGCGGAATTTGGTCAAGTAGGTTTCTCTGAAGATTTTGCCGAGTTTCTGACACACCGCCCCGGCGCGTTCATCCTGATGGGTAACGGACTGGACGGCCCGGCTGCGATGCCCCTGCACAACGCGTCTTATGACTTTAACGACGATGCACTGGATCACGGTGTCGCGTTCTGGGTCAATCTCGCCCATCAGAGCACGTAATTTGATGGCGTCTTTTTAAGAAGCCGCCACCCTTGGCTTGTGCTGTTCGACATCCTGACAATTAACGTATTTGGTTACGCTTGCGGATGTTCAGCCCGACCGCCTATTGGCAACGGCCGGGCTGCTCATTGGATCACAGGCATTCAGCCAGTGAGTTTGCCAAATTGCGAATGACTTGCGGATAAAGCTCAACCCCGGGATCAAGGTCAGAGCCCAGCGGGTCAATTACGGCAGTCTTTGCTTCTGTACCGTCTAAAACAGTTGCAACAATTCCTGGGTTGAATTGCGGCTCAGTCAAAACGCACTCAATACCTTCTTCCTGGATACGCCCCTGAATATCCGAGATACGCGCCGGGCTGGGATCGGTTGCATCGCCAAGAGAAATTGCGCCAGAAGCCCGGAAATCAAAGGCGTCCTCGAAATACTGATAGGCGTCATGGAATACGATAAAACGACCGCCTTGAACTGGCTTCAGTGTTTCAGCTACCTCATCTGACAATGCTGCCATTTCTTCGCGCGCTGCAGCCGCATTTGCAAAATATGCACCAGCGTTGTCAGGATCAGCGGCAGAAAGCTGGGCCGCAATGACATTCAGCCAGATTTCTGCATTCGCCGGTGAAAGCCAGGCATGAGGATCATGCTCGCCGTGCCCGTGATCGTCATGATCAGCATGATCGTCGTGGTCATGATCATCGTGATCCGCATGATCATTGTGATCTTCGCTATCGTGATCATCGTGATCGTCGTGGCCATGATCATTATGTGCGTGCTCTTCTTCATGATCGTGCTCATCATGCTTTTCGTCTTCCGCATGATCATCATCATGACCATGGTCATCGTGATCCCCATGGTCATGTACTTCGAATAATGCGTTCTCACGGAAATCAAGCAGAACCGTTCCATCCGATTCCAGAAGCGTTGTGACCGTGGCACCATCGCTGAGTGTCTCGACAGCGCCTTCCAACCAGGGTGTCAGATCCTCGCCAATCCAGAACACCAGATCAGCCTCTTGCAGCGCAGAGGCTTCCGAGGGACGCAGGTTGTATTCGTGCGGCGATGCGCCCGCTGGGATGACCAGATCAGGTGTTGCAACACCTTCCATAACACGGGCTACCAACGAGTGGACGGGTGCAATGTCGACGGCCACCTTTGGGGCATCCGCCATGGCTGTTCCACCCATTAACGCAGCGGTGATCGATTGTAAGAGCAGCTTTCTGGACATCGGACCCTCAGTGTGATTGTATAACATTGCGAGCGACATACATGATATGGAATAACATGACAAGTGAAGCCACTCCCAATCCTGTTTGCGACGACGCACTTGTTGGGTTTCATAAACACGATCACAAAAATTGCGTTGAGACTGCGCTGACCACAGCCGAAGCTCGGTGCAAAAAAGAAGGGTTGCGACTAACGCCTGTGCGGCGAAAAGTACTTGAGATGTTGCTGCAGGAGCATCGAGCCTTGGGGGCCTATGCCATTCTTGATGCGCTGCGCGAGGAAGGGTTTGGTTCGCAGCCACCAGTGGCTTACCGTGCGCTTGATTTTCTTGTCCAAAATGGATTTGTTCACAAGATCGAACGTTTGAACGCATTTGTCGCGTGTTCTCATCCCGGAGCAGACCATTCGCCGGCGTTCATGATCTGCCGAAAATGTGACGCTGTGGCCGAAGCGCAGTCTGCACCAGCCAAGGGGATACTTGGCGCAGCTGCACGTGCAACGGGTTTTGAAATAGAGCGAACGGTTGTAGAAGCCGAAGGGCTTTGCCCCAGCTGCACTGAAAAGGCGTAGAAATGAGCTTGATCTCCGTTGAGAATCTCAGCGTACGTTACGGCGCGAATACAGTTCTGCGACATGTAGATATGGTTGTCGAGGCCGGAGAGATAGTAACCATCGTCGGTCCCAACGGATCAGGCAAGACCAGCCTGTTGAGGGCCATCATTGGTGCAACAAAACCAACCGCAGGACAGGTTTCATTGAAACCAGGATTGAAAATTGGATATGTGCCTCAAAAACTGCACATCGATCCGACACTGCCAATCTCGGTCGAGAGGTTCATGCGGCTGACCGATCGCGTTTCCAAAGTAGAATGCGAAAAAGCGCTCGAAACTGCCGGGGTGCCAGATCTGCTGAAACGACAGATGTCGCAATTGTCAGGTGGGCAATTTCAGCGCGTGCTGCTGGCGCGGGCCCTGATAAACCAACCAGATGTATTGCTATTGGACGAGGCAACGCAGGGACTCGACCAACCGGGATCGGCTGCGTTTTATCACCAGATCGAAGAAGTCAGGCGCGAAACCGGATGCGCCGTTCTGATGATCAGCCACGAATTGCACGTGGTCATGAGCGCTTCAGATCGCGTGGTCTGCCTGAACGGACACGTGTGTTGCGAAGGCTCCCCCGCTGTGGTGGCCTCGGCCCCGGAATACCGCGCTCTGTTCGGGACCGGAACAGGCGGTGCGTTGGCCTTATATCGGCATGATCATGACCATGATCACGATCACTGTGAAACCTCTCAAGAAGCGGCAGAATAATGCTTGATGATTTTATGACACGCGCAACGCTGGCAGGCGTTGGCGTGGCTTTCGCCGCAGCCCCGCTGGGCTGCTTTGTCGTGTGGCGTCGGATGGCGTATTTCGGAGATGCCACAGCGCATGCCGCAATCTTGGGGATCGCGCTTTCGCTGACATTTCAGTTGTCAGTCTTTACTGGGGCATTGGCGGTTGCGCTTGCGATGGCGCTTACCGTAACACTGTTGTCCGGGCGCGGGTATGCGATGGATACTCTGCTAGGTGTTATGGCGCATTCCGCCCTCGCATTTGGCCTCGTCGCCGTTTCCTTTCTGTCCGGCGTACGAATTGACCTTATGGCCTACCTCTTCGGCGATATCCTTGCCGTATCGCGTACCGATTTGCTTGTAATCTGGGGCGGCGCCGTCCTTGTCGTAGCGCTGATCGCGTGGCGCTGGTCTCACCTACTGACGGCCACGTTAAACGAAGAGCTGGCATATGCCAGCGGCTTCAATCCCAGACGCGAGCAGTTAATCCTGACATTGGCGCTTGCCATAACAGTGGCAGTGGCAATCAAGGTGGTGGGTGTTCTGTTAATCGCTGCGTTGCTGATCATACCTGCTGCAGCGTCTCGAAGTTTGGCGCGATCACCGGAATCGATGGCATTGATCGCCGCCGCTATTGGCGCATTCTCGGCGGTCACTGGTCTAAGGGCGGCCTATATGTTCGATACACCTGCCGGTCCGTCCATCGTCTGTGTGGCCGCAATTTTATTTGCCTGCCTCAGCGTCGTCGGATTGCAAACACGCGACCGATCCAAGCTCAATTAGGTTCGACGCAAGATCTGCGCAGGCGTTTCATTCCATTAGTCATGACAGACATGATGTATCCAGCACCCACATTCGATAGAATTGCCCTAGCGTAAAGAGAACTTAGTCACAGCCTGCCATTCAGGTCTGATTCAGGGCCATAGATGTCGGATTTGAGAGTATCCAATTCACCAAAATAAAGCGATTCTTTGGAAAAAGGTCTGATTCATGCGATATTCCGGTTTCACCGTCATCAAAGAAGCGCTTCGCGGTCACAAAGGATGGAAACCGGCGTGGCGTGATCCCGAACCCAAACAGAAATATGACATTGTCATCATCGGCGGCGGCGGTCACGGTCTGTCGACGGCCCATTACCTTTCCAAAGTGTACGGCTTTCGCAATGTTGCTGTGATCGAGAAAGGCTGGATTGGCGGCGGCAATGTCGGGCGCAATACGACCATCATACGTTCAAATTATCTGCTGGATGGTAATGAACCTTTCTACGAATTCTCATTGAAACTTTGGGAAGGTCTAGAACAGGACCTGAATTACAATGCAATGGTCAGTCAGCGCGGGATTATCAACCTGATCCACTCGGACGCACAGCGCGACGCCTTCACGCGACGCGGCAATGCCATGATCCTAAACGGCGCGGATGCCGAACTGCTGGATGCCGAACAGGTACGCAAGGAGTATCCGTTCCTCAATTTTGACAACGCGCGTTTCCCGATCAAAGGCGGTCTGGCTCAACGACGCGGCGGCACCGTTCGTCACGATGCCGTAGCATGGGGCTATGCGCGCTCGGCGGATAGTCACGGCGTCGATATCATTCAGAATTGCGAAGTCACCGGATTCCGCATCGAAAACGGCACATGCGTGGGCGTTGAAACTTCGAGAGGTTTCATCGGGGCCGGTAAGGTTGGCTGTGCCGTTGCCGGGAATTCGGGGCGTCTGATGGGAATGGCGGGTATGCGACTGCCGATTGAAAGCCACGTGCTGCAAGCGTTTGTCTCCGAGGGTTTGAAGCCGCTCCTGCCGGGCGTCATCACTTTTGGTGCGGGACATTTCTATGTCAGCCAATCCGATAAAGGCGGCTTGGTATTTGGAGGCGATATCGACGGCTACAACTCCTACGCTCAGCGCGGAAACCTGCCAGTAGTTGAAGATGTTTGCGAAGGCGGCATGGCGCTGATGCCAATGATCGGCCGCGCGCGGCTGCTGCGCATGTGGGGCGGGATCATGGATATGTCCATGGACGGGTCGCCCATTATCGACCGCACACATATCGACGGGCTCTATTTCAATGGCGGCTGGTGCTATGGCGGCTTCAAGGCCACTCCTGCATCGGGCCATTGTTTCGCGCATCTGCTGGCAAAGGACGAGCCACACCCAACAGCGACCGCCTATCGCTTTGACCGCTTTCGCACCGGTCGGATGATTGACGAAAAAGGTATGGGCAATCAGCCCAATCTGCACTGAGGAAGCCAAAAATGATCATCCAACATCCATTGCTGGGTCCCCGTGACAGTTCAGAGTTCGTGTATCTGGGCGACGCGTCCTTGATAAACCGTCCCGACTGGCAAGCTCAAAACGCAGTCGAGACATTCTATGATTACGCCTATCTGCGCGACAATCCAGCGGGCGAACACCGTGAGCTGTGGTTTCACGAAGGGGGGGATCGATCCTGGCTCGTCGTGACACGCAATACGGTTACGCATGAGATTTCGAAAGTGGAATTGGCCCGTGATGTAGCCCGGATGCAAGGACGTTCCAAATGACCCAAGTCAACCGGCTCAACGGCGGCCAAATCGACCGCACCAGTACTCTGAATTTCAAATTTGACAACCACAGCTTCACGGCGCATCCGGGAGACACTCTGGCATCCGCCCTTCTAGCCAACGGCGTGCGCCTGATTGGGCGATCATTCAAATACCACCGCCCCCGTGGTATTTTGAGCGCCGGGTCTGAAGAGCCCAACGCCTTGGTTGAACTGCGTACGGAAAATCGCAAAGAACCCAACACACGGGCCACGACGATCGAGATGTTTGACGGGCTCGAAGCGCATTCTCAGAACCGATGGCCAAGCCTCAGGTTTGACGCGATGGCGATCAATGATCGGTTTTCAAATTTTTTGACCGCAGGCTTCTACTACAAAACCTTCATGTGGCCCGCCGCATTCTGGGAGAAGCTCTATGAACCTGTTATCCGCCGGGCTGCAGGGCTGGGCACCATGTCGATGCAGGAAGACCCTGATGAATATGACAAGGGATTTAGGCACTGCGACCTTCTAATTATCGGCGCGGGTCCGGCAGGATTGATGGCAGCGCTGACCGCCGGTCGTGCGGGGTCCGACGTGATACTGGCGGATGAGGATTTTGCCCTCGGTGGTCGTTTGAATAGCGAAACTTACTCGCTGAACGACGACATCGCTGCAAACTGGATTACACAGACGGTGGCGGAGTTGTCCGCGATGCCGAATGTCCGCCTGATGCCGCGCACAACCGTTATCGGTGCTTATGATCATGGAATTTACGGGGCAGTCGAACGGAAAGGCGATCATCTGTCCGCTCCATCCGAGGGCAAACCCCGTCAAATCCTATGGCGCATCTATTCTGGGCGCGCCCTCTTGTGCGCGGGCGCAACCGAGCGCCCGATTGCCTTTGAGAACAATGATCGGCCAGGCATCATGCTAGCCGGAGCGCTGCGCAGTTATGCTAACCGTTTCGCCGCCACCCCCGCGCAACGCGTGGCTATTTTTACCAACAATGACAATGGCCACCGCACCGCAGCCGATCTGCACGCCAAAGGGGTGAAAATCGCGGCCGTTGTTGACATTCGGCCCGAGGCCCCTCTGAACGGTGACTATGAGGTGCTGCGCGGCGCTGAGGTTATCGATACCAAAGGGCGTCTTGGTTTAACTTTCGCCAAAGTCAAATTGGCCGACGGCTCAAACCGCACATTGGATGTTGGTGCGCTTGGTATCTCAGGCGGTTGGAACCCGAATGTGCACCTGACCTGCCACCAACGCGGTCGCCCGGTCTGGAATGAGACCCTGTCTGCCTTTGTCCCCAGCGATACGTTGCCTCCGGGCCTGACAGTCGCCGGAGCCGCAAATGGCATCATGTCCACCCATGGTGCCTTGAAATCCGGTGCCGAAGCCGCCACCCACGCACTTGACTTGAAAAGCGATGCCATCGCGATTCCAACGGCCGAAGATGCTCCGGTCACTCAGACGCCATTCTGGTATGTCCAAGGCTGCTCGCGGGCATGGCTGGATCAACAGAACGACGTAACTGTCAAAGACGTAAAGCTCAGCCATCAGGAAGGCTTCCAGTCGGTCGAGCATCTCAAACGTTACACCACGCTGGGCATGGCAACCGATCAGGGTAAGACTTCGAACATGGGCGGCTTGGCAATTATGGCCGAAATCGCCGGGAAATCCATTCCGCAAGTCGGCACCACTATCTACCGCCCACCCTATACGCCAGTGCCAATAGCAACCTTTGCGGGCCGTATGAGGGGTAAGGAATTTCACCCCACCCGTCTGACACCATCACACCACTGGGCCAAAGAGCGCGGTGCAGTGTTTGTTGAAGTCGGCAACTGGTTGCGCGCTCAATGGTTCCCGTTACCGGGAGAAACGCATTGGCGGCAATCCGTTGACCGCGAAGTGCGCCAGACTCGTGCCTCGGTCGGGGTGTGCGATTGCACCACGCTGGGCAAGATTGATGTACAGGGCACCGATGCAGCGGATTTCCTGAACCGGATCTATTGCAATGGTTTTGCCAAGCTAGCCGTCGGCAAAACCCGCTATGGGCTTATGCTGCGTGAAGATGGCATTGCAATGGATGATGGCACCGCAGCACGACTGGCCGAAGATCATTTTGTGGTTACAACAACGACGGCCAATGCGGTAAAAGTTTACCAGCACATGGAGTTTGTACGGCAATGCCTATTCCCGGACATGGACGTGCAATTGATCTCGACCACCGAAGCCTGGGCACAATACGCTGTTGCTGGCCCGAATTCACGTAAGTTGCTGCAGAAAATAGTGGATCCAGAATTCGATATCTCGAATGACGGTTTCCCCTTTATGGCCTGCGGCAACACTACCGTTTGCGGTGGATTACGTGCTCGTCTGTTCCGGATATCATTCTCGGGTGAATTGGCATTCGAGATCGCGGTCCCATCCCGCTATGGCGATGCCCTCATGCGACGATTGATGGTCGAAGGCGAAGAATTCAACGTGGTGCCCTATGGCACGGAAGCATTGGGCGTTATGCGGATCGAAAAAGGTCATGCGGCGGGCAACGAACTAAATGGAACCACAACCGCACTGAACCTTGGCATGGATCGGATGGTATCAAAGAAGAAAGACAGCATTGGTTCAGTTCTGTCAGAGCGTGAAGGGCTGAACGAGGCTGATGCGTTGAACATGGTCGGCGTCAAACCCGTGAACAGCGCCGATAAGATCACCGCTGGCGCGCATCTCATGGATGCATCCGGTCCGGTCGATGCCGCGCATGATCAGGGCTATGTCACCTCAGCCGCCTTCTCGCCTTCTCTGAACTGCTATATCGGTCTGGGCTTTCTGACGAACGGAAGTGACCGTCATGGCGAGAAGATGCGCCTTGTGTCGCCGCTAACCGATCTGACCGTCGAGGTCGAGATTGTTTCGTCCCATTTTGTCGACCCTGAGGGAGAACGGCTCCGTGCATGATCTTATCGCGTTAACCGCACTTGGTGGAGCGGACCCGGAAACCTGCACCATTGGCAGCGTAACCTGCAGTGAAGTCCCCGATGTTGCGCTGGCTTCGGTCGCGGCGCGCCTGGGGCGTGAAGGCGAAACTCATTCGGCGTTGGCCGCTTTGATCGGGCAGAAGGCACCTGGTATCGGTCAGTTTTCAGGACAAAACCTCATAGCCTTTTGGGCTGGACCCGAACAATGGATTGTCGAGGCTCCCTTCGAAAGTCATGAGGGTCTTGCGGAATTGGTGAAAGATGGCACCAAAGATGCTGCTTCGGTGTCCGAACAGACGGATGCCTGGGCCCGGTTTGATCTAAAAGGTCCCGATGTTCAGTCGGTGCTGGAATTGTTGTGCAATCTGGACTGCAAAAATTTGGCGACAGGCGGCGCAGCACGAACCTCAATTCACCACCTGGCATGCTTCCTCCTGCGCCGGTCAACCGATTTGTTCAGTATATACGCTCCGCGATCTTCAGCCCAATCTCTGCAACATGCGATTGTCACTGCAATGAAATCCGCACTGTGACACGCAGTTCAGCTTGAGGGCAGCGGAGCATTATCCTCAACTCGAAAGCGGTTAATCCGACGGCGGTCCTCGCTTGGGCTCAAGCCGAAGGCTGCGCGATAATGTGTCACTAACGGTGCGACGGAACTATATCCGACTGCTGCCGCAATTTCAGAGATCGGGTCTTTTGTATACACTACCATCTGCCGCGCCGCCTTCATACGCATCGCGCGAAAATAATGGCTGGGGCTTTGTCCGGTGGCCTGCTTGAATGCGCGTTCGATCTGACGCGGAGTGACACCCGTCTGACGCGCGACCTCGGTGATCGAAATCGGCTGACCGACGCTGCCCGCGAACAACTCGATCGATTTGGTAACAAGCGGCGGCAATCTGTCACCGGAATCCGATTGACGGACATTCGGAACCTGTTGTTTTACACTCGTTCCACGCATCATCGGGTGCTGGAACCAGCAAGCCACTTCATGCGCGACCTCACTACCCAATCGATCTTGGATCAGATGCAGGGCCAGATCAAAGGCTGCGGCTGCCCCTGCCGCGGTATAACGATTGGCACCAGATACAATCACCTCGCGCCGAGCCTCGATATCTGGAAACTCGGCCTCAAAAGCAGCCTCATAGCACCAATGTACGGAAACCGGACACCCAGTCATGACCCCTGAGCGGACCAAAGGGAAAACACCACCACTGATACCCCCAAGAACTGCTCCATGTCGCGCGAGCGCGCGCAATGCACCATTGCCCTGCTTTGGGTCCCGGAACCCGGCGACGGGACTGCTGAGCATGAAGAGGATATCGATGGATTGACAATCAGATAGAGGCCGGTCGGCCTCGAACCCGACATTGGCGCTGGACCTGACTTTCTGCCCTGCCTCAGAAACCAGATGCCAGCAAAAAGCCTCCTGTCCCGCTATCTCGTTTGCTGCCCGCAGTGGTTCAATCACCGAGGTCAAACACGCCATCGGAAACCCATCAAACAGCAAAATGCCCAACTCGATTGTTTTTTCAGCCAGCATGATATTTTCACTATCAGGAAATATTGTTGATATGTTTGCCCGTATGGAAGTTGCGATGCACGGTACATGTTTGCAGAAACAGGCAACTCAAGTATAGCAATAGGCTGAATGTCCAGAACAGAAAATCGCGACACCGAAATGCCTACCAATCTGACGCAAAATCCGCATTCCTTTCGGGCAGGCGAACGAGAGAAGGTGTTAGAAGTTGCGATCGGGCGCGAAGTTCGGGCCTTTCGCAAACAGCAAAACATCACTGTTGCCTACTTGGCCCAATTAACCGGTTTGTCGATCGGCATGTTGTCGAAAATCGAAAACGGCAACACCTCTCCTTCATTGACGACCCTGCAATTGCTGGCAGATGCGTTGTCGGTGCCGCTGACAAGTTTTTTCCGACAGTTCGAAGAACGCCGAGAAGCCGTCCACACAAAAGCCGGAGAAGGGGTGGAGCTTGAACGCGAAGGGACACGCGCCAATCACCAATATAACTTACTGGGACACTTGGGTGCGAACGGATCGGGCGTAATCGTGGAGCCGTATTTGATCACGCTCATTGCCAAATCCGACATTTCAACACGGCGGGATCGAAACAATTTACATGCTTGAGGGCGAAGTAGATTATCGCCATGGGGATCAGATCTATCCGCTGAAAGCTGGCGACACCCTGTTTTTCGACGCCGACGCCCCACACGGACCAGAAAGATTGGTGAATCTGCCAGCACGTTATATTTCGATCATCAGTACCCTCAAACAAACTGAACAATGGCATTTTGTGAAAATATCGATGCGTCCTGAGGGCAGTTTCGCTATCAGGCGGCCACGCCCCTTTCTCGCGACCATGCTGATCGCGGTACGGTGTGCCTTCAGACAAGTCGCATCAATCATCATGGTTTTTTTCTTCGCCATGTTCGGCAACTAGGCAAACCATCATTCGGACGCAGATGCACTTCTCACGCCAACGTTTTCAGAGGCTATAGAGCGTTTTGTGCGGACCGTAGGCTTCGGGCGCATCTCTCCACTTTAATCCATTGCGGTTGATGAAGATAATCCCGCCTAGTATCCTTCTACCATCGCCCCATGGCCCGCCGTGCGACTTCGGGTAAAAAGCGGAAAACTTGGCCATCTGCTCATCGGTCACTTGGAAAAGGTCGTTTATATCACCACTCCATTTCCGAGCCGTGAATCATGCAGCGCGTTGAAAATCAATGCATGCGGACCCTAATAGCTTCGGCATAAATCAGGTGGTCAGGAAGCATTTAGTAGTGAGCGATACACTTGAACTATAGCCTTTGCCTCGCTCTCAATTCTAAAATTCTGTTGGACATGGCATCTGGCAACACGGCCTTTGGCCGTTAGTTTGTCGCGGTCTGAAAGCAATTCTCTAAGCGCGTCAGCCAAAGCCTCGGCATTGTCCTTCTCCACCAGCCGTCCTGTCTCACCATCTTCAATTTGGGCATTAAAGGCGCCTACCCCATCGCAAGCAATGGCGGGAACACCTGAAGCCATTGCTTCCAAAGGAGTCAGTCCAAATCCTTCGTGCCGAGCAGGCGCAACAAACAAGTCCAGTGCACGGTATAGTTCGACGAGTTCGCTCCATGGGCGTTCACCTAAGAAGTGCACACGCTCCGCCAAGCCGGCTGATTGCAATTTTGTCTCTTGCTGTTGTTTAAACTCGATAAACTCTTTTGTTGTACGACCTGTGAATACAATTTCGACATTTGGAAACGCAGGCAGCACTTCAATGGCTGCGTCCACCAATAGGTCGACACCTTTTTGGGGGCGAATACGGCCGAAGCAACCAATCAATGTACAGTGAGGAAGTCCAAGTTTGTTTCTTAGAGCTCTTTTATCATCCTCAGGATGGAACAAGTTGGTGTTCACACCATGCATAATGACTGTTGCGGGACGATCTAGGAACGATGCAGCCTGAGGAGTTGTTGCGATCAGTGCATCCATTTTTGATATCAGCCATTTGGTGTAAGCAGAATGATTGCGTTGGGCTGCTGACGTAAAGAGTAGTTTGAAGTTTCGCCGGAAGATCGTTGTCAACACCAAGCCCATCAGCATTTCGGAATTTCGACGCGCGTGCCAGACCCGTTTAACATCGCGAGACAAAAACAATGTTTTCCAGAGCCTTATATGTGGGATGTCCGTTGGAAGACCCGGTCCGGTCGCACAAATGCCGATCATCTCTTTTTGAATTGGCAGTAAGCGGACAATGGTTGTTGTCACCCCCGAAAGACTTCGCTTCAGATTGGGCGCAATGACCTCAAGATTATGCACTCTACGCTCCTGCCTGAATCTGCTTCAGAGATGGTTGCAATATTTTGGGCAATAAAGCGATTCATTAGGTCGATGACAAGAGCGAGCGAGCGGCGCCCCGTATCTATCTGACAAAGCAGTAAAAAGCCCCACAGGACGAGATTTTTTTGTTGGGATGTGTCGCAAACTCTGGGGTCTAGTTGACGAGCCTGTCCAATCTAACGATTGTTCCCGCCGAATAGATTTCGAACAGGTTTCAGTACGAGCTCATTGAAGGGCTGTGATTTCCCCAAGGATGCAGTTTTGTACGCTTTGTACTTCTATCTGCGGTACACGGTGTCCTACCGTGATTTGGAAGAGATCATGGCTGAACGCGGCGTACAGGTGGACCATGCCACTCTCAACAGTTGGGTTGAGAAGTATTCACCGATGATCGCAGCAAGAGCGCAATCGAAGAAACGCCCAACGCTGAGTTCATGGCGAATGGACGAGACCTATATTCGCGTTCGCGGCAAATGGACGCACCTTTATCGGGCCGTCGACAAGGCAGGAAATACCCTTGATTTCATGCTGTCTGAGCGCAGGAACCCTCCAGCGGCAGCCAGGTTCTTTGCCAAAGCTCTGTCGTCAAATGGAATCCCGAGCAAGATCGTCATCGACAAAAGCGGAGCAAACGCGGCTGGCATCAAAGCCATAAACAAGATGCTTAAAGGCTTTGGCTGCCCGATCCCAATCGAAACAGTCAGGTCCAAGTATTTAAACAACCTGATCGAACAGGATCATCGGTTTATCAAGTGTCGTGTACGGCAAATGTGCGGGTTCAAATCGTTCAGTTCCGCTTCGGCCACTCTGGACGGCTTTGAGGTCGCCAACATGATCCGAAAGCAGCAATTCCCGAGCGCTGCGAAATCTGGCTTTCGGCTATTTGCAGAGATCGCAGGATAGGTGTGTCCGGTAAGAGGCTAACTCTTCCCCTCCCAAAAATTTGCGACACATCCCGCCTTGGTATCAATTCACCTGACAATCTGCAGATGGAACTATCCGGCCGGCCCAAAAGGCAGGCCGGACAGTATGAGTGGTTGTGTTTAGTCGTACAGAACGGCCGAGATCTTCGGGTCGTCAATGTTCGAGGCATCGTAGTAGTAGAAGCCTGTATCGATCAGACCTGGAACCTCTTCCCCGTTCAAAGCCGCAACCGCTGCCTTCACCGTCTCATAACCGATGCCCACAGGGTTTTGCGTGATCGCGCCCGCCATCAGACCGCTCTTGATTGCGTCTTTCTGAGCTTTGCCGCTGTCGTAACCGATAATGACCAGACCCTCGGTACCCAGCTCCTGAACGCCATTTACAACACCGATGGCCGAGCCTTCGTTTGTGCCGAAAATGCCGTTCAGATCGGGGTTTGCTGTCAGGATCGCCTTGGTGACTTCGGTCGACTTCAGGTGGTCACCCTGGCCGTACTGAACCGTGACAACTTCGATATCCGGGTACTTCTCGGCCATGCGATTGACGAAGCCGTCGCGACGATCGATGCCTGTGCGGCTGGTCTGGTCATGCGCGACAACTGCGACTTTGCCTTTGCCACCAATTTTCTCGGCCATCTTGTCGGCTGCGAGCCCAGCTGCCGCCAGGTTATCCGTTGTCGCAGTTGAAAGCGGAATGTCACTGTCAACGCCGCTGTCGAAAGCGATGATCGGAATGCCCTTTTCATTGGCCTGCTTCAAAAGCGGAATTGCAGCTTGGCTATCCAGAGCGGCAAAACCAATGGCTTTGGGGTTGTTGGCCAGGGCGGCAGCCAGCATGTCGATCTGGCGGTCGACCATGGTCTCATTATCCGGGCCTTCGAAGGTGATGGTAACATCAAATTCGTCAGCCGCCTGTTCCGCACCCGACTTCACCGCCTGCCAGAACTGGTGCTGGAAACCTTTCGAAACCAGTGGGATGTAAACTTCTTCGGCTGCCGCCATCGAGGCGGGTCCTGCCAGGGTGGCCGCACTCAGCGCCCCCAGAATAAAACGACGTGAAAACATGTTTTTCTCCTCCAGTTGGTCGTTCTGATTATTGATTTAGATGCTTGTTCATCCCGATTTCTTGCGCCGTGCCATATCGGCATAGACGGCCAGGATGATGATTGCGCCGGTCACAACGGTCTGCCATTCCTGCGCGACGGACAGCACACGCAAGCCATTCGTCAACACGGCCATTATCAAGGCACCGATGAGCGTACCCAGGATCGTCCCGCGCCCGCCGGACAGCGAAGTCCCTCCGATCACCACGGCGGCGATCGCCTCCAGTTCGTATCCAAGTCCCAATGCTGGTTGCGCGGAATTCAGACGCGAGGCGATCAAGATGCCGGCGATGCCGCAGATCGCGCCGGCTAGCGCGTAAATGCGCATCTTCCACATGTCGGTGTTTACGCCGGACAGACGCACTGCTTCCTCATTGGAACCAAGCGCAAAGGTGTACCGGCCCAGAACCGTGCGCCCCAGAATGTATGAGGCTGCGATAGCCACAAGGAACAGGATCAGCACACCATTGGGGATAGGCAGAGACGGAAAAACCTCGCCGATCAGTGACCCGCGCGAAATTTGGTCAAAGCCCGGCGTGTCGTTGAAATAGATCGGCCTTGTGCCCGAGATCACCAGCGACATACCCTTGAGGATTAGCATCATGCCCAAAGTCGCAATGAAGGGCGGGATCTTCATCTTGGCCACAAACGTACCCGAGCACAGACCGCAAAGCGCCCCCGCCGCGATGGCCGCTGCGACACCCAACAGCAAGGGCATCCCCAGATAGGTCAGAACAACGCCCGCGATCACCGCACAGAAGGTCATCAATGTGCCCAGCGATAGGTCGATCCCGCCGGTGATGATGATCAGCGTCGCAGCCACCGCCAGCACCCCGTTGACCGAGGTCGCCTGCAAAATCGCGATCATGTTCGAGGTCTGCATGAAATTCGGCGACGCGATCGAGAAGCCGATCAGCAGGGCGATCAAACTCGCGAACGCCAGCAGTTTTTGGTAGGCACCGCTTTCCGACAGACCCGCGAGGGGTTTCTTCTTGTCGATATCCGTAGCTGTGGTCATTGGACTGTCCCTGTTACCTGCATCGCCGCCGCGCGCTGCGTGGCCAGATGCATGATGTCTTCTTGAGTGGTGTCTTTTCCGCCGGGTAGAATGCCGGTCAGTCGGCCTTCGCACATCACGGCGATGCGATGGCTGAGGCGCATGATTTCGGGCAGTTCCGATGAGATCACGATGATCGTCTTGCCTTGCCCCGCCAGGTCTTCCAGTAGTCTGTAGATCTCGGATTTAGCGCCGACGTCGATACCCCGCGTGGGTTCGTCAAAAATCAGGATATCGCAGTCGCGGAGCAGCCATTTGGCGATGACCACCTTCTGCTGATTACCGCCTGACAGCAGTCGTACCTCCTGAACGTCAGATGGCGTTCTAATGCCCAACTGCTTAATGTAGCTTTTGGCGGTGTCGCTGATTTCACTATCGTGCAGAACCCCGCCTGCGCCGGTGAATAGGTCCATCGAGGCAAGCGCGATGTTGTCGCGTACGTTCATGCCAGTGGCGAGACCGAAGTGCTTTCGATCTTCTGAAAGATATCCAATCCCCGCTTTGACGGCGTCAGTGGGTGATTTGATCGACACCACCTGACCATGTACCCGGATTTCGCCGCTATCCTTGGGATCGGCCCCGAAGATAGCACGTGCAACCTCTGTACGACCTGCGCCCATCAGACCGGCAAAGCCCAGAATTTCGCCCTTTTGGACCGAGAAGCTCACATCCTGAATTTCGCTACTCCGGCTCAGCCCGGTGACCTGCAGAGACATCTCAGCATCACCCAGATCGGGCACGTCCAGCGGTTCTTCTTTGACCTCGCGGCCGACCATCATGGCGATGATCTGGCTGATCAGGGTTTCATCTGCCCCAACTGTTCCGACATATTCCCCATCGCGCATGACCGTCACGCGATCCGAGATCTGCTTGAGCTCGTCCATCTTGTGGCTGATGTACACGATGCCCACGCCCTCGGCCTTGAGGCGGCGAATGATCACGAACAACTCGGCAATCTCGGCGTCATTCAGGGCGGCTGTGGGCTCGTCCATGATCAGCACTTTGGATCGGAACGACAAAGCCTTGGCGATTTCGACCATCTGCTGTTTCGCAATGGTCAAGCTGCCCACCAATGCCTTGGGATCAAGACTGAGGTTCATCGAAGCAAAGATTTCGGCGGTCTGCGCATTCAGCGCGGCCTCGTCCAAACGCCCAAAGCTTTTACGCGGTTCACGCCCGATAAAGATGTTCTGGGCGACGGTGAGGTCGTTCATCAGGCTCAGTTCCTGATGGATGATCCCGATGCCCAGATCCTGCGCTTCGCGGGGGGTTGTCGGGCTGACTTCGCGCCCTTCGATCTTCAGCGTTCCACCATCGCGCTGATAGATACCCGAAAGGATCTTCATCAGCGTGCTTTTCCCGGCCCCGTTTTCACCCATCAGCGCGTGAACTTCGCCCAGTTCAAGATCGAACTGCACGGATTTCAGCGCGTGCACGCCGGGGAAGAACTTATCAATCCCCGTCATTTCGACCAATTTATTCATTTTCCCTCCCATGTGCCCCTCTCCCTTGGGCCCAACGCGGATCACATCACCGCGCCGATTTGCCAGGGGACAAATTCAACGCCCCCAAAGCCAAGTTCCTCGCTTTTGGTTTTTTGGCCCGACGCAACACGGATGAGCATTTCAAACAGCTCTTCGCCCTTTGCCTCGATGCTGATCCCATCAGTCACGATGTCTCCGCAGTTCAGGTCCATGTCGTCGGCCATGCGGGCATACATCTCGGAATTTGTGGCCAGCTTGATACAGGGCGTCGGCTTATACCCCGAAACCGAGCCGCGCCCGGTAGTGAATACGACCAGGTTTGAACCCGACGCCACCTGCCCGGTGACGGAACATGGATCGAACCCCGGGCTGTCCATGAAGACGAACCCGTGCTTGTCGACCATCTCACCGAATTTGTATACATCGCGCAGAGGGGCTGTACCTCCTTTGGCAACGGCTCCCAGCGATTTTTCCAGAATGGTCGTGAGGCCACCGCGCTTGTTGCCGGGGCTTGGGTTGTTGTCCATCTCACCGCCGTTGCGGGCGGTGTAATCCTCCCACCAGTGAATGCGTTCGATCAGCTTTTCGCCAACCTCGACCGTTTCGGCCCGCCGCGTCAGCAAGTGTTCAGCGCCGTAGATTTCCGAGGTTTCCGACAGGATCGTCGTGCCCCCGTGGCGCACCAGCAGATCCGAGGCATATCCCAAAGCCGGGTTCGCCGTGATCCCTGAATACCCGTCAGAGCCGCCGCATTGCATGCCGACCGTAATGGCACTGATCGAAGCGGGGGCGCGTTCGACCTGATTGGCCAACTCCGCGATGCCACGCAGCTCTTCCAGCCCACGTTCGATGGTACGCCGCGTTCCGCCCTCGTTCTGAATGGTCATGTAACGTAAGGCACCGTCAGCGCGGATTGGACGACCGCCAACAAGGTCTGCAACCTGCATAACCTCACACCCCAGACCAATCAGCAGGATACCCCCGAAATTCGGATGCTGTGCGTACCCGGACAGGGTGCGGAACAGGGTGGCATAACCCTCATCCTTGCTGGACATTCCGCAGCCGGTCCCATGCACAATCGGAACCACACCGTCCACATTCGGAAAGCTGTCCAGCAGCCCGGATTTTTCCGCCGCCTCTGCGATGAAACGTGCCACGGACCCCGAACAATTCACGGTTGTCAGAATGCCAATATAGTTTCGGGTTCCCACATTACCGTCGGTGCGATGGTATCCGTCGAATGTCCGGTCTTCAGTCAGCGCGGGCAGTGGCGCGTTCGCGCTGGCATGTGCGTAGTCTTGCTGATGCGCCCCCATGCCAAGGTTGTGCACGTGGATATGTTCACCCGGTGCGATATCACATTTAGCCTGCCCGATAATCTGGCCATAGCGAACAACGTTTTCGCCGGCCTGGATTGATGACACCGCAATCTTGTGACCGCGGGTGACAGACGCGGTCAAGGGCACCGGAACATGCACCGGATGTTCGCCCGCCTGCAGGTCGCGCAAAGCAATGACGATATTGTCCTGCGGATTAAGCTTCACGACGTCGCGCGTCGCCTCTTCCAAAACATCTATGCCGCCGTGTGCTTGCATCTGTTCCCCGCTTGCTTGGCCAATGTTGCTAAATCCAAAATCACTACTTGTCAACTAACATGTTAGAATGCTAAGTTGCTTAACATGAGCAAACACCAAGATATTGATGCCGCGCTGCTGCCTGAGATCACGACTATCGAAGGGCCGCTGACTCAACGGGTTCACCAATCATTAAAGCAGGCGATTCTCTCGCTTGATTTCCCACCCGGAGCGAATCTCCGGAAAGCTCCCGTATGCGAACGATTGGGCGTATCTCGTGCGCCTGTTGCCGACGCCATCGCGCGTCTGGCCTCTGAAGGGCTGGTGGATGTAGTGCCACAATCTGGCACCCGCGTGTCTTACTTTTCGATGGACGAAATCCGTGAAGGTGCTTTCCTGCGCGAGGCGCTTGAGCTTGCAACTGTTGCGAAGGTTGCGCGCGATCTGACCGAAGATCAGCGCAAGCGGTTGAGCCGCAACATGCGCCTGCAAGAGCTGCTGATCGAGGATGAGGACATCCCCGGATTCTACCAGGCAGACGAAGAATTCCACGGTCTGCTGATGGAGTTTACCGGTTTCCGCCGTCTCGCGGATGTCGCCCAGACCGTTTCGCTACAAGTCAGCCGCGCCCGAATGCTGTTGCTGCCCACCCCCGGTCGGATCGCTGAAACACTGGCAGAGCACAGAGCTATTTTCGAGGCAATCAGCAATCGCGATGAACAGGCTGCGCAGGACGCTATGCGTACTCACCTTGGGCAGTTGATGCCGCGCATCGAACAACTTGAAAAGCAAAACCCCGAATTGTTCAACCTCACCCCACAGCTGAATAGCGAGGCAGGATGACCGTTTCCCAGACAGAACTACTGAATAACCGGACCAAACGGCCCGTTCCCCTGACCCGCATGGGGTTCGGCGGGGCGCCGTTGGGCAATCTGTACCGCAAAGTCTCAGACGAGGACGCGCAGGCAGCACTGCAGGCCGCTTACGACGCAGGCATCCGGTTTTTTGACACCGCGCCGCAATACGGGCTTGGTCGGTCGGAGCACCGGTTCGGACAGGCGATAGGCCAGTTTGGCCGCGAGAACATTCAACTTTCGACCAAGATCGGTCGCCTTTTACTGGATTGCGAACCGCATGAGGTGACACCTGAAGCCTTTGTCGATGTCCCGCAGAAAAGGATCGTCTTCGACTATACCTATGACGGGGTCATGCGGTCTTACGAGGCCAGCCGCGACAGGATCGGTGTAGCCAACTCAGACATTCTTCTGGTCCATGACGTCTGCGTCTTCAGCCAGGGCAGTCAGGAAATGTCGGACGCCAAGGTGCGCGAGCTTTTTGATGGCGGGGGATACAAAGCGCTAACCGAACTGCGCGATGCAGGTGAGATCGCCGCAATCGGCGCGGGTGTAAACGAATGGCAAGTCTGCGAAAGGCTGCTTGGGCTGGGGGACTTTGATGGCTTCCTGCTGGCTGGGCGCTATACGCTGCTGGAACAGGAAGCCCTCGACAGTTTCCTGCCACTTTGTGAGCAGCGCGATGTCGGGATCATCCTTGGGGGGCCTTACAATTCAGGCATTCTCGCCACTGGAGCTGTACCCGGCGCCAAGTACAATTATGCAGACGCACCAGAAGACATTTTGGAACGGGTCCGTAAGATCGAAGCGGTTTGCGCGGCCCACAACACTCCGCTGATAGCGGCGGCGCTGCAATTTGTTCTGGGTCATCCCTGCGTCAAAACAGTGGTGCCCGGGGCCGTCAACGCATCCGAGGTGCAGTCCAATGTAGCATTGATGGAGCGCGACATTCCTCTGGGTCTGTGGTCGGACCTGCGATCCGAAGGCCTGATCCGACTCGACGCACCTCTGCCAAGTGAGGCTGCAGATGCTGCGTAACATCAACCCGATCCTGTCGCCGGAGCTTCTGTATACCCTCAGGACCATGGGCCACGGGGATGAAATCGTCATCGCAGATGCAAACTTCCCAGGCACCAGCAGCGGGCCGGGCTGCATCCGGGCGGATGGATCTTCAGCCAGTGAAGTGTTGCAAGCTGTGTTGTCGGTGATGCCGTTGGACACATTCGTTTCTGATCCGGCGTTGACCATGCAGGTTGTCGGCGACCCAGAGGCAGTTCCAGACGCCGTCGCAGACTTTCAGCGCATCATTGACTCCACCGCCGACAACCCCGCCAAGGCGCAGGGCTTAGAACGGTTTGCATTCTACGACCGTGCTGCCAACGCTTTTGCTATCGTTCAGACCGGCGAACGCAGGCTTTATGGCAACATCATCCTGAAAAAGGGTGTGATCGAATGAGGATCGACGCACATCAGCATTTCTGGGCTTTGGCGCGTGGCGATTATGGCTGGCTGACGCCCGATCTGAGTACGATCTACCGAGATTTCACACCGGACGATCTAATGCCCCTGCTTAAGGCTGCCGGGATCGACGGCACAGTCCTTGTCCAGGCGGCGCCCACTGTGGCTGAGACGGAATACATGCTCTCGCTGGCCGACCAGAATACGTTCATCAAAGGTGTTGTCGGCTGGGTTGATCTTGAAGCCGATGATGTGGGCGTGCAGATTGCCGCTATGGCCGCCCATCCGGCACTGGTCGGTCTCCGTCCGATGATACAAGACATTGCTGACCCTTTGTGGATGCTCGGCGACACGCTGTCTCCGGCCTTCGAGGCAGTTCGACGGCACGACCTGACATTCGATGCATTGACCTTTCCCCAACATCTGGGCCCGCTCAGGCAACTTCTTGAACGCCACTCCGATATGCGTACTGTCATCGACCATGGGTCAAAACCCTTGATCAAAGACGCGCTCTTGGATGATTGGTCCGACAACATGTCCGCCTTGGCCCGAGATACCAGTGCATGGTGCAAGCTGTCCGGTCTTGTGACGGAAGCTGCTGCAGACTGGACGATCGAAGACCTGCGCCCCTATGTGGATCACCTGCTGAACACCTTCGGCCCGTCGCGCCTGATCTGGGGCAGCGACTGGCCGGTTTGCACTTTGGCCAGCAGCTACGAACGCTGGTGTGAAACCACCGACACTCTGCTGAACCAGCTGAGCGACGCAGAACGCCAGGCGATCATGGGTGGTAACGCTGCCCGTGCCTATAACCTCAGGGATTGAAATGACCATACCTACATTGGAAGCAAACGGGCTGTGGCTCGGACGTCTTGAGCGTGCTGAGGTCGGACCCAGCGTGGTCACACTGCGCAGTGGGCGGGTTGTCGATATTACATCAAAAGCGGCACCAACCGTCCGGGATATTCTAGAGCGCGACGATGCCGCGGATTTTGTGCGCAACGTACAAGGTGAAAATATCGGGCCTTTGGACGCCGACCACCAGTGGCTCGCGCCATGTGATCTGCAAGCGGTTAAGGCCTGTGGCGTTACATTTGCAGGCTCCATGGTCGAGCGCGTGATCGAGGAACAGGCCGCAGGCGATCCTGCCAAAGCCGACACGATCCGGGCGCGCATCGGAGATCGGATCGGAGGCAGCCTCTCGAACATCGTACCAGGATCGGACGCCGCCGCAGATGTCAAAGAAGCGCTGATAGCAGAAGGTCTCTGGAGCCAGTATCTGGAAGTCGGGATCGGCCCCGATGCCGAGGTATTCTCAAAGGCGCAGGTCCTGTCATCAGTCGGCTTCGGTGCAGATATCGGGCTGCACCCGATTTCGACCTGGAACAACCCCGAGCCCGAAGTTGTTCTGGTCGTGACATCACAAGGTCAGATCAAGGGTGCGACACTAGGGAACGATGTCAACCTACGCGACGTTGAAGGGCGCTCAGCCCTGTTGCTGAGCAAAGCCAAGGACAACAACGCCTCCTGCGCGATTGGACCGATGATCCGGTTGTTCGATAACGGGTTCACTCTGGACGATGTACGCCAAGCCGAACTGACGCTGACCGTCACCGGACCGGATGGATTTGTCCTAAACGGCAGTTCGTCCATGTCGCAGATCAGCCGCGATCCTGCCGATCTTGTGAAGCAGACAATCGGACGCCACCACCAATATCCTGACGGACTGATGCTGTTTCTCGGCACGCTCTTCGCCCCGACCCAAGATCGGGATAAACCGGGTGGCGGGTTCACGCACAAACTTGGTGACGTTGTCACCATCGCCAATGACCAGCTTGGAGCGCTGACAAACACCGTGCGCCTATCGACCGAATGCGCCGAATGGACCTTCGGGGCGTCACACCTGATGCGAAACCTCGCCCATCGCGGCTTGTTGTAAGAGAGAATGAACATGTTGACTGGAAAACATCTGATCGCAGGCGAATGGCTTAGCGCAGACACAACTTTTGCGTCGGAACCCGCGCACGGACCAAGCCATGAATTTTCTGTCGGGACAGCAGCATTGGTCGACAGCGCGGTGGAAGCGGCCGAGGCGGCGTTTGCCACTTTCGGCTGGTCTTCTCGCACCGAGCGTGCCACGCTGCTGCGTAAAATCGCGGATGAGATTGACGCACGCGGGGATGACATCACCGAGATTGGCACTCAGGAAACCGGCTTGCCCGAGGCGCGCCTACAGGGGGAACGTGGCCGTACGGTCGGCCAGCTGCGCCTCTTTGCCGATCACATCGAAACGGGTGATTATCTGGACATGCGCCATGACCCGGCAATGCCGGATCGCGCACCCTTGCCCCGCTCCGACTTGCGCATGATCCAGCGCCCGCTGGGTCCTGTTGCGGTGTTCGGCGCGTCGAACTTCCCATTGGCCTTTTCGGTTGCTGGGGGTGATACCGCCGCAGCACTGGCCGCAGGATGCCCCGTTGTCGTCAAAGGCCATTCAGCCCATCCCGGCACGGGCGAGATCGTGGCGCAGGCCATCGACGCCGCCATCAAGGCGACCGGGGTTCATCCCGGAGTGTTTTCACTGGTTCAAGGTGGCAAACGGGATGTCGGCACGCGCCTGGTGCAACATCCTCTGATCCGGGCGGTGGGTTTTACCGGCAGTCTGGCGGGCGGGCGGGCCCTGTTTGACTTGTGCGCGCAACGGGATGAACCCATTCCGTTCTTTGGCGAATTGGGTTCGGTCAATCCAATGTTCATCTTGCCACAAGCCGCTGCCGCGCGTGGGGCCGAGATCGGGACGGGCTGGTCAGCGTCGCTGACCATGGGTGCTGGCCAGTTCTGCACGAATCCCGGTATTGCCGTGATCGTTGACGGACCCGATGCCGAGGCGTTTCAGGCAGCAACTGAGACCGGCCTATCTTCCGTAGCCGAACAGACCATGCTGACCGATGGAATTGCGGCAGCGTATCGGGACGGCTTTTCGCGGGTCGCCGCCGGAACAGGCGTTTCCAAGATCATAGGCACCAGTTGCGAGATACGCGATGCTGCCCCTTACCTGTTCGCAGTTTCCGGCGATGACTGGCTGGCCGATCACAAGCTGCAGGAAGAGGTTTTCGGACCGTTGGGTATTATCGTTCGCGTGAAAGACGCCTCACAAATGCAACAGATCGCGCGCGCCATCGAAGGGCAGCTAACCTGTACCCTGCATCTGGACGCAGGCGACAAACCAGAGGCTCAGGCGCTGCTTCCGCTGCTTGAACGAAAGGCGGGGCGCCTACTGGCCAACAGTTTCCCGACCGGCGTTGAAGTGTGCGACAGCATGGTTCACGGCGGTCCCTACCCCGCCTCAACCAACTTTGGCGCAACATCCGTGGGCACATTGTCGATCCGCCGTTTCTTGCGGCCGGTTTGCTATCAGGACATTCCAACCGACCTTTTGCCCGAGAAACTGTGAGGCAACCAATGACGACATTCGAACCATCCAACCGGCTTGCGGGCAAAACCGCTCTGATCACAGCTGCCGGGCAAGGCATTGGCCGTGCAACCGCTGAATTGTTTGTAGCCGAAGGCGCACGCGTGATCGCCAGCGACATCAACGATGCTTCGCTTGCAGAATTAGGCGGTATCGCGGGTATCGAGCCGCTCAAGCTGGACGTAACAGACAATGAGGCTGTGACCGCCGCTGTGGTCGACCTGCCGAAACTGGACGTTCTGTTTAACTGTGCGGGCTATGTTGCGGGAGGCTCAATCCTTGAGTGCAGCGAAAACGACTGGGACTTCAGTTTCGACCTCAACGTCAAAGCCATGTTCAGACTGATCCGCCTGACCCTTCCGGGAATGCTGGAAGCAGGCGGTGGATCAATCATCAACATGTCGTCGGTCGCATCATCCATGAAGGGCGTGCCGAACCGATTTGCATATTGCGCATCAAAGGCAGCGGTCATTGGCCTGACCAAATCCGTCGCGGCCGATTTCGTAACACGAGGCATCCGATGCAACGCAATTTGTCCCGGCACAGTCGACAGCCCCAGTCTGCATGAGAGGCTGCGCTCCACCGGAGATTATGAACAGGCAATGACCGATTTCATCGCCCGTCAACCAATGGGCCGCATCGGCACGGCGGAAGAAATCGCAGAACTGGCACTGTATCTGGCCAGTGATGCCAGCAAATACACAACCGGACAGCCCTTTGCCATCGATGGCGGTTGGACGATCTGAGTAGGAAGGACCTTACAATGAAACTGTTACGTTATGGCCCCAGAGGCGCTGAGAAACCCGGCATTCTGGCCTTGGACAGCTCGGTTCGCGACCTGTCCGGTGTGGTCGATGACATCTCAGGCGCAACGCTTGGCGACGCCGTTCTTGAAAAACTGCGTGCTGTCGATGTGGCCAGCCTGCCTGTGGTGGGCGGCGATACGCGCATCGGCCCTTGCGTCGGGAATGTCGGCAAATTCATCTGCATCGGTCTGAACTATGCCGATCACGCAGCGGAAAGCGGCATGGAGCTGCCTGCTGAGCCAGTGATTTTCTTCAAGGCCACTTCTGCCATCGTCGGCCCCAATGATACGGTGGAAATCCCGCGCGGATCGGTCAAGACCGACTGGGAAGTGGAGCTGGGCGTGGTCATCGGCAAAGAGGCCAAATACGTCTCTGAAGCCGAAGCCATGGACTACGTCGCTGGGTATTGCGTTGTGAACGATTTGTCAGAACGTGATTTTCAACTTCATCGCTCGGGTCAATGGGTCAAGGGAAAGTCCGCCGATACATTCGGCCCAATCGGCCCCTGGCTGGTGACAAGAGACGAGGTGACAGATCCGCAAAACCTGCCCATGTATCTTGAGGTAAACGGGCACCGCTATCAGGATGGGTCAACCAAAACGATGCATTTTGGGGTGGCGACCGTCATTTCGCACCTGTCGCAGTTTATGTCGCTGCTACCCGGGGACGTGATTTCGACAGGAACACCGCCTGGCGTGGGTATGGGGCAAGAACCTCAGATCTATTTGAAGCCAGGCGACACAATTGAACTGGGGATTGAGGGGTTGGGCATACAGCGACAGGATGTCATTCAGGGTTAGGAACATTCTGTTAAAGAAGACAAAAAAACAGCGTTGAAGCAAAAACGTATTGAAGGGGTTTTGCCTTAGATGACGATGATTGATCAAACGTAGTTCATATTCTTATGGGCGCTACACGCGTAGCTTTTCAATATCTGCCGATTCAGATCTTGCCGAACATCGGTCCGGGTACTTCAGGTATTTCAATCCTTCAAAGTCCGTCTTACAGCCACGTTTCAACTGTCGCCTCTGGTGCGCCAAAGCAAGTGACCGGGGTCGCTTACGTTCGCAAGGGAACTCCCCAAAAGGTTATACTGAACTCTGGCGGTGAAGTGATCCTGTCCGCCGGTGCCATTGGCTAGCCACAGCTGCTGGAAGTGTCGGGCATCGGCAATCCGAACATTTTGAGCACCGCAGGGGTCGAACTGCGTCACGCACTGCCGGGCGCGGGTGAACATCTTCAGGATCACCTGCAAATCCGCCTTGTTTACAAGGTCAACGTTCCGACAATGAACGACGCTATCAAAAATATCTTCCATCGAACAGGAATCGGAATCGAATACGCTTTGCGCCGCACTGGCCCCATGAGCCTAGGTGCCCGTCAGGTGGCCATCTTCGCCAAATCCATGGAGGGGCTGGATACCCCCGACATCCAGTTCCACTTTCAGCCGCTGTCCGCTGACAAGCCGGGGATCGAGATGCATCCGATCTCAGGATTTACCTCCTCTGTCTGTCAGTTGCGGCCAGAAAGTCGCGGTCATATCCATATCACGTCGTCAGATGCGCACGACTACCCAAAGATCGTGCCGAACTATCTGTCGACATCCGGCGACCAGCTTTGAGCGATCCGCGCTGTGAAAATTGCCCGCGGCATGACCAAAACCAAGGCGCTCTCACCCTTCATCTTGTGCGAACATGTTCCGTCTGGCACCGTTGAAACCGATGAGGACCACCTCGTAGCCGCCCGAAACATGGCGCAGACGATCTATCACCCCACCACAACCTGTAAAATGGGCACAGATAACCGTGCTGTTGTTGACCCTCGCCTGCGAGTCCATGGCATTCTGGGCCTTCGTATCGCAGACGCCTCAATCATGCCCGACATCGTCAGCGGCAATACCAACGCCCCCGCTATCAGGATTGAAGAAAAATGTAGTGATCTTGTGCTGACAGATCGCTGCAGGCGTTATATAAATTGCCCGCTTGTAGAGTAACGATCATTATATACCCATTGTGATCATTATCTAAGTAGTGCGAGAGATCCGCTGTTATACACGATAAGTGTTTCTTATCATGTATAATTGATTTACCGGGAAATCAGCGCAGAATGGGCCCCATGAAGCCGCCTGCCCCCTATCTTCCAGCTGCCTCCCCTGCCCTGTCGCAAACAGATCAGGAGGCGCTGACCGACCTGTATGTGCGCGGCACGCCGGCCAATACGCTGCGCGCCTATGAGCGGGATCTGCTCTACGTGACGGCATGGAAAGCCGCGCGTTTCGGGTCAGCGCTGGATTGGCCGGAAAGCGAGCCCATCGCGCTGGCTTTTATTCTCGATCACGCCCGCGATCTGAACGACGCACCAGAAACGGATGTAGCGCGCGAAACCGCAAAGCTGCTGATTGCGCAAGGGCTGCGCAAGTCCCTCTCCTGCCCCGCCCCGTCTACGCTCGATCGGCGCATCGCTTCCTGGCTGGCCTTTCACCGGATGAAGAACCTCTCCAGCCCCTTTGACGCGCCCCAAGTCAAGCAAGCCCGCGCCAAGGCCCGCCGAGCCGCTGCCCGACCCCCTGCCCCAAAATCGCAACACCCGATCACCCGCGATGTGCTGGAGCAGCTGCTGGCCACTTGTTGCGGCTCTCGCCGGGATTGTCGCGACCGGGCGCTGTTAATGCTGGGCTGGGCCTCGGGCGGTCGGAGGCGCTCGGAGATCACCGGGTTGATGCGCGAGGATGTCTCGCTCAAGGAATTTGACAAGAGCGGCATCGTCTGGCTCTCGCTACTGAAAACCAAGACCACCCAGAAGGGCGAGACCCCGCGCCTGGTGCTGAAGACCCGCGCAGCCCAGGCGCTGGTCCATTGGATCGAGGTTGGACGGATCACCGACGGCCCGTTGTTCCGACCTATTTCAAAAGCGGATCGTGTGCTGAAACGTCGTCTGAGCCCGGATGCAATCGCACAGATCGTCAAGCACCGCCTGAAATTGGCCGGGCTGCCGGATGGTTTTGCCTCGCCCCATGGGCTACGCTCGGGATTCCTGACCCAGGCCGCACTGGACGGCGCCCCAATCCAGGCGGCCATGCGCCTCTCGCTGCACCGCTCGATGGCCCAGGCAAAAAAGTACTATGACGACGTCGATATCGCTGAAAACCCGGCGACGGACTTGTTGGGGTGAGCTGGCGCTAAACGATGAAGGCGGTAACCCGTGGGTTACCGCCTTTGAAATCAAGAAATCTGAGCATGGGTAACCCACGGGTTACTACTCGTTCAAAACAGCTTCGAAAGCTTCAACCGCTCTCTGGAGCTTTGACCGGTCAATCGAACTAAAGTCCTGACCAGACAATATCCTGCATTCTCCCTTTCGCGCAGTGACTTTTGAGCCACCCACGTGGAACTCATACTTCACGCTCTCGGCTTTCTCACGTCGCTTGCTACTACCCGGTTCAGCATCAGTATCTGCCAAGAAGGCATCCAGCGCTTCGTTTTGCTCACCGGCTGTGGATGCGCGCACCAACACATCTCTTAACCCAGCAGCTGAACCCGATGACGCTCGAAGTTTACGCGCAACTTCAACGCCAAGGTTTCTGGAGACACTCTTAGGAAACGGCAACGCGCCTTCAAGTTCATTGAGCAGGTAAACAAAGCTACGAATATAAGAGCGTTTCATCTTGTGCAGGGATGAGTAAAGCCTTCCGACCAAAGCTTCTGCATCCCCTGCCCCCAACTCAGAATCGTTGGAAGCAAGAATTGCCACTTGCGCCATCTCAGCAAAAGTCAGGTCCTCTCGAACAACGTTCTCTTCAACCATGTCAATGTAAAGGTCGATGCGATCACTCTGGGATTCGGCAACTCGCGCTGTAACACTGGAAAACCGTTCATCACCAGTCTCCTCATAAAGCTGTCTAAGAGCAGTTACTCGTCTCCAACCCTTTTTGAGCTGGAAACGACCATCTGAATCCTTATAAAGCTCTATAGGCTCCTTCTGGCCGCGTTCCTGAATAGAAGCCTTGAGTTCATCCATCTCATCCGAACTTGCGACGGCCGATAGATCCAAGCGATCTCTTGGAAGATCTGTCGTAAGAATTTCATTGATGCTGACCGCAACCAAAACTCGCCCCTCGTCACGAGCTTTGCGATACTCCTTGGCATCGGAGGCATTTTGCCGTCGCTGTTCGACACGGTTCTCAGTGCTTTCATTTAAACTATTTGCTGTCTCGCGTACCGCAGCCCCCATTGGGCCCACTTCGCGGCGGCGTGTTTTCTTGAGGTCATCTTCATCAATCGGAGTGAAGCCAAATTTGTTACCGCTCATTCTACCCGCTCCTCAACTTTAGTACGCGCCTCCCAGGCCCGTAGGACGACGTCCTTAAATTCACTGTATGCATTATCAAAGGACAGACGCGCCCGTTTCCATGTGTCCCGAGTCATCTGCCTATAGTCCTGCTCGTAGACAGACATCTGGAACCTACCAGATTGCTCGACCGCACGTGTCATTTCGATCGGATTTTGACAGACATCGGCCCCGAAGACATTTTTGAAAGCGTCCATCATCGCGACATGCAGAGAGTTGCTGGCCTCAAAGCGAGTCATGAGAACACGTATGTCATCGAACCTTTTAGGAAGAGTGATACCAGCATCCTGCGCAATACGTTCGAAACCGTTGGTTATGTCTTCCAAGGCGTCGCCAAGTTGACCAAGATAACTCGTTGTGCTGTCATACTCCCAATAGCCAGGACCAGACGGAATGTAGAGGATATCAGCGGCAAAGGCCGCATTCAAAGATTGGTATCCAATTGCAGGCGGACAATCGAAAACAATCAAATCATATTGGTCGTCTGGCAACTCATCGAGATATCTTGCGACGCATCCAAAAAAACTCCATGCCTTATGAATGGACCTATACTGGGCGGAAGCAAATTCAACGAAGGCAGCGTTCGCGCAGCTCGGAATGATGTCAATCGTCGACCATGAAGTTCTTTGAATAAAATCCTGAACACGCTGTGCGCCGATCGACTGAACATCTTCTGGCAACTCGTCGGCAGTAGGGTAGGGGCAATCTGCTGGATCATCATATTCGTCCGCGATCCGGTTCGCCTCACGGCAGAGGTCGCGACACATAATGCCCCAGACAGTGTTCCACTCTCTTACTTCAGCCAGACCCATTGAATGAGTGAGTGTCGCCTGGGGGTCAAAATCCACCACCAAAACACGATAACCATCAAGCGCGGCCGCATTCGCCAAGTGCTGAGCAACGACAGTTTTGCCGACACCACCCTTAAAGTTCGAAACCGCCACTCTCATAGCCCGGCCTGCCGGCCTTTGAGGCAGAAGGCTCCTACCCCTAAATCTCAAACGCCGTCTCAACTCATTAATCTCAGCAAGAGAAAACCATCTTTGCCGTCCATCATCTTCAGTCGCACCTTGCGGAAGAGACGGGTCTTCGGCCAACTTCTTTCTCAAGGTGTCGGCCGGGACATCAAACATGAACTGGCTAATTTCCCAGATTGAGAATGGTCGAAGAACTTTCTCGTCTGCAGGCGAGAAAGTAGCGCGGCGGACGGCAGCCTGTTGAGCCAGGCTTCGTTCGTTCATAGCTTGAAGGTCGGTATGGTCACGCATGATGTTGCTCTTGTTATATGACGGTTGTCTTTTAATAACGCGATTTTCGGAAACTGCAAAACGTAAAGAATAGAAATTCCGCTTTTTAGCCTATGATCCGTTAAATACGGGATGAAATTCGAATGCCAGGCTATGTTTTGGTGACAAGCATCAATCACTAACTAGATATATGGTGACATTCACCCTCTAATAGGGTGTCATCCCGAATGTCACCTATTACCTATTAACCGAATTTTCTTTTGATTTTGAAAAATGAAGTGGGTATCCTGCTTTTCAAAGTTTGTTGACAAACTACGGGATTTCATCACACTGAACCCAATTGATGGAATCGGACAGCAAGACCGATCCGTTCGAGGCACAGTGGCAGTATCAAAATGGAAATAAAACGATTTACAGGACATCAGGCCGGTTCACAGAAGTACGATCTACTAACTGCAATCTCTGTTGCGGGATTATGTGGTACACCTGGTTTTCAAAATTCAATGATGCGGCTCATTGCGTTGATAACCGCCCGATACAACTGGCGCACTGATGAGCTGACGGTCGGACAAAAAGAAATGGCCCGCCTCTGGTCCGTAGACCAACGAACCGTCAAGCGAGAAATTAAGCGGTTGACGAATTATAATATGCTTCTTCAGCTTAGGCCCGGAGTTAGAGGCCGTGTTGCGGCGTACCGACTCAACTACGCGGAAATTTATCGCCTAAGCAAACCAGTTTGGCAAAATGTTGGTTCTGATTTTGTATCACGCATGGAAATGCAAGTACCAAAACCATCCGAAAAGGTCGTTCATGTACAATTTGGTCAAGAAAAACAATTAGAAGTCGAACCTGAGAGGCAAGATCTTCAAAGTCCGTGGGGTAGGGCGCTCCAACGCTTATCAGAGTCAGAAATGTTGTTGTTCAAATGCTGGTATCGTGACCTTCAACTTGTTGAAACCCAAGATCAGACGATCACCTTGCGTGCGCCAAGCAAGTTCATTGCACAGTACATTCAGTCTCACCATTTGAAGCCTTTGCTTGGAGCTATCCAACTTGAATTTGGGCGAATTCAGAAGGTGCGTCTGATAGGCTAACTGGAACATGCCGTTGCTTTGCTTGAATTTGTTTGAATTAAACCAGTCAGATTTTCAGATTGAAACTAGTAGAGAACCGTTCTTTGTCGCAGTCGTTGGTCGGAATGTTGCAGCTTCGCGTGTTAATTCCAATTGAGGCTTGGTCTGCAATGATATTTGGGAAAGTCTTGTGATCTATTTCAATGGCGCGCTCTACCCAGTATCTGTGATCCTATTTGCGGTTTACTTCTGCGTTCGAAACGGCGTTTCCTGTCGTGATCTAGAAGAAATACCGGCTGAAAGTAGTGTTAAGGTCGAACAGGCGAGGATGAACAGCTGTTTAGTAATGTATTCATCCTTGGCGGGTCGCAAATCAAAGAAGTGAACAAAATCTACAAGCAGGATCACCGGTTCATCAAGCAGCTTACGAGGCCCGTGCTTCGCTTCAAATGCTTCACCCCAGTTGTTGCAGGCATCGAAACCGCCAATTTGATCGGTAAGAGGCCGCTGGAACGTTCGGCATGTGGATTCCGCAATTTGCAGAGTTCGCTGGATAATTGAAGCTAATCAGAGTGATAGCTTTATTCCTCTGCTATGTTCGCGACGGCTCTACAGATTCTACTTGGTACGGTTGAGGTGAGCCCATTTTCGGATCAGACTTTCAGAATCGGATGCAACATGAACCCGATCAGCACAACAATATTGTCGTGTTTTAGTCAAAACCAGCTAACTCTCCCTCTCTAGAGGGGGGCTGGGTGCAAGTTCAGACCATCTGATATGGGTGTGATCCCGAGTTTTGGGTCAGTTGGTTTCAACATTTGAACGAGGCCGAAAGGGCAGGGGCCCAGGCTATGCTTGTCGCGCCTTCTCGTTTATTGCCCAATACATTGCATATCAGTGGTCAGGGCGGGTTTTGGCGGTTTACATCCGTGTTGACACACCGATCAGGACATTGCGCATTGAAACCGTAGAATAAGGCGGAATACTGCGTGGGCTTGCCCAATAGAGAGCGGGCGACTATCTAGCGGACACGATTTATGAGTCTGTCATAATAGACATGTCTCGATCCTGATCACAGTGGGCATGTGCATTGCAAAAGATCAAATCAAAGTTTGCGGCAGTACTAAGCGATTCCGTCTTGTGGCGTTTGCTGTCAGAGAACATGCGGGAGCAAATGCTGCCGTATACCATTGCAATTATCGCGATGGTGTTTGTGGCGGGGACTACAGCTGGTATCGCGTTCATCATGCGCGATGTCGTTGACTCGCTGTTCGACAGTGATAATTCGGCCAAGATCTTTAGCGTTTCGATGGCCGTGTTCACTATTTTCTTGGTTAAAGGTGTCGCCACGTACGTCCAGGTTGTAGCTTTGACCCGCGCTGGGAACCGGATCGTATCAAAACAGCAGATCAAGCTATATGACAAGCTTTTGCGGCAAGGCGTATCTTTCTTTAACCTGACCGAAAGCTCGGATTTGCTGTTGAGAGTGACACAGACAGCACAGGCTGCGCGGACGGTTATCGAAATTATGGTCACGACCGCCGTTCGAGACATGCTTACATTGATCGGATTGCTTGCCGTGATGTTCTATCAGCAACCAGTCTTGTCCCTCTTTACGCTAATCGTCGGCCCGCTTGCAATTCTGGGGGTTCGGATGCTGCTTCGTAAGGTCCGCGATATTGCGGATATGGAGCTGCAGTCGATGAGTGCGATCATGAAAGTCATTCAGGAGACGTCGGCCGGAATTCGGGTGGTCAAGTCCTTTGGACTGGAAGAACGCATGGCCGAACAGATGAATTCGGCAGTTAAAAGCGTCGAACAACGCCGAAATAAGCTTGCTCGCTTGCAAGCGGCAACCAGCCCACTGACTGATATTCTGGCAGGATTTGCAATTGCGTCGGTCATCGGGCTGAGTGCAGGTAAATTGTTTGGTGCAGCGGCCTCCACCCCGGGCGAACTGATGTCATTCGTTACCGCTGTGATGATGGCGTATGAACCTGCGAAGCGTCTGACCAAGGTGCGGGTGAAGATGGAAGTGGGTTTGCGGCGTGTTAAAATGCTGTTCAGCATGCTGGACGAGCCGGAAACCTTGCCTGAGGAAGTTAATCCCAAAGCGTTGCCAGATGGGCCTCGCAAAGTCGTGTTTGACGATGTTGTATTCGGCTACGCTCGGCGTGATCCGATCTTGAAGGGGCTTTCGTTGACCTTTGAGGCCGGTAAGACGACCGCTTTGGTTGGCTTATCTGGTGGCGGAAAGTCGACCATTTTGAACCTTGCATTGCGCCTATATGATCCAAATAGTGGTTCGATTTCGATCGATGGCCAAGACATAAAATACGCCTCTTTCAAGACGTTGCGTCAGAACATGTCCTTTGTCGGCCAAGAGACATTTCTTTTCTCAGCGTCGATCGCCGACAATATTCGTTTTGGTCGAGAGGGAGCGACACAAGAGGACGTGATCGAGGCCGCCAAGGCCGCAAACGCCTATGATTTCATTATGACTTTGGAGCAGGGCTTTGACACCATGGTGGGCGAAAACGGAGCCTTCTTATCTGGCGGTCAGAAACAGCGCCTTGCGATCGCCCGTGCGTTGTTGCGCGATAGCCCCATTCTGTTGCTGGACGAGCCGACGAGTGCGCTGGATTCAAAGTCGGAACATCTGGTGCAGGAAGCGCTAAGCAGGCTTACGGAGGGGCGTACAACAATTATCGTTGCGCACCGCCTTTCAACGATTATGCACGCGGACAAAATTGTTGTGATCGAAAGTGGAGAAGTGTTGGAGCAAGGGAGCGCCAAACAATTGTTGAAAGAACAAGGCCCCTTCAAAACCTTGTACAACCATCAGTATTCTAACGCAGTTAGCGCAGAGTGAACTTGGTTTGACGCAGCAATCTGCAAGACGACCGGTGCGGCAACCACTGGCCGCGACCGTCATTATTCCAACTTACCACAGTTGGGATCAACTGCAGATCTGTCTGGACTGTTTGGCTTCCCAGACCCTGAATGCCGATCAGTTTGAGATTATTGCGGTAAACAATGATCCTTCCGACCAAACTCCGTCTGAGTTTCGCTTGCCTGCAAACGCTCGTATATTGAGCGAAGCAAAGCCAGGCTCATACGCGGCACGAAATCGCGGTATCGATGACGCGAATGCCGACCTATTTTTCTTTACCGATTCAGATTGTCAGCCTGTCCAACAGTATCTGGAAGCTGGATTGAAGATAGCCCAGGATCACCCTGAGGTTGGGCGGTTCGGAGGCAATGTTGTTCTGATCCCTAACGGGGAAGAATGGACGACAACGGAATTGTATGACGTTCATCTTGGTCTGGAGCAGCAGAAGTGGGTTGAGCGTGGCAGAGCTGTTACTGCCAACCTGATTTTGCGTCGCAGTGTGATGGATCAAGTCGGTCGGTTCAACGACACGGTTTTGTCAGGTGGTGATATGGAATGGAACGATCGCGCAAAAGCTGCAGGCGAACCTATCCTTTTTGCTGCGGATGCCATCGTAAGACATCCAGCGCGTAGAAGTCTTGGGGAACACATCACCAAAGCCCGCCGGATTGAAGGCGCGCGTTTGCGTAGGAACGCGAAGCGTGGAATTGTGAATTACATACCACCCATTCACAAGCTGATCCCGTCGTTTAAGACTCTGAAAAATCTTCTTGGAAAATCCGATCTATCTACCCGACGAGCCCTTGGAGTTTGGGGTGTCCATTATGTTCTTCGAGTGGTGAAGATAACTGAAACTATTCGTCTGCTCTGGCTACGACGCGCCGATCAGCGGAAATAGGGCTAATTAAACAGAACTCTTCATGTACTTGGTTTGAAAACTCAAACTCTTTGCGAAACTAGGCTTTGGTGTAGTAGTCATAAGTATAATATTTTGATTATTAAGACGCGTTGATGATGGCTCTGTTGCAAACTCTTATCCATTGACCTTCGTGGCTTTAGCGCATGTGTGGCGAACAACACTATCCAGTTGAAGGTTGGTCCATGATTTCTTTCAAAGGTGCGCAATATCCGAAGGATGTTATCCTATTCGCAGTCTTCTTTTACGTCCGATACGGCGTGTGGTACCGAGATCTGGAAGAAATCATGGCAGAACGCGGTGTATCGGTTGATCATGCGACACTGAACCGTTGGGTGACACGATGCTCAGGCGCAATTGCTGATGTAGCGCGCCGCAGGAAAGGGCCATGTGATCGCTCTTGGAGAATGGATGAGACTTACATCAAGGTGAAGGGTGCGTGGGTCTATCGCTATCGGGCCGTCGATAAATACGGCAAGACGCTTGATTTCATGTTTTCACCACAGCGAAACAAGCCTGCCGCGACGAACTTCTTCGCTCGGATGATGGAGGTCAATGGTTTGCCACGGAAGATTGTCATCGACAAAAGCGGAGCTAACACGGCTGGCATCAAGGACATAAACAAGATGCTGAAAGGTTTTGGTTGCCCGATCCCGATTGAGATGGTCAGGCGGAAATACCTAAACAACATCGTGGAACAGGACCATTGTTTCATCAAGAGACGCATCCGGCCAATGCTAGGGTTCAAGGCATTTGCTTAAGCGGCGGCAACCCTGGACGGAATCGAAGTGGCGCACATGATCCGCAAAGATCAAATCACGCCCGGACTCTGTCCCTTTCAACAATTCAGAGAACTGCTCGCATAACAAAGAAGGTCAGATGTATTTCTTTAAACATCGGAACACTTCGCAACAGTACCAAGTTACATGCGCCCGATGAGTATCTTAGCCAGATCGGGTTCAACCTTTCGGGTTTGTTCCAAATCCAGACTGTTTTTTACGTGGAGGAGGTGGTGTTGGATGTTGTCTTCCGCGGATTGTGGGTCACCACTCACGATCGCATCAATGATCGAAGCGTGCTCATCATCGGGACACGAAGAGTCCCTGTTGGTTCCGAACAATGCCACGATCAGAGATGACCGGGTCACCAACTCGCGCACAACGCGTGTAAGTACCGAATTGTTGTGGCATTTGGCCAGTTCCACATGAAATTCACCTGAAAGCCGGATGATCTCAGTTCGATCATTTGCTGCCCGAGCTTCATCTTCTTCTTTGACATGTGTCCGTAGCGCGTCGATTCCTAGGCTGCCGTTCTCATGTGCCAGTGTACGTACGATGCCAGATTCAATCATCAAGCGGGCCTCAAAAACCTCTTGAGCTTCGTCAGGGCTTGGACAGGCTATAAAGGCACCACGGTTGGAGTGCAGTTCAACGATGCCTTGGCTGCTCAATAACAACAAAGCTCGGCGAACGCGCATTCGGCCTACGCCAAAAGTCTCACACAAGGTTTGTTCGCTCAATTTGGTTCTAGGCGCCAGCTTCTGTTCCATGACCGCAGAATAAATTCGGTCTACGATCAATTGCTCATCCGGATCGGATTGGAGGGTGTCGAGTTTTTGTTGGGCGTCTGTCATCTTGTTCCGATTTGGCAGGAATACATGTCGATCGTACTTAACCGTACAACTTCTAACTGACAATATATCGGTCTTCTGTTTGCAATATCAACAAACACGTTTACTAAAAGTGTTGACACAGATTGTTAACAATGCAGTATCCAAGAGGCATTCCGGGATTCGACCGGTCGCATTGTTTACTTCGCCAAGCGCCCAGAAGAGGCGCCGAGACCTCACAGGGAGGAAAGAATGAAACGTAGAAAACTGATTAAATCCTCGGTCGCATTGGCCTTGACCGCATCCGTGCTTGGCTCGGCTGCCTGGGCGGATAACCCCGTACTTAAGATCGGCTTTGTCGGGGTAACCTCGGGTCCGGCGGCGGCTTGGGGCATCTCTAACCAGCGATCGATGGAGGCGAGGGCAGACTGGATTAACGAATCCGGCGGTTACCAGATTGGCGATACCACTTACGATATCGAAATCGTTTCATTCGACGATCAGAAAGACCCCAAACGTGCGATCGCTGGCATGGAAAAAATGGCGCAGGAAGGGATCCACTATGTGGTTGGTCCCAACGTGGATGACGGCGCAGCCGCAGTTCGCCCAGTTGCCGAAGCAAAAGGGATCATGTATTTTCCATATGCTTTCCCCAAAGAGCTTTACACAGCGCCGGCATCGAATGCGGTTCTGGGCATGGTTGCAAACTACCAGTCAGGTCCAGCGATTTATAAGTATCTGAAGGACGAAAAGGGCGTGAAGACGGTGGCTTTTGTTGCTGCCAACGAGTCTGATCCGCTGAGCCAGCGTGACGGCGGGATCGCTGCGGCCAATGCGCTGGGTCTTGAAGTTGTCTCTGACAATGTGACGTATCAGGTGGACACTACGGACTTTACCCCAGTTCTGACGCCGGTCATGCGGACACAACCTGATCTTCTGGTCCTGTCAGGTGTTTCACCGGCCAATGCCCCTCAGCTGATCCGTTCGGCTCGAGAGCTTGGGTTCCAGGGCATAATTTCAACTGAGACGGCGCAGGATGCGACGGTTTTGCGCGAAGGCGCAGGTGATCTGGCCAACGGGTTCATCTCGGTGGGTGGCGCTTCAACCCCTGAAATCGCATCGGATGACATGAAGGAATTCGTCAAGCGCTACACTGACATGTTCGGCGAATATAACGACGAGTCGAATACCAAGGTCTATGCGCTAGAGTATATTCTGGCGACGCTAAATGCCAATCCGGCAGGTATCGACGATGTGAACGCTTTCCAGACCACAATGGACACGTTCGAAGCACCAAATCCCTTCATGAAGGGCGATGCTAAGATGCGGTATGTCGGCACGACATCGTTCGGGCAAAAGCGTCAGATCGCGGTTCCGCTGGTGGTAAATGTCTACCAGGACGGAGAGTTTGAAACACTCTTTGTCGCCGAAGTCGACTGAGGCAATACTCCCAACCAAGGCAATCGCCTACCGAGCCTCAATCCCTCCCGGGCTGATGATCAGCCCGGGATACCCGAACCTTACGCGGGACTCCAATGGAACAGATACTAGCAAATGGCATCTATCTGGGCGCGCAATATGCGATGATCGCCTTGGGATTGACGCTGATCTTCGCCCTGATGAACGTACTGAATTTTGCTCACGGACAGATGTACGTTCTCGGCGGCTTCGTCACTTACACCTTTTACGGGCAGCTTGGTTGGCCATTCATCCTGGCGTTGCTTGCGTCCTGTATCACCCTGGCAGTACTTGGCGCACTCATCGAACGGTTCTTGTTTGCGCCAGTGATACGACGATCGTCGCGCGAAGAAAGCACAATGCTGCTGGCGGCGGGACTGGCGTTTCTGTTTGACGCGGTCATCCTGCTTGTCTTCGGAGAAAAACAGCGTGGCGTGCCCAAGATTGTCGACGGTGTCTTCAACTGGGATTTCAGGCTGATCATGCCTTATGATCGGATCCTGATCTGCGTGCTGGCCATTCTCTCAATCGTCACCTTCATTCTGTTCATGCAATATTCCAAAACCGGCCGCGCCTTGCGTGCGCTGGCGCAGGACAGAACCGCGGCCCAGCTTATGGGCGTGAATGTTGCCCGGTACTCTATGATCGGGTTTGCCCTGGGTGCGATGCTGGCTGGTCTGGTCGGCGGCCTGCTGGTGACCATCACAGGCGTCAATCTGGGCATGGGCGGGCCGACCTCGATCAAAGCCTTCATGATGGTAATGATCGGCGGCGCAGGCGTGATTTCCGGCGCGATTGCAGGCGGTATCATCCTTGGCTTCATGGAAGCCATTGGTTTGGCGGTTCTGTCGCAATATGGCGATATCACCTATCTGCTGATCTTCGTCTCACTGATGATTTTCCTGGCCATCCGCCCGCAGGGCTTGATGGGCAAACCGTGGGGTTAACACTGTGCCGAAACTTTCCACGATCCAATGGGCCGGTTTGGCGTTTTTCCTACTGGCCATCTTCGTTGCGGTTCCCGGCTTTATCGCGGCGGCCGGGCGGTCTGACCTTTACTATACGCTGACCTCGGTTGCGCTGCTTTCGATTGCCAGTGCCGGTGTCTGGCTGACTTTCTATATCGGCCGCATCAATATCGGGCAGGGCGCTTTTGCCCTGATCGGAGCTTATGTCTCGGCCATTCTTGTGACGAAGGCTGGCATGTCCTTTTGGTTGTCTCTGCCGCTGGCGGGTCTGTTTGCGGCAGGGGTCGCCGTGTTAATTGGCTTACCTATCCTGCGGCTGCGGGGTGTGTACTTTGCGATGATCTCGCTGGTACTGACGCAGGTCGTCACCCTGACCGCGCTGGCCTTGCCCGTCACCAATGGGGCCAAGGGAATTACCTCGATCCCGCTTCCCGGGGGTGTGTCGATCCTGGGTCTTACCCTGATCCCGGATTTCGCGACGCTCGAGAATCCACGGTTAGCCTTCTACTACTCGGCCTGTGTGCTTATGGTGCTGACCTTTGCCGCCATGTACCGGCTGGTGAATTCGCGCCTCGGCCACCTGTGCCGGTCGATGCAGCAGAACGAGGAACTCGCCAGTTCCATTGGCGTGAATATCTCATATATCCGCATCATCATCTTTGCTATTTCCTCCTTTCTGGGCGGCATTGGCGGAGCCATGTTCGGATCGATTGCACAATCGGTCTATCCGTCCAGCTTTCAGGTCGCTGACAGTGTGAACTTCATGCTGAACTGCTTCCTCGGTGGTCTGGGCTATGTGTTTGGCCCGATGTTGGGCACACTGGTTCTGTATTTTGGATGGGATCTGTTGTTCGAGTTGGGTCGCTTCCAACTGCTGGCCTATTCCAGCCTGCTGATCATTCTGATGCTGTTCCTGCCGAACGGGCTGCTTAGCCTGCGGCTGCCGGGCAAGAAAGGAGATGACAAATGAGCCATCTTCTGGAAGTCCGCCACGTCACCAAAAAATTCGGCGGGTTGACCGCCAACAGCGATATCTCATTCAACGTCAATGAAAACGAGATCCTGTCGGTGATTGGACCAAACGGTGCTGGAAAGAGCACATTGTTCAAGATGATCTCGTCGTTTCTGCCGACGACCGCCGGAGAAGTGCTGTTCAAGGGTGAGAGGATTTCGAACCTGAAACCGCATGTGGTGGCGCGCAAGGGGGTGGTCCGTACCTTTCAGGAAACCACGATTTTCAAGTCAATGACCGTGCGCGAAAGTGTCATCGTCGCTCAGCACCTGCGTGCGCGTGCCTCGCTGGCCGGGTATTTCTGGGGCACGAAAACGGCACATGAAGACGTCGACAGTTTTGGCCAGTATGCCGATGACCTGATCGATTTCCTTGGCATGACCGAGATCGCCAACGAGCAGGCTTCGAACCTGCCGCAGGGCAATTTGCGCGCGCTGGGGATCGCCATCGGTTTGGCCACCGATCCCAAGGTGTTGTTGCTGGATGAGCCTTTTGCGGGCATGAACCATGACGAGACCATGAAAATGGTCAATCTGGTTCGCAAGGTGCGCGATGACAGGGGTGTCACGGTGCTGTTGGTGGAACATGACATGCCCGCAGTGATGAAGATCTCGGATCGGATCGTGGTGCTGAATTTCGGCGAAATGATCGCCGAGGGCACCCCAGCGGAAATCCAGAACAACGAAAAGGTCATCGAAGCCTATCTGGGCAGCGCCGATGACGAGATCGGGATCTGAGCCATGAGCAAGATGTTGGAATTCAAAGATGTCGAGCTTTACTACGATCACGTCTATGCGCTGAAGGGCGTGTCGATTGATCTTGAGCAAGGTGAAACCGTCGCCCTTATCGGTGCCAATGGTGCGGGCAAAAGCTCCATCCTGCGGGCGATCACTGGGCTGGCGAAGATCAAGTCCGGTTCGGTTGCGTTCGAGGGCGAAGATATCGCAGGAACCAACCCGGCTGAGATAGTCTCGAAAGGCATTGCGATGGTGCCAGAGGGGCGGCGGGTCTTTCCCTATATGACGGTCAAAGACAACCTGCTGATGGGGGCATTCACCCGTTCGAATAAAGCGGATGTGCACCGCACCTTGGATTCCGTTCTGGAACGGTTTCCGCGTCTGAGAGAGCGCTATAGCCAGTCCGCTGGTACACTCTCGGGCGGCGAACAGCAGATGATGGTGATTGGGCGCGCCTTGATGGCCAAACCTCGACTACTGCTGCTGGATGAACCTTCGCTGGGCATCGCGCCCAAGTTGGTTCAGGACATTGCCCGCTCAATAGTGGCGATCAACCGGGACGAAGGAGTGTCGGTGCTGCTAGTCGAACAGAACTCGCGCATGGCGCTGTCGATCTCACACCGCGCCTATGCGCTAACGACAGGAAATGTGGTCATTTCAGGAAACTCCAAGGAACTTTTGACCGATCCGCGGATAAAAGCTGCCTACCTGGGCGGAGAAGTGTGAGGATGTTGTGAAACTTCTAATCGTCAATCCCAACACTACCAGTTCCATGACGCGAAAGATAGAAGAGGCAGCGCGGGCGGCAGCGCATCCTGAAACCATGATTATCGCTGCCACGTCCCAAAACGGTCCCGCCAGCATACAGGGCTATCTGGATGTCTCTACCTGCGTTCCCGGACTGCTGGAGGTTGTGAACGCGCATCCGGACGCAGATGCAATTGTTGTGGCCTGTTTCGACGATACTGGGGTCGACGCCGTGCGCTGCGTCACTTCGGCGCCAGTCATCGGTGTTGGGGAAGCGGCCTACCATGCGGCATCTATGATCAGTCCAAAATTCAGTGTCATCACCACATTGTCCCGGTCTTTGGCAGGGCTGGAGGCCAACTTGTTGCGATACGGTCTGGATCGTCGCTGCGTTCGAGTTCGGGCATCGGATGTGCCGGTTCTGAAGCTCGAGGAAAACGATCCGGCGACAATCGACAAGATACGGGTCGAAATTCGCGCTGCCATCGAGGAAGATAGGGCTGAGGCCATTGTGTTAGGCTGCGCGGGGATGACCGACCTCATGTCGCATCTATCGGAAGAATTCAATTTGCCCGTTGTCGATGGAGTGGCCTGTGCTGTTACCTTTGCCGAAGCCTTGGTCAAAGCCAAGCTCACGACTTCGAAACTTTGTTCCTATTCCTGATCCGATTAACCATCTTTCCAGCGGTTCATAGGGTTGTGTTGCAAATTTTTAGAACGATCAGAGTAAGCGTCTTACCAAGCACACTTATCCTACGATCTCAACGAACACCCGAAAGCCGGAGGTTGCTGCGCTGGAGAGTTGCTGCTTTCGGGTCATAGTGGCGACTTCAATGCCATCCAACGTAGCAGACGCGGATGCGAAGGATTTGGACCCACACATATGTCGAACGCTCCGTTTTATTAACCGATGATCCTGCCCGATCATGTTATTCAAAAATTTGGACCTGAATGTCCAAACCTTGGCTTGGCAACCAAACCGCTTCAGAATCCTGTTCACTTCTCGAATGCCGGCTGCGTTGGCTCCGCTCTTATCGATGACGACTTTATCTGGGATTCCGTTTGATGACAGCGCTTTGGCAAAGCACCTGGTTGCTGCGGGATGGTTCCTTCGCTCAGACAACATAAAATCAAGGGTGTTCCCTGCTTTGTCTAAAGTTCACCGTCCTTACAAGTTAGCCTTACAAAGAAAACCAAGAGAAGATCTGAATATTAGGTGTACTTTTCTCACAAAAACTTCAAATTAATGAACGTTAGCAGGTGTTATGGTTACCAAGTGCTGTCGTAGGTCTTGTCTTCCGTTGGCACTGCCGCGCCTTCATGCGATCGGGGGGAGGCAAAGAGATGGCGTTGGACAAAACAGTTATAAAAGATCTCAAAGGTCATCTTGAGGCGGCCCGAAAACGGGACCTCAATTTTGCCATTTGTTTGGGCAAGAAATCTGATACCACCGTTTTCCTGCTAGATCGTATCAAAGCCCCGGACTTGCTTGGCCGGAATGCGAAAAAGGCCGGTGAAACCCCAAAAGTTGCCTTTGGCACATGTAACGCTGACAGTAAGACACTGAACCTGACCCTACTGTCGGATGAGCTGGGTGGGCTTGCCAAAAAGATCCGCACCTTTCTGACCCTGGCCAAGCTGCCCATGAAAGTGTGCATTCTGGATGCACAGGGCAATCTGATTGAACAAGATGGCGTGGATGAGGATGCCGAGGACGATACTGTCGAATCCGAAGCCCCCGATCCGCTTCAGGTAAAATGGGAACAGCTGAAATCGGTAGTCGAGCCCAAAGTGCTGCGTTTTCTGAAGACCTCGACCGTCGACGTATCCAAGATCCGGGCCGCTTGGGTCTATGCGGTGCGGATCGGCGATGAAGAGACTGACTTTGCCGGGGCAATTAAAGTCACAAAACGCGTGATGCAATCGATTGCCTCGACGGATAGGCAGCCCGAAGAAGCCCTACCGCGCATAGATCTGAACGAGAAGAAGTGGCGCGTCGGGTCAGTCAAGTTCGAACCCATCCTTAGAAAAGCGATTGAGGTAGGTCGTATCGACGGTGGCAAAGCTGATGCAGCATGGGCAAAAGCAGTGGCCGAGGCGGATGCGCGCAATTTTGAATTGGCTTTGAAAATCCTCAAAGCACTGTCTGGCCAGATTCAGACGGGCAAAGCCACTGTAACCGAGACCAAGGAGCCCGTGGCCTCGGCTGACAAGAAAAAATATGAGCAGGAACGCGCTCGTATCGCACCGATGCTGGTGGCGGCCCTAAAACGGGATGCCGCACAGTTCAGGAAGTCCAAAAAGATATATGCGCAGGCCGTTGCTAGGGCTGAGGCTGGTGACTACCAGATTGCTCTCAAAGCCTTTGCGATGATCGAAAATGAACTGGCCGGAGTGGATGACAACCCGAAGAAACCTGAGGGACTTAACCCTGGCCCAATTGGCAAAGAAGTTGCCAAGCGCGTGCGCGATATCTGGGACGCGGCTTGTACCCAAGCCAATGGTCAGATCGAAGCCCTGAGAAAAGAACTAGCGGGTTTTTCGGACCCCAATTGCCAAATACTGGCTGATAATGGCCTAACCGGATTTTCAAATAACCTCTATACCCGGTTGAACGCGGCTTTTCTGGGCCTTGAAGCCGCGAATGCGGACAAACTGCCTGACGCCAAAACGGACGCGCAAAGTGTGTTTGACGATATGGGCCAGTTTCTGAATACGAACGAGGCAATTCAGATTATGGACGGGAATGATCTGAGCGTACCAATGAGCTTGGCCGACACGCTGGGTGGCGCGGTCGAAAAGATGAAACAGGCCTTGAGCACCAGCTAAAGAGGTCCTTTGGGGGGAAAGTAAATGGCCGATGGCGCAGAAGTTCAGGACGTAGAAAAACAGATAGACCCGAGAAAAACCGAACGGGCGCGCGATTTCGCAGCCAAGTTGATGACGGCCTTAAAACTGAAATCCGTTGTCGTGCCTGACCGACCCGACGGTACGTCTATGGAAAAAAAAATCGGTCAGGCGGCAGCGCAGCTTTACTGGATGACAGAAGAGAATGCCGACCTGTCCAAATTTAAATCCGAGCTGTTCACTTTTACCGATCAGGAGCTGGAGACGTTTGATCCTTCCACTCAGGAAGTCAAACTGCTCAAGGCCTGGCGGCATCCGATAGATTTCCGCGATCAACAAAAAGACAAGAAACTCCGCGACAAGAAGATTGCTGCGCTCAAGGCCTCGATCGATCTGAAACTAAAGACCGTGCGCAGCGATCTGACCGACCTACAAGACCAAAAAACAGAAAAAGGCGACCAGGACGACGATCACGATAAATTCGCCCGCCGGGGGCAGCGCGTGTTGAAACGGGCCGCAATATTGGCCGAGAAACTCTGCGCCCGAGGAAATTATTCCGAAGCCCAAGCGGTTCTCAATGGTCTGCTGTATCTTGAGACGTTGGAAAAGCTGGCTCTGTCCGAAAAACAGTCTGCCGATGCCCCGAAAGGCGAGATTTTGGGGAAAGAGGATCAGGACCTAGAACAGGTGGTCGCAGACCGGAAATCGACCGAGGAGCTGGCCGAAGAATCCGGTGCAGCCCGGCTGGACGCGTTGGCGCGCGAAGTTGTCGATACTACGCGGCATATGAGGGACATGCGCGCCACATCGCGCAAAATGTACCGCGATTACAAGGAAAGGTACAAGGACAAGAAGAACAAACCCTACGAAGCGCTGTTCAAGTTCAACGACACCATGCCCAACTATGTGTACCTGTCAAAGGTAAAGAAGGCCAAAGCCCATTTCGAGGATGATGTCGACAAGATCCTAGCCTGGCAGAAAATGGCGGTAAAAGAAGTGGCTGCCGGTGAAAAACTGCTGGCTGCGTTTTTCAAGGAATGCGCCGAATTTCATGAGAAGAAGCTGGCCAAGTATCTGGCCATCTCGGATCACGAGATCGAACAGGAAGGCGCCGATGCCACTGGCCACGGCGAATTGCAGACTCGCCGTGCTATCCCCCTGATCCGGCGCGGCCTGACCGGCCTGCCGCAAGAAGTGCTGCGTCCGCTGGCCGCAAATCTTGAAGTTATGCAATTGATTGCCGGGTCCGAGGAACTGGGCCGCGCCGATCTGGAGCTGTTGGAAACCTTCGAAAAAGAGATGGCGCGTGATCTGGGCGACCTAGAAAAAAACGTCGATAAATATGTCGAATATGAAAAATGCGCCCAGCGATGGCAGACTCTGCTGGATAAGGGTGTTTTGAAATACACTGTGAGTGGAAAGCAATTCTATCAGGATCAATTCGACAGTGCGAATGAAAAGGTCAAAGACCCGGAGAACCTGCCGGATTGTCTGGATACCCTGACCTCCCTTGAAAAGAAATTGAAAATTCAGGTTGAAAGCGCGGAATACTATCGCAAGCTCTACAAAGACTTTGAAAGCAGGTTCAATTCTGCGCGCAAGGACCTGACCAAAGCCTATGTCAAGCAATTCAAGGACACGTTGAATGCCTTCGCGGCCAAGCTGGATACCAGTAACATAGCCGACAAGGTCGACGGTCTCAGGATCGACGCGCGTATGATCAAAAAGCTTGAGGACGCCGCTAACCGCAAGGACTATGTCGGCACATTCGATACCGAATTTGCCAAGATCTGGAGCCCAATTGATATAGGGGACAACACGACTTACGAGTTTAACGGCGAAATTGAACTGAAGAATCTTGTCGACCGGATCAACAAGGAAATCAATTTGCTCCAGCAGGCGGAAAAAGCCCTCAAAGGGTTGTCCGACAAGGACGCGCCGGCTACTGTGATTGCCAGCATAAAGGGACATGGCAGCAGATCGCTCAAGGCAGCCATTCAGGACCTGTATGAATCTGACGAAAAGAAAGAAAATACAGAAAGAGCCAAGGCGCGATACGAGGCGGCCCGGGCCGGGTTCAAAAATGTCATCAAGGCCGAAAAAAAGCACCTCAAAGGTGCGGCACGGGATAGTTTTGAAAGCAATGAAACCCTGTCGAAAGCTTTGAAAAGTCGCGCGAAATCTGCGGTCACGGTCGAAGATTGGGACGAATTGTGCGACGAAGCTCAGCGCCTGACGGCCGAAGCGCGTGAGTTCGCGGATGCCAATGTCACGCTGGATCTGAAAGACCAAGCCCCTGACGAGAAATTCGAGAAGATTCTGAACCGGCTGGTCGACAGTTTAACGCCATATTTCAAGGGCATGGAGGAATTCTACGGCGAGCACGTCAAACCCGTTGTCGCCAAAGCCCAGGCCGTTGAGGATGAAGATGCGACAGCCCAAAGCGTCGTGGCGCTTGTCGAAAACAACAAGAACACGATCAAGTCCGTTGCTGAACAAATCCGCCAGAAGATGGATCTGTCAGACGAATGCAACAAGTTGATCGCCGCCGCCAAAGGCGCAGACATGCCGAAATTGATCGGGCTACGGGAAGAAGCCTTTGCCATGATCCGGCGCAACAGGCGGTTTCTGGACGAAAGCTCGATTGGAGCGCTCTATAAGACCAACCCTTTTGACGGCGGACGACCGGTGCGCAGGTTCCTCTATTTTCTCGAAAAAACCGAAGCCGACCTGCTGGCCGAAGTCAAACAGTCGTAACCGGGGGTAAAGATCATGGCATTTGAAAAAGAACATGAGTGGCTGACACAGGTTTGCGGTGAAAATGATACTCTGGCCCCTGATCTGGTTAATGAGCTGCATGATTTCGAACGGCGTCAGAATCTCATCGACGCGACGTTGAAAACGGAAGAGTTTGATAAAATCAAATCCGACCTCAAGGCGCAGCTGTCGCAGATGGACTTTGTTATCAAGACCCATGACAAAGATCTTGCAAAAAAGCTGGGGATGAACCCGGCGGTCGATTATGCGTGGAAGAAAGCGGGCATCAAAACGCCCAAACGCATTCAGGTGCTTGCCAATGTGGGCGACAAGAAGATCCCAGTCGAGATCGAGAATGCAGAATGGGATAGCTATGCCGATCGCGCGGTTGAGTTCAAGAAGATGAAACAGGGCGATGAGGAGTTCTCGTTTTCGTCGCCCGAGGCGGCAGCAGCCATCCGGGATATGTATGCCAAGCTTGAACCGTTGATCGAAAAATCCAACGAGTTGGCCAAGTTGCTTGGCAAAGATGGCAAGCGGTTGTTCAGCGACCGCGACATTGAAAAAGAACTTTGGACCCCTCTAGTGCGCGAAGGGGTAATTCCCTCGAACCTGGTACCCGACAGTTTTTCCGAAGGGCTGAATGCATTCAGCAACGCCACCGCGATCTATACAAGGTTGATGGCGGAAGAAGACGGGCAGGAAATGGGCGGCTCAAAGCTAGGGTCGGGCCTGCGCAACGCCAAATTACTGATCGGGGCAGCGAATTTAGCAAGTTCGCAGGCCCTCGACTACGCCAATCTGGCGATCACCGAGGCCAGCCGCGATGATATTGCGGAATTCATGAAGTTCAAGGGCGCGGATGTGATCGAAGGTGATGTCGTCCCATATGATGAAATGCCCGGCGAATATGACGATCTGGAAATTGACGGCAAAACCATCGCCGAGATCAAAGAGATGGACAAAGAGAACCGTCCCGAGATCACGCAATCTGATCTGACCGAAGCGCGCTTTGCCAAGGCCCACCCGGACGGCGCGACAAGCTATAAGGACTGGTTGGCGCAGGAAGAAGAAACCCTTGTTGCGCAGATGGCGATCGAAAAAGACGAAAAAAAGTTGATTCAGCTGCGCAGTGAGCTGGACGGCGTGTCGGTCGAACAGAACAAACTGGAATATGGGGACCTTGAGATCAAGGACGGCATGACTCTGTCCGAACTGGCCGAGGACGAGGCTAAGGTCACGCAATTGCAATTAACGCAGGCAGAGTTTGACAAATTCAAGGAAGACGGCGGCAAAGGCGATTACGACGACTGGCTGGCGGACGAAGAAAAGCGGATTCTGACCGAGATGGAAACCGCCTCAGACTCAGACAAGGCCCAGCTGGAGCGCGAGCTGGGCAACATCAAGGCCGCCAAGATGACCCAGGCCTATGGGGAATACGTGCGCCAGGACGCCGCTCGCAAATGCGCTGTTGCAGCAGCTCTTGGCGCGGTTGAAGCTGTTGAAGGCGCGCGCGACAAGAAGAAGAAGAATCGCGAGGTGGCGATCGGACTAGCCGGGGCGATGGCCGATGCTTTTGCGGCGGGCATGACCGCCGACAGCATTGCCAAGGAACTGACCAGCGACGCCGACACACAAAACCGCGAACACAAGACCAAGTTCGGGATTCTGGCCGGAAAAGCCGGCTTGAAAGCGGTCTCGAAGCTGAGCGAACTGGCCGAGATCAAGGCCAAGGGAACCCTGCGCGACCCGCGTGCGCTGGTGGTTGAGTCGATCGCCGATCTGTGTGACGCGGCAGGCGAAAGCATATCGGCCAGCGGTACCAAGGGTGAAGATGGCGGTTGGGGTGATACCGGCAAGGACAGCCGGGACGAGGCCGCCTCGTGGGGGATGCTGGCCAAGGCAGTCGGGATGTCGACCCAGATGATTGACAAGATGGTGGCTGCGGCCCAGAAGGGCGATTGGGACACCTTCGCCAAGGAATTGGCCCTTTTGCCCGTGGCGGCAAGTTTCGCGGGTACTGCTGGATTGCAGGGGGATGCATCGCGTGTCGACAAAGACGCCCGCGATATCGAGGCTGGTTGGGGCGGGCACGGCAGCGACTCGCCCTTTGCCACCAACCCGTTCGAAGAAGAACTTCATGCCGGAGGTCAGGCTGATTTCGGCATGAGTGGTAACATGGCGACCGTGGCGGATCAGCGCGCCGTCATGGGCGAAGCGCGCGAACTGTCTCAGCAAATCGCCGATGAAAGCTTCATGAAGGACCGGGCCAATGTGAAAGCTGCGATGGATAAATGCCGTGGCATGATCGACAAATTCAAGCTGCCCGTTGACCAGAAGGACGTGAAGCTCTTCCTGTCGCTGGACCCGGACAAGGTCGAACCCGACGCGGTGATGAATGCGCTTATGAATATCGGTCGGATTTTCGAAAGTATGGTGTCGCCGGATGTTCGCGAAGTGGCCGCCCTTGGCTTGACCCCAGAAGAAGAAGGGGAACTGGACGAAAAATTATTCTCTATGATCGACAAGATCGACACGATTGAGGAACGGCCCGCCAGGAACAACGAAATGCTCGAAGCCGAAGTGCGGGTCCTCTACGACGACGTGACCGACACCCTGCTGAAAAACCCCAAATTCGTCGCCGCGGTCGAAGCGGATATCGACGAGGAGGACGAATGGCTTGAAAAGCTGAAAGAACAGGCCGATCTGACGCGATTAGATCAGCTCACCGATCCAAAAATCTATGCCGAAGAATATGAACGGGCGATGTTAGCGGTTGAGGAATTGACCTTGCAGGTCAAGAAAACCGAACAGCGCATCAAGATGATTGATCAGGCTACCAAAGGCGCAACCGGCATCCTGCTGGCCGCGCTGCCAGGCGCGGCGCTGCTGGGCAAGATCAGAACGCTTGTTGCAGACAGCATCAAGCTGCACCGCCGCCGCAAATCTCTCAACAAATGGAGCCGTGAGATGAAGGCGATTGCCGGAACTTACAGCCCATATGAGCCGGCTGTTGTGGGCGAGCGCGACGTGCTGGCGGCCGGAACCCTGCATGACGCAGCGCAGGTTGCCGCCGACGCGGCGGGCGTCGGTGCAGAGGCGGCGCGGTTGACCGACGCAACCCATATTGGCGCTGCAGTTCTGACCAGCATTGAGAAAATCGGTAAACTCCTCAACAGTTTCTGGTTCGAACACCATTCACGCGAGCAGGTGAAAGAAGGGTGGGAGCTGTTCGTTTTGGCAAGGGAACAACCCAAGAACCGTCGCCTCGCGCGCGAGGCAATCAAGGTCAATACCACCCTTGGCAAATGTGTTCTGGCCTACGGAGCCTGCATAGACGGCGACGCACAAGCCAGGCGGGCTTTGCAAAGTTGTGGATTGACACCCGAGGTGTTCGAAGATCGCGCGGATGTTTGTCAAGGAGTTGTCGCCTATATGCGCGAAGCATTGCAGGACAAGGAATTCGAGACGATCGGATCGCACGCGGATGTGGATTGGTTGCCTTGTGACATAGAACTTAACTTGAAATCATGGTCCATGATCAAGGCGAGCGCGGTGAAATCAAAGCCGGGCATGGATTCGCGGTATTTCAAGACACCCGATATCAACGCGTCGCTTGATGGCTTTGTTGTGCCTGACGATACCGCCGGCCAGAAAGAGCTCAGGGATTTCACTGTAAAAAGCCAAGAGCTTTCGAAGGTGCTGAATGAGTATCGTCCTCTGGACACTGAAAAGAACCCCCATGCGGCGATGATTGTTGTTGCACAACAACTCAAACACCAAGTCGATGTGGCCGGTGATCAAGCTGCGAAAAGGCTGGCAAAAGACTTGGCCGGTTAGAATTCGAGCGAATGATCTCGATGCTGGTCTTGAGGTATCTGAGAGAAGCAGGGACGGTTGTGTCGCAATCTTTTGACCGAGGTTGACGAAATTGCGTGCCTTGGTGCTCGTTGCTTTCAAATCAATCGCGGGCAAGTTTCAGAATGATTTCTTTGAAAGGCTGCCACCTCCCAAAGGATGTGGATTTGCACGCTGTGCTTTTCTATTTGCGCTACACTGTTTCCTATCGCGACCTTGAGGAAGTCATGGCTGAACGGGGCATTAGAGCCGGTGATTGCGGCACATTGAACCCGGACTTGTTGAAATTCCGCAGCACTGTAGCGTCGAATCTGCGACCAGCTTGCTAGCAATACCCGTGAAGCCGACATTCCAATCCACGCTGGACTTAAAATTCTGCCTTTCAATTTCCCTGATTCCGAGCTTCCAGCCGTTCCAGATTTACAACCGTCGAAAGCATAAGACGATCATGGCTCCAATCCTGGGTTTGACGAACCGAGGCCGACCCAATTGCAAGCACAACAACCAGGGAAAGCGTTAGCCCAAAGAAATTTGCTGACAATTGTATGTTCGTCACGGGCGCATCGGTCAGGGCGATCACACGCTGGCGCAGAACTTGCTTTGCTTTCGGCCCGTTAACCAGGGCCACATGAAGAATGCGAGGGTTCTTCAGCTTGATAGATCGTGTGCAGTAGTCCAGTAGACAAGCGGTATAGTCGGTCGCGTCAATGCCTTTACGCGAGACGACAGACTGGTCGCAGGCCAATTCGCGAAGTCGATCAAACTGTTGTTTCATGGCCAGATAGGCCGGGTTCCAAAACAGCAGAGGACGCATAAGCTCGAAACCCAGTTCCCATTCCACGTCCAGCGCGCGGATGTGCTGGAATTCATGCGCCAGAGCAAAGCGCAAATCGCGTGGCGAGTTTAGCAAATGGCTGGGCAAAACGACGTGACGGCGACGAAGGCCGCGTACTGCAAAAGGCACAGTTACGCGATCTGAAAGGCGAATGTCCACCTTTGCCGACTGTCGCCAAAGAAAGCTGGACCGTACGGCCTTGCGAATTGTAAGCGCGTTGCAGGCAACCCGAATTGCCAGAACAATTGATAGAAGAACCAGCGTAGTCAGCGCGCAAGTTACGAAAACAGAGCCGCCTGACAAGACATAGTCGAGCCAGCGTTCGCGCGTATTCAAAAGGGTTTCGAACTGCGCAGCGGGCATGGCGATTTCGCCGCGCAAATAGGCCGCCACTGCGATATCCCCCAGCGCGACAACACGTCCGGGCCACACCTGAGCGACAAAGCCCGAAACACCGATCGCCAGAACCGGGCTGAGCATAACGCCGATGCAAAGTATCTTGAGCGAACGAAGCTGAGCAACAAAGCCGTACCTCATGGGCGTCAACGCAAGGCCCCCACGCACGGCCAGCCAGATCAGCGCCGATAATCCAAGCACAACGTTGAACTCGAGAAACGCATCGAGAACCGGTTTAACCGCTGTCATTTTGCAGTCTCCTCTCTACCAGTGCTCGAATCTCCTCTAGGTCATCTTCTGTCAGGCCCTCATCGTCGACCAGCCTTGCAACCAGAGTTGCGGGCGTGTCGTCAAACAGGGTCCGGGACAGATTCTGCAACGACCGCGACTGATACCTGTCCTTCTCGAGAAGGGGTCTGTAGATCAGCGACTTGCCGTTCTTCTCGCTTTCGACAAAGCCCTTCTCATCAAGGATCCGCAAAATTGTGGCTCCGGAAGTGTAGGCCAGATTGCGATCAGGTGGCAGGCGATCAAGGACTTCACGGACCGTGCCCTGACCAAGCGCCCAGAGTTCGTTCATGAACTCAAGTTCCACTTCGGTCAGAAGATTTGTTGTCTTTTTCTTTCGCATCAATCTCGGTGTCGCCATTATTAGTATGCCTGACAGACAAGCATCCTTTCGCTGTTTCGCAAAGCCTAAACTTTCCAGAAGACGAAGACGCCCCAACCGATGGACAGGAAAAGCGGCGTCCAAACAGGTTGGCCAACCAGCCCGAGCCAGGCCAGGAAGATATAGGTCGAGCCCAGCAGGGTGATGAACAACCGATCCCCCAGCGTGGTGGTCAGTCCCAGCACGCCGCGCCGCTCGATCCCGTCTCGGAATTTGAACCCTTCCAGCAAACCGATTAGGGCGATGGCCGAAAATATACCGATGAACACCGCCAGTGTTGCCGGAGTCCATGCCATCCAGAAATCCGACCACAAAGGAGCGGTCCACGAGAAACCTTTTTCCTCTTGCTGGCCGACACTGCCCCAACCGGCCTGTTGGGCGTAGGCCACTGAAGGCAGGAATGGCAGAGTGACAAGAAGTTTACGCATATCGAACCTCACACACGTCCCATCGCGAAACCGCGCGCGATGTAGTTGCGGACAAACCAGATGACGATGGCGCCGGGGATGATGGTCAACGTGCCGGCGGCGGCCAGCAGGCCCAGTTCGTACCCCGCGCTGGAAGCGGTGCGGGTCATCACGGCGGCAATTGGTTTGGCCTCGACTGCCGTCAGGGTCTTCGCCAGCAACATCTCGACCCATGAGAACATAAAGCAGAAGAAGGCCGCGACCCCTACGCCGGCTTTGATGTTTGGTAGGAAGATCGTTACGAAGAAGCGCGGGAAGGAGTAACCATCGACATAAGCCGTTTCATCCAATTCCTTCGGGATACCTCGCATGAAGCCTTCCAAAATCCAAACCGCCAGCGGAACGTTGAACAGCGTGTGCGCCAACGCCACGGCCAGATAGGTGTCGAACAGACGGATCGACGAATAAAGCTGGAAGAAAGGCAGTGCGAACACGGCCGCTGGGGCCATCCGGTTGGTCAGCAACCAGAAGAAAAGCTGCTTGTCGCCCAGAAACCGATAGCGCGAGAACGCGTAGGCCGCAGGCAGCGCCACACAGACCGAGAGCACCGTGTTGATCGTCACGTAGATGATCGAGTTGATATACCCCCAGTACCACGTCGGGTCGGTGAAGATGGTGATGTAGTTCTCCAGCGTGAAGGTCTGGGGGAACAGGGAAAAGCCCGACAGGATCTCGTTCGTTGTCTTGAAGGACATCGCCACCAGCCAATAGATCGGTAGCATCAGAAACGCGATATAGAGGATCGGGATAAGGGACCGCTTCTTCATTGCGCGTCATCCTTTGTCATCAGAGTGTAGAAGACCCACGACACAAGCAGCGTGATGGCGAAGTAGATCAGGCTCATCGCGGCTGCAGGGCCAAGGTCGAACTGTCCCAGCGCGATCTTCACAAGATCGATCGACAGCAAGGTGGTTGAGTTGCCGGGGCCGCCGCCGGTCAACACGAAGGGCTCGGTGTAGATGTTGAAACTGTCCATGAAGCGTAGCAAAACGGCGATGGTCAGGACGGTTTTCATCTTGGGCAGCTGGATGTAGCGGAACACTGACCACGGGCTGGCACCGTCAATCTTGGCAGCCTGATAATAGGCGTCAGGGATCGAAACGAGGCCCGCATAGCACAGCAACACCACAAGCGAAGTCCAGTGCCAGACATCCATGACAATGACGGTGATCCAGGCCGAAAGCGGCTGTTGAGTCATGTCATAGTTGACGCCCAGAACATCATTCAGGAAGTATCCCAGCAGGCCAATCTTGGGCAGGGTGAAGATGTTCCACATTGACCCAACCACGTTCCACGGGATCAGCATCGGCAGGGCCATCAGCACCAGACAGACCGGCACCCAGAACCCTTTGCGGGGCATCGACAGGGCCACGATGATGCCCAACGGCACCTCGATCAGCAGGATCAGGAAGGTGAACAGGAATTGCCGACCCAGCGCGGCTTGGAAGCGGTCGGATCGCAGGATCTGTTCGAACCAGCCCAGACCTTCCCAGAAGAACTGGTTGTTGCCGAAGGTTTCCTGCACCGAGTAGTTGACCACTGTCATCATCGGCACCAGCGCGTTAAACGCGACCAGCGCCAACACCGGTAGGACAAAGAACCATGCCTTTTGGTTTTCCGTTCTCATAGCGCCCGCTCCTCGGTTGCGACCCAGCCATCGCGATAGACACGGGATTGTTCAGGTTTGAATTGCAGGAAGACCTGTGATCCGGGCTCGGGCACGCTGTGCTCAGTCACGGCCTTGAGCGCCGTGTCGCCGACCATCGCGCTGACAACGTAGTGGCGGCCGATGTCCGAAACTTTGGTTACATGTGCCGGGATGCCTGTGTCGCCGAAGCCTACATATTCAGGGCGGATGCCCAGATCGGTGCGGCCTCCGTCGCCATGGGTCGGGCCTTCCAGCACAACCTCGTGACCTTCGAACACCGCGCGGTCGCCCTTGGCCTCACACGGCAACACGTTCATGCCGGGGGAGCCGATGAAGTGGCCGACAAAGGTGTGTTGGGGCCGCTCGAATAGCTCAACGGGCGTGCCGATCTGCACCACTTCACCTTCCTGCATCACTACGACCTCGTCCGCAAAGGTCAGGGCTTCAGTCTGGTCGTGGGTCACGTAAATCATCGTGGCTTTGACGCGTTGGTGCAGCTCTTTCAGCTTGGAGCGCAGTTTCCACTTCAGATGCGGGTCGATCACGGTCAGGGGTTCATCGAACATCACCGCGTTCACGTCGTCTCGCACCAGACCGCGACCCATCGAGATTTTCTGTTTGTTATCCGGACTCAGACCCGATGCGCGCGTGCCCAGCATATCCGTAACGTCAAGCATTTCGGCGATCTCATCGACGCGGCGCTTGATTGTCGCCGGGTCAACACCTCGGTTTTTCAGCGGGAAAGCCAGGTTCTCGCCGACTGTCATCGTGTCGTAGATCACCGGGAACTGGAACACCTGTGCGATGTTGCGCTGGTCGGGGGGTAAGGCGGTCACGTCACGGTCGTCAAACAGGATCTGTCCTTCGGACGGCGTCAAAAGACCCGAGATAATGTTTAGCAACGTGGACTTGCCACAACCGGACGGTCCTAGCAGCGCATAGGCACCGCCATCGCGCCAAGTCACGTCGATTTCCTTCAGTGCATAGTCTTGCGGGTCTTTCGGCGTCGACATGTAGCTGTGTCGCAGGTTTGAAAGCTTGATCTGTGCCATGTCAGGCTATCCTTTTGCCATCTTGGCCGAAATACCGGCAGTGGGCCGGGTTCATGTAGAAGCTGTGATCTTCGCCAACCTGATAGGGGTGGACGCCCGAGGCAAGTGACACCCACGCATCATCGCCATGTTGGAAATGCGCGCTGGAATCCGAGCCGGACAGTTCGGTCACAATCACGCGGCCGGTAAGCTCCACATCATCATCGCAAGAGCGAAACGGGGTCACCCGATGGGGACGCACGGCGACCATGTAATCTCCGTCGGCCATTTCTGTGACAGCCCAGCCACCTCCACCAGCCATTTGCGCCTGAGCGCCGGACACAGTGATGCGCGCGACATTGATCGGCGGATCCGAAAAAACTCGCGCGGCGGCGATGTTCTCAGGGTTGCGATAAATATCAGCGGTCGGCCCGAACTGGGTCACGCGGCCATCTTCCATCAGGGCCGTGTATCCACCCAGTAGCAGTGCTTCTTCGGGCTCTGAAGTGGCATAAACCACCACAGCACCACGACCTGCGAACAGATCGGGCAGCTGCTCGCGTAATTCTTCACGCAGTTTGTAATCAAGGTTGGCCAACGGTTCGTCGAGAAAGACGGCGCGGCTCTCTTTCGCAATGGCGCGCGCCAGTGCCGTGCGTTGCTGTTGCCCGCCCGACAGCTCATGCGGGCGGCGGTGTAACATCGGGCGCAGTTGAAGCAGATCTGCGGCTTCTTCCACGCGGCCCACAATCTCGGACTTTGCCATGCCCGCAACGCGCAACGGAGAGGCGATGTTGTCGAACACGGTCATATGCGGGTAGTTCACAAAGAACTGGTGCACCAGGCTGATCTGCCGCTTCTGCGTGTTCAGTTTAGTCACATCCTTCCCATCCATACAGACCTTGCCCGAGGCAATCGGGTCCAGCCCGGCCATCATCTTGATCAGAGAGGTCTTGCCCGATCCTGTCGCGCCAAGCAGCACATTGAAATGGCCGGTCTGCAGCGTCAGGTTGGTTGGTTTGATATGGATGACGTTGCCGACCCGCTTGGTCGCGTCCTGTAGTTCGATCATTTTCGCGAATTCCGATCCCGCAGCGCCCGCGCTGTCTTGGTCTTGGTGTGGGATGCCGCGAACGGCACCCCGGGTTGCTTTGGCTTACTGAGACTGCCAGCGCTGAACCAGCTCGTCATAGTTGACAGTCTGGCCTTGCGGCTTTTCGTTCTCAAGCTTGGCCTTGGGCGAACCTTCTTTCTCGAGCCAGAATGACGCATCCTGCGGCTCGTTCAGGCGCGGTCCGCATCCACCGTAAACACCTGCGCTTTCATCCGCGGCCTGCATACGGGCCATGGTGATGTCCATCTCTTCTGCCAGACGGTCCATCGCCTCTTGCGGAGTAAACGCGCCCGAGTTCACGTCACCGATCTGCTGCCACCAGATCTGGGCCAGCTTCGGATAATCCGGGACGTTGATGCCGGTCGGCGACCATGCCACGCGGTCAGGTGAGCGATAGAACTCGACCAGACCTCCCAGCTTGGGCGCACGTTCGGTAAACGACTCGTGGTTGACCGAGCTGTCGCGGATGAAGGTCAGACCCACATGGGACTTTTTCACATCGACAGTCTTGGACGTCACGAACTGAGCGTACAGCCATGCTGCCTGAGCACGATCCGCAGGGGTCGATTTCAGGAAGGTCCAGGAACCCACATCCTGATAACCAACCTTCTGGCCTTCTTCCCAGTAGGGGCCATGCGGGCTGGGCGCCATCCGCCACAGCGGCGTGCCTTCGTCGTCGACGGTGTTGTTGCCTTCGGATTTGGGCTTGACCATGTCGGCGGTAAAGGCGGTGTACCAGAATATCTGCTGGGCCACATTGCCTTGGCTGAGCGCCGGTAGCGACTGATAAAAGTCATAGCTTGCGGCACCCGGAGGCGCATAGTTCCGCAGCCATTCATCCCACTTGCGGATCGCATAGACCGCAGCCGGACCGTTTGCAGCACCACCGCGCGAAACGGAAGCACCGACCGGGTTACATGTGCCCGCTTCCATGCGAATGCCCCATTCGTCGACGGGAACACCGTTCGGCTCGCCCACGTCACCAGCACCAGCCATCGACAGCCAGGCGTCGGTCATGCGCCATCCGAGGTCAGGCGCGCGCTTGCCATAGTCCATGTGGCCATAGATCGCGACGCCATCGACTTCTTTTACGTCATTTGTGAAGAATTCAGCGATGTCTTCGTAGGCCGACCAGTTAACCGGAACGCCCAGATCATAGCCGTATTTCTCTTTGAACGCGGCTTTGTTGTCCTCGTCATCGAACCAGTCCTTGCGGAACCAGTAGAGGTTTGCGAACTGCTGGTCAGGCAGCTGATACAACTTGCCGTCCGGTCCGGTGGTGAACTGAATGCCCATGAAGTCATCTAGATCCAGCGTCGGCGAAGTTGTCGCCGCCCAATCGCCACCCATCATGTCGGTCAGCGGATAGGCTAACTGCAGGCGCGAATGTGTTCCGATCAGATCGCTGTCGTTGACATAACCATCATAAAGGTTCCGCCCGGTTTGCAGCTGAGTCTGAACGGCCTGAACCACTTCACCTTCGCCGAGAATCTGGTGATTGACTTTGATACCTGTGATTTCCTCGAATGCCTTAGTCAGAACCTCGGATTCATAGGAATGCGTCGGGATACCTTCGGACAGGACATTGATTTCCATGCCCGAGTACGGTTGTGCAGCTTCGATGAACCACTTCATTTCGGACAACTGTTCGTCCTTCGACAAGGTCGATGGCTGGAATTCGTCGTCAATCCAACGTTGTGCTGCGGCTTCGTCGGCCCAAACAGGCCCATGCCCCGCAATGACGGCCGCTGCCGCCACGGCGGAAAGTAGATGTCTCCGCATCTGTCTCCTCCCAAGATTATGTGATCCGGCGCAGACCGGATGGCAATCAGCATCGGTGATATTCGGCGCAGCTGTCAAACTAAATTTTTAGTAATAGCAGTATGTATTGTTAACTATATGATAATGAATATTATTTTTACTATCGAGGTATCTGGGATTAAAAATTTGTTCAATCAACTGGTATCCGTGGGTGGTTAAAACATCGCGTAACCAATTCTTGAGTCGGCTCAACACCCGCTGCTCAAATGCGAATTCACAAATAGAAAAAGCGGCCCGTCAATGATGTCCGCATGTTTCGGATCTCCATCGAATTTTTTGCCAAGCGCGATCACGAAGGCATAGAAGCCGCCATAGTGTGGAAGATACGCTTCAGAGTTTGCTTCGAACTTCGCTTTACTTTCTTTCGAGGTAAAGTAGTAGGCACCGCGTTCATGCACGGCGGTGTAGACGGCTGTACCTTCCGCCACGGCACCTGTTGTGCCAAGATCACGGCATCCACCCCGTGCAACCCAACGGGCACAAAATAGTGGCCCAATTTCAGGGGGCAAAGACACTAGGTTTAGGCTGAATATAGCAGCCCACATTGATAGGGATTGCTTCGGCTTTACACTCACTGTGTTCTTGAGTGTCAATGGTCAAGGTTTGCAACGGATACCGGTGGGTTCATCTATCCAAGGCCCAACGCCTGCCCGTCTTCATCGAAAAAATGCAGATTGTCGGCGGGGAAGTGCAGACCAATCTGGGTGCCCGGTGTCAGGGCCGTATCGCCGGTCAGACGGACTGTAACCTTGTCCTCGCTTCCACAATCCACAATCAGGAATGTGTCTGCACCCAGATATTCGATCACCTCGATGACGCCGTCAGTCTGACCATCGCCTGCAGCGCCTACCCGAATGTGTTCGGGGCGGATGCCAATCTTGGTGGCCGCTGCGGACCTTAAAAACGGGCCACTGCGGCCGTGCTCAAGATGGAAACTGTCACCCTCGGTCGCGCAGGGCAGGATATTCATCTTTGGGCTGCCGATGAACTGGGCCACGAACAGGTTCGCAGGGCGTTCATACAGCTCGCGCGGCGTACCGACCTGAGCGATCTTGCCGTATTCCAAAACCACGATGCGGTCGGCCAATGTCATCGCTTCGACCTGATCATGTGTCACGTAGATCATCGTGCGCTTGAGGCTTTGGTGCAGCTTGGCGATCTCATACCTCATCTCGACCCGCAGGGCGGCGTCGAGGTTGGAAAGCGGTTCGTCAAACAGGAACGCGGTGGGATCGCGGACAATGGATCGGCCAATAGCCACCCGTTGCCGTTGACCACCAGACAGGTCTTTGGGTCGGCGTTCCAGGAACGTTCCCAGCTTGAGAACCTCGGCCGCGCGGTTGACCTGTTCGGCGATGTCCGCCTTGGGAACTCCGGCCACCTTCAAAGAAAACCCCATATTCTCGGCAACTGTCAGATGCGGGTACAGCGCATAGGATTGGAACACCATCGTCAGGCCGCGCTTTGAAGGCGGGTGATCGGTGACATCGCTGTCATTGATCAACAACGACCCGCGCGAGATATCCTCGAGCCCGCCGATCATGCGCAACAGAGTGGACTTTCCGCAGCCCGATGGGCCAACGAAAACGATGAACTCGCCCTCTTCGATCTTGAGCTCCACGCCCTTGATGACCTGGGCCGAGCCGAACCATTTTTCGACTGATTTAAGTTCGATGCTACCCATCAGGCCCTCCCCGCCCAGTGAAGCCAAACCGCTGCTGTCCAAGAGAAAGCCTTACCACCAGCCGGGCTCCCGGTTATTGGATCGAAGTATTCTGCAAAACCAAAGCCCGAGATCAGATCGCCGGTTTTTTTGCGCAACTGATCCGCGTGCTCGGAATGGCCCAGATCCTGTAGCCCGAATCCGATCATCATGTTCATGAAAGCCCAGGTGGGCCCGCGCCAATAGCGGCGCGCGTCGAATTTCGGCATTTCCGGGTCATAACTCGGAACTGGATAGGGCACGGTTTCTAGTGTGGTTTTCAACCGTTCCAGCATCTTGTCCGACTCAACACCCGCATACCAGCACAGGTAGGACGCGTTCGATACGCTGCCTGACATCTCGCCGGTATGTGTGTCGCGCGCATCAAAGCTGCCCAGCTCTTCGTTCCAAAGCGAGCGAGCGCCGGCTTCCAGTTTTTCAATGTCTGTGCTTAAGCCTTCAGCTGCCAGACCAAGCTGTTCACTGATCACCAGCAAGTCCCGCGCGGCCCGCAGTGTAGCAAAGGTCATCGTCGGATCGGCGATACGGAACGGGTTCAGCGACAGCAGCTCCTGCTGATCCCAGCCTGCTTTTCGACCGATCTGTACCAGCCTGATGTAACGGTCATAGTCGAACTTTGTCGGGCGATCCTCGCTGTTAACATGGCTGGTGTCGCGGCGTTTGTACTCTCCCACATCCGACGCATCCATGCGCGCCATTGAATTGTCCCAGTCTGGCGCGTTATCACGACCCGCTTCCCAAGGGTGGGTTGTACAAACAGCCCCGAATTCATCCAAACGCCATTTCATGATCCAGCGGTGCCAAGCCAGCAGCTTTGGGAACAGCGCCTTCATCCGCGCGTCTCCGAACGCGGTGTCCTGTTCCCAGATTTTGCGGGTCATCGTGGCCGCGATGGGGGGTTGGATAATACCCGATGAGGGGATCGGACCATTGCAGCCCCAAACATCCGGGCCGGGGAAATACCCTTCATCCTGCTGGTGGAAAAGGATGTGCGGCACCATGCCATTATCCCATTGCCCGGTAAACAGTGTCTCGATCTCGACCCAGGCGCGGACGAGGTCGAACTGGGCAAATCCAAGCGCAGTAATCGCGCTGTCCCAGTTCCATTGGTATGGGTACAGCCCTTCGGTTGGGATCGTGTAGCCACCGCGATCATTGGCAATCAGGATATTGCGTGCCTCGCGGTCGGGGTTTGTGTGTTGATTCATCTCGGTCATCCTTTGACAGACCCCGCTGTGAGGCCTTTGGTCATAAAACGTTCAAGCCCCAGGAACAGCGCCATGATCGGCACGGTGGCGATCACCGCACCGGCCATCAGGTGCTGACGGGGAATTTCTGAGGAGTTCAGCATCGTGACTCCTCGGGTCAGGGTAAATTTCGACGGGTCGTCCAGCAGCATGAAGGCCAGAAGGAACTCGTTCCAGGCGATCATAAAGACATAGAGCGAGACCGAGGCCAGCGCTGGCAGGCTCAGTGGCAAGGTAATCTTCCAGATCACCGCCAGGCGGGACAGGCCGTCCATCAGCCCGGCCTCTTCCACCTCGGTCGGCAATCCGCGAAAATAGCCCTGCAGCATATACAACGCGACTGGAATTGTCGTCACCGGGTAGATCATCACGATGCCGAGGATCGAGTTGCGCAGGCCGGTCAGCGAGAACGCAATATAGATCGGCAGCGCCAGAACGATCATCGGCACCATGTAGATCAGCAGAATCGAGCGTGAAAAGGCCTTTTGTCCCTGAAACCGGAACCGCGCCACGGCATAGGCTCCGGGTACGCTGAACAGCAGCGTTATGAACACTGTCAGTACCGAGACATAGAAGGACGTCCACAGATAGCTGCCGAAATTGAAGTCGCGGAACAGCTCGGTATAGCTGCGGAACAGGGCGGCGCCCTGGCTCAGGTCCACCGAGAAATCCAGCGGGTTCTGCAAGAGCGCCTGCTGGGATTTCAGGCTGGTCATCACCATCACATAGAACGGAATGATCACGATGGCGGTGAAAAAGATATAACCAAAACCGGTGCAGAACCGGATCACCGCATCCTCGTATTCATGGCGGGTGAGCTCACTGAACGGTGTTTCCTTCAGGATCGCCGCCATCGACAGATGCATCACAACGGCAATGCCGATCACCGTGATCAGAATCGCCTGCAACGATGTGCCAGAGCCGATCAGAACCGGTCCAAATGCGGTGAGGCAAGACAGGCCCAACAGTGCCGAAATACCCAGACGCGCGCGCGCGCGCTGTAGCGGAAAACGGACATAAACAAGACCAGCCAGTGTTCCCCAGATCAGGCACAGTAAGACCTGTGGTCGGAATGCGTCGCCGGTTGAGAACGACATGGTGATGGCAGCGGTGGTGGCGATCACCACCATCCATAGCGCGCCCAGAACAGGGCCGGTTATATACCCTTTGCGCATCACAGACCCTCCTCTCGGCTGATGAAGCGGAAGAAGACGAAGCTAAACGCGATCAGGCACATCAGGATCACTACGGCGACGGCCGCGCCTGCGCCGATGTTCGAGATTGCAAAGGCCTGCTCATAGACATTTACGGTCAGCGTGCGGGTGCCCGCATTGCCGCCGGTCAGCAGGAAGATGTCGTCGAACTTGTTGAACGTCCAGATAAAGCGAAGCAGGAACAGCACCGACAGGATACCCAGCAGTTGCGGGATGCTCAGCAGCCAGAACTTCTGGAACGGAGAGGCGCCGTCCATATCCGCCGCCTCATACATGCTAGAGTCTATGGATTGCATTCGCGCCAGAATGAACAGGAAGGACAGCGGGAAATAGCGCCAAATCTCGAACACCGTCACCATGATCAGCGCCAGTGGTCGTTCGCCGAAGAAGTTGATCGGTTCGCTGCTCAGGCCCATTTGAACCAGCAGTGCATTGGCTGAGCCAGAGAATGGGTCAAATAGAGTAACCCAGGTGAACGCTACAGCAATCACCGGAGCGACATATGGGAACAGATAGAGCCCGCGTATGAACCCTTGACCGCGGAAACTTTTGTTAAGCAGCAGCGCGGCGAACAATCCCATGACCAATGCGCCGATGGTTCCGAAGACGGTGTAGAACAGCGTCACCCAAAGCACGCCCCAGAACTCTGACCCATCGAAGACGCGGGCGTAGTTTTCAAGGCTGAACTCGAAATTGGTCAGCACATTGGGACCGCTGCCTGTGACGTCGGGTTCTGACCCTTCGACCAACTCTTCGAATGCGTCAGGGTCGCCGTCTACGGTGACCGGGATACGAATTCTCTCGCGTTGGCCGCCATCCAAGATACCAAAATCGCAGAACAGGTCTTGTCCTTCCAGCACACATGGTGCTGCGATCTCACCTGTGGGTGTCACAGCCTCAGGCAGCACATCGCTTAGAGTGACGCCGCCGATGGCAATCTCCTGACTGGAATTACGCAGGCGATATTCGATCCGCAGATCATCGCCCGATCCACGCAGGCTTTCTCGGACAACCGGCGCCGGTGGGCGCAGGTCGGACAAGGTAAAGGGCTTGAAGCTGATCCAGATGATCGCCAGCAGCGGCAGGATCACAACAAGAGACACGCTTATCACGGTCGGAGCCAGCAATGCCCAGGCAAGACGCGCTTCGCGCTTGGCAAGAGCCCCGGTACCGTTCGGTGGGGTGGCCGAAGACATGAGAGACCTCAGAGGGTTGGGTGCAGCGGCGCGAACGCCGCTGCAGATGCCATTGAGTGGTAGCGTTACTCGACCTTGGCGAGTTCTTCGTTCATCGCCGTAACGGCTGCTGCGGCGTCAATCTCATCGTCGATATACTGGCGGACGACGCGGTTGATCGCCTGGCTGTTGATTATCTTCGATGCCAGTGCCAGCTGACCCTCGGCCACGCCCCAGCGCTGCGCCACATCCAAACCGCCGACGATCTCGTCGATCATCGACTGTTCGTATAGCTCACCCAGCGGTGCCTTGCGGTCGACGCCAACGGGCAGTTCGGCCCAAGCCTCAGAGAATGCATTCGGGTTGTCCGCATTGCCGCGGCGCACCGGGAACTTACCCTCGGGCGCGATCGCCAGCGTCTGGGAATAGCCGTCATCCATCGCGAATTTCACGAATTCCATCGCCGCATCGGTGTCCGCGTCGTTGGTGATGCCAAAGTAACGGACGTCACCCCATGCTGCGCCATCGGGGTTCGACGGGCCGGACAGTTTGGTTACGATGCCGGTTTTGCTGGCCAGATCGCGCGAGGTTGGGTCGTCATTGATGGTCGGCGGAGCACTATCCCGCAGACCGGCCAGTTCATCCAGAATGAAGGGCGACCAGATGATCATCGCGGCCTTGCCGTCAAAATACAGCTCGCGCGATTGCTTCCAGAACAGCTCACCCGGAGGAGATGCCTTGGAGATCGCTTTGTAGAAATCCAGAACCTCGGTGGTTTTGGCTTCGTCCAACGGCTGGAACCCATCGGGGCCAACCGGGGACACGCCATTGGCCAGGAAAACATGCTCGAGCACCTGGCTCATGAAGTTCTCATCAACCTTGGTGGCCGAGACAAAGCCATACATTTCCGGCGGGTTGTGCAACGCTTCCAGCGCGGCCTGAATGTCGGCAAAGCTGTCGGGCGCTTCCAGACCGGCTTCGTCGAACAAGTCTTTGCGATAGACTACCATTTGGGTCCAGCCGTCGACCGGAACAGAGGCCGTTTCACCGTTGAACGCCGCCATTCCTAGCGCGCCCGGTGCAAACGTATCGGCGCCCAGTTCTTCGATCACCTCAGACGCTGCTTCGGTGTCCAGAATTCCGGCTTCGGCCCAAGGCAGGGCGTACTGCAGCGGGTGGTAAACCACATCCGGCAGGTCACCAGCAGCAAAAGCAGCGGTGGCACGGGTGCCCAGATCGGTTTCTGTAACCGGGATCACCTCAACCGTGGTTCCGGTTTCGGCTTTGAACTGATCGGCCATCTCTTGCTGCTTTGCCAGACGTTCGGGCTGTTCCTCGGTGGTCCAGAAGCGGATTGTGTCCGCCTGCGCAGAAACGGCAGCCAGCACCAGCGCCAGCGATGTGCCCAGCATCAGCCGAGATACTTTAGGTGTGAGTTTCATAGTCGGTTTCCTCCCCGGTTATGATCGTTGGATTAGGTTGATTTTTCGCGCCAGTGCCTCGGGTGTCAGCCGGGGTGGCCCGTCGGATTCGCGTGCGATAAGCACGGCTTCGCTGAGTTCGCGCAGGGTTGCGGGTTCTTCGCCTCGGGTTTGGCGGATCAGTAGCGTGGCCAGACGCTCTCCTGCGCGTCTCGAATCCACGCTGAATGTTGTCAGCCCCGGATTGACGTATTGGCATTCGGGAATGCCGTCATATCCAAGGATTGAAACGTCTTTTCCGATCTCAAGGCTAAGTTCAGCGCAAACTGGATAACACCCTAATGCAGCCAAGTCGGTCGCAAACACCATTGCGGTTGGCGGGTGGTCCAATTTCAACAGTGACCGCGCTTCGTTAGCCCCTTCTTCGCGTGTCCGTGCACCTTCCCGGATCAATTCTGGATCATCCCGCAAGCCGGCAACTTTCAGGCCTTCAAGATACCCGTCGCGGCGCAAATGACTGTAGTTGAACTTCGGATCACTGCCGACATAACCGATACGGCTATGGCCAAAGTTGACCAATCGAACGACCGCATTTCTGATTGCTGCTTCACCCGATATGTCAAACCAAGACATATCATCCATTGGATCCGATTGGCCGTATTCCGTCCGCCCATATAGGATAAATGGGACCTGCAATTCTCCAAGGTACTTTACCCGCGCGTCGTCCACTTCGGTCCGGGGCAAAATGAAACCATCTGCCTTGCGTTCTTCGACAAGACGTCCCAACACATTGAGCATATCTTTCCCGGACTTTGCCGTGGAAATTGTCATTGTCCAGTCCGACGCACTGGCTGCTTCGCAAGCGCCTGCCAGAAAATCCTGAAGAAACGGGTTGTGCTGGTCCGGTTCTTCGCTGTTGATGACCATCGCTATAGCGCGAACTTTTCCTGTTCGAATAGCCTGCGCGTGACTGAGCGGGCGATAGCCCATCTTCCTCGCCGTGACCTCAACTCTCTTTCGCGTGACTTCCGAGATGTCTGAATACCCGTTCAATGCGCGCGATACCGTGCTCTTTGAAAGCCCGAGATGATCCGCCAATTCGTCGAGTTTCACCCGCCGTGGCGGTGAGGCGCTCCTAGACTGAGATTGGCGGTTTTGCAGACTGGGATTCGTTGTCATCCTACTATTTGTTCGTTCCGAAACCGGTTTCGGCAACAAAAAAGTCGAAGTACCTCTCAAGTGACTTGTTTGAAACGTTATAGCGAGCGTAACGGGGCTGAGGCGTGGGCGAGAACGATCCCGAGATTGATACGAGGGCCTATCCCAATGAGATGTGGGAAGAAGATTTTGCGGAGTTTGTCGCGATGGTGGGGGCTAGGGACAACCTGTGAACCAGTGACGCGGACCTCGCTGAAGACTTAGAAACGCAGTTCAAACTGATTGCAGCCGCTCATACTACAGGCGAGGTAGATGAGATCGATCGCGTCATAAATCACATTGCATTCATTTGGCATATGAAAAAGCAAGAGATTCATGAAACTGGGGATGCGAATGACGAGGACCTCGGCGAGTGATGGTACAGCGTTAAGGTGGTTCACATAACATCCGTTCAGCGATGCTCGCAGCTTGTTGTACCGGAGTGTTCATCTATATAGTTTGTGCGAGCTTCAGTTCTTGGCAGATACTCACAGCGTTTTTCAAGATGTCCACTAAATCCGCACAACCAGACTTTACTCCAACTTGATCCAAGCCGCATTTTTTGAAGAGCTTTGCACGCATGCGGCTACAAACTTAACGCCATTGAGGCCGTCGCGAACCGTTGGATAAACAACCGAAGCGTCAGGTGAAGTCTCGTTTCGGAAAGCTTGGATCGCCTCCGCAGCCTCCCCATAGATATTCGCGAACCCTTCCAGATACCCCTCGGGATGGCCCGGAGGAACTCTGCTCAACCTATTGGCAGGATCACCAGCCCCAGCTCCATTTCGGGTGATTAGAAGCTTGGGTTCGTTGTAGGGCGTAAACCAAAGATAGTTAGGATCTTCCTGAGACCACTCCAGCCCACCTTTTTCGCCATAGACTCGCAATCGGAGTGCATTTTCGTTGCCGGGAGCCACCTGAGAAGACCACAACATACCGCGCGCTCCACCTTCGAAACGTAGCAACACATGCGCGTTGTCATCGACTTTGCGCCCCGGCACAAAGGCCTGCAAGTCCGCCGCCAAGCTTTCCGCCTTCAGCCCGGTTACAAAGCAAGCGAGGTTGTAAGCATGGGTTCCGATGTCACCGGTTGATCCACCCGCGCCCGAGCGCTCGGGATCGGTTCGCCATTCTGCCTGTTTGAAATCCTGTTGCACGGTCAGCCAGTCCTGCGGGTATTCAACCTGAACCACGCGTATCTTTCCGATATCGCCGTTGGCAACCATTTCACGTGCCTGCCGAACCATCGGATAGCCCGTGTAATTGTGGGTCAAAATGAATAGGGCATTCGCGCTTTCAGCTGCTTTGACCAGCTTTTTTGCATCGGCAAGGGTCGAGGTGAGTGGCTTGTCACAAATTACATGAATACCGCGCTTCAGGAACTCACGCGCGGCTGCATAGTGAACGTGATTTGGCGTGACGATTGAGACCGCCTCGATTCCAGATTTCAGCCGGGCTTCTCTGATCGCCATTTGTTTGAAGTCTTCGTAGACTCGTTCAAGCCCCAATGCCTGCCCACTTTCCATGGATTTTTTAGGCGTCGAAGACAACGCACCGGCAACCAACTCGAACTTGTCGTCTAGTCGAGCGGCTATGCGATGAACACCGCCTATGAAGGCGTCGTTTCCGCCGCCAACCATGCCAAGGCGAATGCGACCCGAGGTTTCTTCACTGCGTCCTGTGACCATCACTCAATCCCCAGCATTTTACGATTGGCGGCTTCGTCTGCGCCACCATCAGCGAAATCATCAAAGGCTTTCTCGGTCACACGGATGATGTGATCGGACACGAACTGAGCGCCTTCACGCGCTCCATCCTCGGGGTGTTTGAGGCAGCATTCCCATTCGACAACTGCCCAGCCATCAAAGTTATTCGCCGCCATTTTTGAAAAGACCGCCCCGAAATCCACCTGGCCATCGCCAAGCGACCGGAAGCGCCCGGCACGATCGACCCAGCCTTGATACCCGGAATAAACACCCTGTCGGCCGGTCGGGTTAAACTCGGCATCTTTGACATGGAACATCCGGATCCGATCTTTGTAGATGTCGATATTGTCCAGATAGTCGAGGCATTGCAGCACGTAGTGCGACGGGTCGTACAACATGCAAGCGCGTGGGTGATTGCCTGTCCGTTCGAGAAACATCTCGTACGTCACGCCGTCGTGGAGGTCCTCACCTGGGTGAATTTCGTAACAGACGTCAACGCCGCATTCTTCGGCGTGATCCAGGATCGGCACCCAACGCCGAGCGAGCTCATCAAACGCCGTTTCGATCAAACCAGCAGGGCGCTGCGGCCAAGGATAGACATAGGGCCACGCCAACGCGCCAGAGAATGTCGCATGAGCCGAAATACCCAGGTTTTTTGAAGCCGATAGCGCCTTTTTGACCTGTTCCACCGCCCATTCTTGTCTGGCTTTCGGGTTCCCTCGCACACTTTCAGCCGCAAAGCCGTCAAACGCACTGTCATAGGCCGGGTGAACAGCCACAAGTTGGCCCTGAAGGTGCGTTGACAGTTCAGTGACTTCGACGCCATTTTCCCTGGCTTTACCTTTGAAGTCTTCGCAATAACCGGTGCTGGATGCGGCCTGTTCCAGGTCGAACAGCCGGCCGTCCCAACTGGGCACCTGAACGCCTTTGTATCCACACTCAGCTGCCCATTTAGTGATCGCGTCCCACGAATTGAACGGCGCTTCGTCCCCTGCAAATTGCGCAAGAAACAAAGCTGGTCCTTTGATCGTCTTCATAAAATCTCCTCCCCAAAACCTAAGCCTCTATGGCGGTAAATTTTCCTTCAGATAGATGTCGATGCGGATACGTTCCTGCGCTTTGTTGAACGGAACCTTATCCGAAGTCGCACGCAGCAGGCGGACGGCTGAACGTACAATGTGCCCGGTGTCTTGCGAGATCAAAGCGTCAAATGTACCGAGCGTGAGCGCCTCACGACTGAGCGGTGTAAGCTCATGAGCTATGATCACCAGATCTTCGCTGAGCTTGTTCTCTGAAAGGAATTGAATCAGGCCTGCATTACCCGCTGCTGACGAGTATATTCCGACCAGATCTGGGTAGGTTTCAAATATTTCAGGCATCATCTTGTAAATCAGATCCGGGTCATCCCGGCCCTCGACTGATGCTACGACTTCGAGGTGCGGAAATTCTTCAGCCACAACAAGGTCAAAGCCTTGACGACGCTCCAGGTGGTCACGCGCCAAACGGGATCCTGTAAGAACCAAGATCTTACCTTCGCGATGGACAAATCTTCCCATCAGCCGAGCGGCAGTTCGTCCTGCCGAAACGTTATCAATTCCGACAAAGTGGTCTCGCTCAGAACTCGGCAAGTCGGACACCAAGGCAACCACCGGAACGCCTTTGTCCCTGAGCCTTTTTACAGCGTCGCGGACAGAAGGCGTTTCGGGCCCGAAAACGGCGACACCGTCAACGTCCAAACTGTCGACTGCATCTAGAATGTTGACGATATCTTGCGGCTCGAACGGAGCGACGTTCTTTACTGCAATGCGCGTCCGTTGGATAAATTGGTCACGTGTTTGTTCAGCGATTTGACTGCTTATTGCCTCCACAAACTCGTTGTCCGAGTCTGGTAAAACAAAGAGGAAATTGTAGACGCGGTTTCGCGCCAGGTTGGCTGCGGCCGTGTCGCGCACATAGCCTAGCTCATCAATCGCCCTCTGTACTTTCTGTACAGTCACTGCTCGTACGCCAGGGCGCCTGTTCAACACCCGATCAACGGTCGCAAGGCTGACACCCGCCACGCGAGCGATGTCATTGACAGTTGGCTTTTTCACCAATTCTAGTTTTCGTGTTTGATCTTCCACGTGTTCTTCAGCCCTCAATCTCCTGCGCTAAGCCTTCAAACAACAAAGCAACAGCCTCAGCGCCCGGATCGTTATGCCCAACTAGGTTTTCTTCGGGAACATAGGCTGCGCGGCCTGCCTTCGCACGTCGAATATTCGCGGTGTTGTTCGCGCCTTCGCGGGCAGCCTCGGCCGCATGCGCCAGACCAGATGGCAGAGCGGCAAGTGCCGGTGCCAGGGCGTCAATCATTGTCCTGTCACCTACCTTGGCACCCCCAACCTGGCTGACGCGATTCAGACCTTCGACCAGTGACTTCGGTACCGAAGCCCCGCTCGCAGAGGCATCTCCAGCCGCGTTGAAAAAAATTGCGAGTATCACGCCGGAAGAACCACCCATTGTCTGGCTTAACTCATTGCCCAACGCCGGAAACAGTTGTGTCAGGTCAGCGAGCGGCATTCGGTCAAGGCTACCTTGCAACGCTCTAGCGGCCGTCGCCAACGTGCTTCCTGTATCGCCATCTCCGGATTTCGCGTCCAGCTCGTTCAGGTTCTTCTCGGCGTTGATGAGCAGTTCAGACAATCGGGTGATCGTCTCCCTTGTGGCGGGATTGTTCGAAGGAATTGGATCGATAGGGGTCAGGCCATCAGGCAAAGGCGCTACTTTTATCGGGTCGATGGAATTGACGCCGGGCCAAGCCGCCAGATCAACAGGAGCTTCAAGTGCCGCTAAATCGTTCTGATCTACAGGCAGAATAGAAACAGAAAACCCGTGCATATCCAGCGATGTCATCATTGGCGCCGGGCCGATGATGTGATGGGCAATACCAGTCTCGGACAAGGCATGCGCGAGGACAGACATTTCCAGCGGAGTTGTGGAACCAAGGTTGTTGACCAACGCCACACAATCGCCGGACCCAACCCTTTGTTTCAGCTTCTCCACCACTGTGGACATCGCCGATACAGCATTTGAGAATTCGACTTGCTGCACGCCGGGTTCACCATGGATACCCAAGCCAAGCTCTGCCTTCCCGGGTGCAATCCTATCTTCTTTTGGAGACCCCGGAACGGTACAGGTGTCCAGGCTCATGCCGATGCTGACAACCTTTGCTATAGTGCTTGTTGCTGCTTTGGTAACGGTGTCTAGATCCGCACCGCTTTCTGCAAGCGCTCCGGTGATCTTGTGTACGAACAACGTGCCTGCGACGCCACGTGGTTGCGGAAGGTCGGGCAGGGCGATGTCATCATCAACAACAACCATCTCTACCTTGCGGCCCAATGCACGGGCGCGTTCAGCTGCCAGTCCAAAGTTCAACCGATCACCGGTGTAATTCTTCACGATAAGCAAGCACCCAGCCTCACCCGTAACCGCAAGAATGCCCGCCAGTACCGCCTCTACCGACGGGGAAGCAAACACTTCGCCGCACACCGCTGCTGTCAACATACCGGGGCCAACAAAACCTGCATGGGCGGGTTCGTGGCCAGATCCTCCGCCTGACACCAAGGCGACCTTCGACTTGTCCCAATCCGACCTGAAAATCACCTTGATGTGTGGGTATCCGTCCAGCCGGGTAAGTTGCCCTCCGGAGGAGGCCAGAAGGCCGTCTATCGCCTCTGTCACCAGAGTTTCTTTTGTGTTGAGGAACTGGGCCATGCTTTTGCTCCTTAATTCACTCGCGCGCCGGACGCGTCAAAATACAAAGGGTTGTGGGGGCGGATTTTTATAACTTTTCCAGATGGATAATCCTGATGGACATCAATCAAGGTCACAACCGGGTGACCGTTTAAGTCCAGGTGCAACCGCGTTTGATCCCCCAGATGTTCAGCACGTATGACACGCGCTTCACTGCCTTCGCCTTCAATGATGTTTTCCGGGCGTAGGCCAATCTGCGGGCCTTTGTGATCGCCTTCGAACAACCCGGACGGCAGGATATTTATCCGCGGCAGACCCAATCGGCTGGCTACGTAAACACTGCCCGGGTTTTCATAAATGTCCCGAGGTGTTCCGTACTGAACCAACCGGCCGTTCTCCAAAACACCGATATGCGTCGCCATTGTCATGGCTTCGACCTGATCATGGGTCACGTAGAGCAAGGTTGACCCCAGATCGGCCTGAATCCTTTTCAACTCGACCCGCAAATCCGCCCGAAGCTTGGCGTCCAAAGAACTGAGCGGCTCATCCATCAGGAAGATTTGGGGATCACGCACCAGCGCTCGTCCAATTGAAACGCGCTGCATTTCACCGCCAGACAGTTCAGTGGCTTTGTTATCCAGTTTGTGCGGGATCTGAAGAATCTCCGAGACCTCATTAACCTTCCTGGTGATCTCGTCCTCTGGGGTCTTCAGGATCGGCGACCGTAGAGGGAAGGACAGGTTTTCCCGCACTGTCATATGCGGGTACAGCGAGTACTGCTGGAAGACCATCGCTACATCGCGCTGAGCGGGAGTGTCTATTCCAACGTCACGCCCGGCAATGTGCACAGTTCCTGAATCCAGTTTCTCGAGTCCGGATATCAATCTCAGCGTCGTTGTTTTTCCCGCGCCAGTCGGGCCCAACAACACCACAAATGCACCGTTGGGGATCGTCATCGAAATACCGTCCACCGCTTTGACGTTGCCAAATGACTTCAAGATATTCTCCAAAACGACTTCAGCCATTGCTCAGCACCTCGTCGTTCAGAGCGGACCTCAACGCGCGCCCGGTAGATTTCTCAAACAAAGTTACTGCGGGGGAGCGGAACTCCAATCCCACTGTCTCACCGGGACTGACGACCTCGCGTGCATCAATGCGAGCTTTCAGTTCTCCGTTCGGACTTTGCAATGTTACGATCTGGGTGGTTCCCAAGTATTCTGCGGCCAAGACCTTGGCCCGGTATTCGCTCCCATCCGAAAGAAAAACATGCTCGGGGCGAACGCCAAAAACCAAGTCACCTTCCGCCCCTTCCATCAGCCTCGGCACGGCTTCGTCATGGCCATTCAGCCGAACCATTTCCGAACCAGGCTCGACTTTTCCCTCAAACGGCAGGAAGTTCATCGAAGGAGACCCGATAAAATCCGCCACAAACATCGTAGCCGGTTTGTCGTAGATTTCCTGGGGTGTACCGAATTGCTCGATCACAGCATTATTCATCACCACGATCTTGTCGCCCATTTGCATGGCTTCCAACTGATCATGTGTGACGTAAACAGTGGTCGCGCCCATGCGATCATGAAGTGCGCGCAGTTCTTCGGCCATATGCTCGCGAAATTCGGCATCCAGGGCACCAAGAGGTTCGTCCATCATGAATGCCTTGGGTTCGCGAACAATCGCGCGACCCAGCGCCACGCGCTGCCTGTCGCCGCCCGAAAGCCCACCTACTGGGCTATCGAGGATGTCGTTGATCCCCAGAATTCCCGCGACTTCCTCTACTTTGGCTTTGACAGCAGCACGCGGCATGCCCTGCGATATCAGGGGGTAGCTGATATTCTTGCGCACGTTCATGTGGGGATACAGCGCGAACATTTGGAACACGAAGGCAATGTCCCGCTCCGACGGTGGCCGCTGGCTGATCTCTTCACCGTCCAGATAGATTTCACCCGATGTTGGAAGTTCCAATCCAGCTATCATCCGCAGCGTCGTCGTCTTTCCGCAGCCGGATGGCCCGAGCAGCATGAAAAACTCACCGTCCTCAATCGTGAACGAGCTTTCGCGGACAGCCGTGAAATCGCCAAACATCTTTCTTACGTTTTTGATTACGATCTGGGCCATTTCTACTCCGGGAAATGACTGACGATGATGAACATGACGGTTCCGATCAGCGTGACGATGAAGGAATAGGTGAAGGCCCAAAGGACAAAGGGTTGCATCAGCATGAAGACTCCCAGTGCGATAAGGATGGTTGCGACCATCTCCCACGGGCCGCGGCGGAGCCGCATCAATCCGGTTAGAAAATCGCTCATTTGCGCACGGCTCCGAATGTGATCCCACGCAGCAAATGTTTGCGCATCAGGATGGTGAAAATCATGACGGGGATCAGGAAGATCGTGGCACCTGCCGCCACAGCAGGCCAGTCCAGGCCGCCAATACCAATAATGGTCGGGATGAACGGTGGCGCAGTCTGCGCATTCGCGGATGTCAGCAGCACGGCAAACGCGTACTCATTCCAGGCGAAGATCAGGCAAAAGATAGCTGTTGAGGCTATGCCGGTTGCGGCTTGCGGCAGCACCACTTTGTAGAAGGCCTGAAATCTCGTGTAGCCATCTATGAGGGCGGCCTCTTCGTACTCTCTTGGGATTTCGTCTATGAAACCCTTCAGCAACCAAACCGCCAAGGAAATATTCACGCCCGTATACAGCAGGATCATTCCCAAATGCGTGTCGCTGAGACCAAGGTTTCTGAACATCAGGAATATCGGGATGGCGACGGCGACCGGGGGCATCATCCTTGTACTGAGGATGAAAAATAGTAGGTCGTCCTTAAGCGGTACTTTAAACCTGCTGAAGGCATAGGCGGCCAACGTGCCAAGGAAGATACTCAAGAACGTTGAGCCAAATCCGATGATCACCGAATTCATAAAGCGCTCGCCGAACTTGGATGGCCCGACAATCACCATGTCGTATTGGCGCACGATCTCATCGGCCCAGTTCTGCGGTGGGTTTGCTTCCAGAAACTCCTGCGTTTGCCGTGTTCGTGTGGTGAAGAGATTGACGTAGCCTTCAAGCGTGGGGTCAAAGACCACTTTGGGTGGGTAACTGATCGCATCGGCCGGGGACTTGAAGCCAGTCAGCAAGATCCAAACCAGCGGGATCATCGTGATCAGCGCATAAGTAATTACCAGGAATCCTGCGATCCACTTGGACCGGTTCGAAGGTTCGGTGACGGAAAAACTGCTCATCTCTGTTTCACCTTGTTCAGGGCTTTGACGTAGATCGACGCGAGGCCGAACACGGTGACGAAAAGGATGATCGCATAGGCCGAGGCATAGCCCGTACGCCATTTCTCAAAGGCTTCGCGTTTCAGGTTGATCGAAGTGAGTTCCGTTACAGAACCGGGGCCTCCGCCGGTTAGCTGAACAACCAGGTCGAACATCTTGAAGTTCTCTATGCCTCGAAACAGCACGGCCAGCATCAGGAACGGTAGCACCATCGGGATGGTAATCGTAAAGAACTGTCGCAGCTTGCTGGCCCTGTCGATTTCAGCCGCCTCGTAGATGTAATCGGGAATGCTGCGCAGACCGGCCAGACAGATCAGCATCACGAAGGGGGTCCACATCCAGGTGTCGACGATCACGATCGCCCACGGAGCCAACGTCACGGATCCCAGCATTTCAAAGCTCGACGGGTCCTTGCCGGTAAACCAGGACACGATGTAGTTAAACAGTCCGATTTGAGGTTGATACAGGAACTTCCAGAAGTTCCCGACAACCGCCGGGGACAGCATCATTGGCAGCACGATAATCGTGGTCCAAAGATCGTTGCCCTTGAATTTCTTGTTGATCAACCACGCCAGAGTAAACCCGATCAGGACCTGGAAAAAGATCGTCCAGAACAGGAAATGCGCCGTCGCCTGCATATTTAGCCAGGTGTCCGAGTCCGTCAGGATACGCTCGTAATTCCTGAAGCCGACATCTTTGACTTCGCGCCCGATCCGGTTGGCCTTGTAGTTGGTAAAGCTCAATTGGATGGTCCAGATCAACGGAAAGATGTTGATCGCCAGCAAAAGAAAGATCGTTGGGGAGATGAATATCCAGGCGATCGCGCGGTCGGATAATCCTCGGATTTTTCGCGCAACTCGCTCGGGCGTTGCCTGTGCAACGCGATCTATTGTCCTGTCAGACATCTCTTTGCCAGTTCTTGTTGGTTTAAGACTCACGGGTGAAGGTGGAGCGGGATTGCACCCGCTCCTGTCTGCGTCCGGACTACAGCTTTCCTTCGTCTTCGAAGACTTCCGTCCAATCTTCGATTAAAAGATCAAGCGCTTCTTGAGCTGTACCTTGGTCGGCAACCACGTAGTCGTGGATGCGTTTCTGCATTGCCAGCAGCAGTTCCGCATAGGCAGGCTCTTGCCAGAAATCCTGTACACCGCCCATTGCTTCCAGGAAGTCGCCGGCAAACGGCTGGCTGTCTACGAAACCAGGATCTTCCAGCACGGAGTTATGCGCCGAGTAGCCGCCGAGCTCCCACCATTTGGCCTGAACTTCCGGCTGTGCAAACCACTTAATGTACTCAAGTGCGGCGTCCTGTTTGTCAGAGTAGCTGACGACAGAAATACCTTGTCCGCCCAGTGTCGAACCTGCCTGATTTTGTGGTGGGTTCACGAAGAAGTCGATCTTGTCACCGCCAGTATTGGGGTCGGCATAAAGACCTGGGAAGAACGCAAACCAGTTCATAGCCATGGCGACCTGACCGGACTTAAAGGCGTCCAAGCTCTCACCCATGTAAGAGTTGGTATACCCCGGAGGCGTCGCCGTTTTGTAGAACTCCTTGTAGAATTCCAGTGCCTCAACCGCTTCGGGTGAGTTTACCGCGCCTTCCATGTCATATGAGCCCGGGGTGTTTTCGTATTTGAAGCCCCAAGGATACAGCGCTCCGGTCACACCCATGGTGATCCCTTCCGAACCGCGCTCGGTAAAAATTGCGGCGCCATAGACTGTCTTGCCGTCGATTTCACGACCTTGGAAGAACTGCGCGATCTGCAGCAATTCTTTCTGAGACTGAGGTTCACGAAGGTCCTGACCAGTTGCTTCTTTGTATGCGGCTTGGATTTCGGGGTTTTCGAACCAGTCCTTGCGATAGAACCAGCCGTTTGCATCGCCCATCGCAGGCAGCGCGTAGTAATTTGGTGTGCCCTTAGGCCAGGTCGAGTAAGCGTAAACAGTGGCCGGCGCGAAATCGTCCATGCTGATGCCTTCAGCATCAAAGAACTCGTTCAGCTGGACATAATGACCATTCTCAGCGCCACCGCCAATCCATTGGCTGTCACCGATCAGTAGGTCGCAGAGCTTACCCCCAGAATTCAGCTCGTTCAGCATCCGATCCGCAAAATTTGGCCAAGGAACAAATTCGAAGTTCATGGTGTGGCCGGATTCTGCTTCAAATTCTTTTGATAGCTCAACAAGCGCGTTGGCCGGGTCCCATGCAGCCCAACAGAGCGTCAGATCTTCAGCATTTGCCTTGGTAGAAAGAGTAGTAGCGGCAAGGACTATTGCGCTGGTCGAGGCCAGTTTTGTGTAAGTCATCCATTCCTCCCTTTTTGCGCCGTCAATCGAGGATGTGCGAATCGCGGCATACATCCAAGGCTATTTGAGGTACGCACCTCAAGTCCAGATAATTTTGAGGTTCGTACCTCAAGAAACCGGAAGAGATAGCCAGTTTTTTCTCTTAGTTATTGAATCATAAAGAAATTATTCATTGACTTTGAGGCGAATGTATTTTCGGCAGCGAGGTATCGAATGGTCATATCGACTTAAATGGGCGCAGCCGTCACGTAGCCAACAGGTTTAGCTAACCCGCTTCTGAAGCGCTCAAATATTATTTGGTCGATACCTTTGAGAATTCGAGATAGCGTCAAACAGCGCGGACAATTCGGGATCGTGCTTAACTCTTTTTGGTCAGGTGTAGACGTATGAGCAATCTCTCCATCGTCCGATTGAACCGCTACCCTATAAAAGGCTTGAGTTCCGAGCCTATGCGCACTGTGACGCTGCGAGCAGGAGATGGCATTCCGGGCGATCGTCTGTTCGGATTTGCTCGCTACAACTCCGGTTTCGACATGCAGAACCCAACGCCACTGCCGAAAGATCGTTTTGTCGTTTTGTTGAACGAGGCTGCACTGGCAGGCATTCAGACCGATTTTGAAATTGAGTCCCAGGCACTTGAGATCAATGCGAACGGAAAGACACGACGCTTTGATATGCGAGAGTCTGAAGATCGGGAGAAGGCAGCAGAGTTCCTTTCTTCAGAGATCGATTTAAAAGATCCAGAGCCGCCAAAGTTTGTCTCCTCTGCTCCTCATAGGTTTACAGATGTATCTGTCGTGTCATCGCAAATGATGAACGCGATATCCGTTTTGAATCTGCCCTCTGTGAAAAAGTTGGGCGAACAACTGAACGGAGAAATCCAACCGGCGCGCTTCCGAGCGAATATTGAGATAGACGGATTACCTTCGTTTGCTGAGCTGGATGCAATTGGATCAGTTTTAAGATTTGGCGATGTCGAGTTGAAGATACTCTCACGTACAAAAAGGTGTGCAGCAACTGAAGTGAACCCGAAAACGGCCGAGCGTGACTTGAAAATACCGTACCTTATTCGGCAATTGATGGGCCATATGGATATGGGCGTCTACGTCGAAGTGGTTAATGGTGGAACGCTAGCTGTCGGTCAAACTGGGGAAATACTCGCTTAGACCTTGCCTCTTGCCAAAGTGGCTTTTCTAACAGGCTTGCGCCATGTTCGGTCAGACGATTTTACCCAACTCTTGCTCAGTCTTTCTTTTGGCTGTCCAGGGTATCGAAGGACGTCGCGTTCGTGTTTTCTGATCCAGATACGATTGGAGGGCACTCCTATTACGGAGCCTTGACAAGATCCCTATTTCAATAAATTTTAGCCATTAAAATATTTAGGCAGGTGGTGCTCAATGTATCTGGGCTTGGATTTGGGAACGTCAGGTCTCCGCGGGATTCTGGTAGATGACACAGGACACGTTGTCGGTGATGCCGAAGTCAGCATTTCCACTTCGACACCCAAGCCTGGATGGTCTGAGCAGAATCCTTTGGATTGGACCAACGCTTGCGAAGAGGTTGTTGGGAAGCTGCGCGTCGGCAACCGGCAAGCGTTCTCAAAATTGCGAGGTATTGGCCTAAGCGGACACATGCACGGCGCTACACTACTGGATCCTGATGGCGAAATATTGAGGCCCTGTATTCTTTGGAATGATACTCGGTCAGCCGACGAAGCGCGGACACTAGATGAAACACCAGAGATGCGCGCAATTTCGGGAAACATCGTATTCCCGGGGTTTACGGCGCCGAAACTCGAATGGTTGCGTGCGAATGAGCCGGATGTGTTTTCGAAGGTGGGCAAGGTATTGCTGCCTAAAGATTATTTGCGGTTTTGGCTTACTGGCGAATATGTCTCAGACATGTCTGACAGCGCAGGAACATCCTGGCTGGACGTTGACACTCGGCGGTGGTCAAAAAAGGCACTAGCCATAGCTCACATGCGCGCCGAGCAGATGCCGAGCTTGGTTGAGGGCAGTGATCGGGGTGGAGAGTTGAAGGTCCGTTTGAGGCAGGAGTGGGGTCTTTCGAATCCGGTTGTCGTGGCTGGAGGTGCTGGCGACAATGCTGCCGCTGCCTGCGGGATCGGGAGCATCAACGACGGCACCGGTTTTGTCTCACTCGGAACGTCCGGCGTGTTGCTTGTTGCGCGGGAAGCCTATGCTCCTGATCCGGAAACAGCCGTGCACTGTTTTTGTCATGCGGTTCCTGATCGGTGGATACAAATGGGTGTCATGCTGTCAGCAACGAACAGCATGAACTGGCTTGCTCGCAATCTTGGCGAACCCGTGGAGAGTCTCGCTTCAGCTATGCCTGAAAAACTGAACGGACCTGCAGCGATCACCTTCCTGCCATATCTGTCAGGAGAACGGACGCCGCATAACAATAGCCATATTCGAGGCGCGTTTTTGGGCGTGGACATCTCGTCGGAGCCCGCTGAGTTGACCCAGTCTGTGATGGAGGGTGTTTCTTTTGGAATGAGAGATTGTCTGGAGGCATTGAAGAGCACCGGAACTCAGCCTGACAGTCTTATGGCAGTTGGGGGAGGCGCGCGTTCTCGGTTCTGGCTGGAAACCTTGGCTACTGTTTTGCAAGTTCCACTGGATTTGCCAAAAGGCAGCGAATTCGGTGCCGCTTTGGGCGCTGCACGACTCGCGATATGTGCTGCCAACGGAGCTGAACCGGCGCAAGTCATGACGCCGCCGGAAATTCAGGAACGCATTGAACCACGAGGCGACCTGATTGACGCATACGAAAACGAATACCGGAGATATAGGAAATTCTATCAGGCGCTTGCGCCGCTGGCAGTAAGATGAATCCAGAAACGGGTAAAGCCTCTGGGATCGAATCTGCTATTCTCACCGATGGGAACATGCGTGTTTCGGTTTTGAACTATGGGGCGATCACACAAGGTTGGTGGTACAAGGACGTGCCACTCATCCTTGGGTTTGACGATCCAAACGAGTATCACACCGATGCGCGTTACTTCGGGGCAATTGTTGGGCGTGTTGCCAACCGTATCAGCGGCGCGAAGTTTGAATTGGAGGGCGCTTGTTTTGAACTGAACGCCAACGAGGGCAAAAACACCCTACATGGCGGAGACGATGGGCTGTCTAAACAATTTTGGGAACTTGAACAGATTGCACAGAATGAGGCCCTGTTGGGTTACGTTTCTCGCGACGGGGAGGGCGGCTTTCCAGGGCAAATCAGGTTCGAGGTCAGGATCTGCCTAATGGGTTCACGCTTGGTCTATTCAGTAGCTGCACAACCTGATCGGCCGACGCCGATAAGCATTGCGCAACACAACTACTACACATTGGGCGCCGCAGAAGGCGTGAACCAGTATTCGCTTAAACTAACTTCAAATCGGTATCTGGAAATCGACGAACAGGGTATTCCGTCGGGAAGAGTGCTTGCGACCAACGAAAACGGGTTGGATTTTTTAACGCCCAATACGATTGGAAGTGTGCCTGATGGGATTGACCACTATTTCTGCTTTGATCATGATCGCGACCCAAAAACTCCGGTAGCGAAAATCACTTCACTCTCTGGCCTTGCGTTGACGGTTTACTCTGACCAGCTCGGTGCGCAGGTGTATTCGGGCTATGAGCTGACAAAACCGCGTCGCGCTTCGCGTGGTGTATGTATCGAGCCTTCGGGTTATCCCAACGCACTGAATATCTCGTCGTTTCCTTCAATCATCTATACTCCGGAGAATCCGTATCGGCAGGAACTCACTCTAGAAGTTTCTGAGGAATGACATGAGAGCAGTTTCGCTATTCTTGATTATCGGCTCAACAATCTCAGCGGTGGGTAGCGCGCGTGCCCAATCGCTTGGTCCGTTGCCGGAGTTCCTCGAACCCGGCTTTGCAAGTGCTGAGCTGGGGCGTTTGCTGTTCTATGACCCGATCTTATCTGGCAACAAGAATATTAGCTGCGCGACCTGTCATCATCCCAGGCTTGGCACGTCCGACGGTGTTTCCCTTGGTATCGGGGAAGGGGGAATTGGGTTGGGTCCAGAGCGGACATTGGACCCAGAGAACACCCCGGAACAACGTATTCCTCGAAACTCACCAGGGCTTTGGAACCTCGGAGCCACTGAGTTCACGACGTTTTTCCACGATGGGCGACTAGAGGCAGACCCAACGCAACCTGATGGTATCAGAACCCCGTTGGGTACTCATATGCGGTCTGGTTTCAATTCAGCGCTGGCCGCACAGGCCATGTTCCCGGTTTTGTCGCCAGACGAAATGGCGGGTCACTATTCTGAGAATGACGTGAGCAAAGCGGTTCGCCTCGGATTTCTAACACAGCAAGGCGGTGCGTGGGATCTGATTGCAGAACGTGTTGCGGCCATTCCAGAGTACGAGCAGAGGTTTGAGGACTTAGCGCCGGATGATGGAATTGCGTTCACGGCAATTGCCAATGTAATCGCGGACTTTATCGCATTCGAGTGGCGTGCGGATAACAGCCCGTTCGATCGCGCGATGCGAGGGGAGGCCGCGCTTTCAGAAGAAGCCGAGATTGGGATGGGCTTGTTTTATGGAAAAGCTGGTTGCAGCAACTGCCACTCGGGCTGGTTCCAGACCGATCACAAGTTTCATTCGATTGCAATGCCGCAGATCGGCCCGGGAAAGGCAGCGCGATTTGAAAACCATGTCAGGGACGACGGGCGTCTTCGCGTGACCGGTGATCCCGACGACGCGTTTGCTTTCCGCACGCCATCTTTGCGCAACGTGACCCTAACTGCTCCGTACGGACATAACGGAGCTTATGCCGACCTTGAAGATATTGTGCGCCACCATCTGGACCCGGTAGCGTCCTTGCGAAACTACTCGATCGAGATGGCCACCTTGCCGGACTTCCCCGGCTCTGACGACCAAAGAGCAATGTTGGATAATCAGAACTTGGGTGCGATTGCCAAAAGCAACAGCTTGTCGAAAGTAAGCCTGACGGATCAGGAAATTGACGCTCTTCTCAGTTTTCTTAAAAGTCTTGAGGATCCGGCGCAGCGACTAGGTGTACCTGACCAAGTTCCAAGCGGGCTGCCGGTCGACAAGTAATCAGCGTCGAATTCGGATGATTTGGTTGGAGGGGTATTCCCGCCACTCGCTTTTCGCTCCATCCGGCCAGATCATTCGAACCTTCGCCTTGTCTTCCTTCCCAAGTCCAAAATGATGAAAACCGGCGATACCACCTGCGTGGCCGCCGCCGACTGTAAGTTCGCGGGTCTGACCGCCTTGCGAAGTTATAACCTCAATAAATCCACCAATTGCTGCGCGATTGGATTGATCCTGAGCGACATCCAGCAAGAGCCAATCTCCACCTGGTGAAGTGTTCTGACTGACTTCGAGCTCAGAACCTCGGTTGACGACCACCAGATCCAGCTTCCCATCGTTGTTCAGGTCAGCAAGCGCCGCGCCACGAGACTTAGCCATCGAAGCAGCACCGGCATCTGCTGCAGCTTCAATAAACTGACCGTCGGAGTTCTGTAGTAGTAGGTTATTGGGATCGTTCAGAGCCGCATCGGGCATCTGTTCTACGTTTCCCTTGGCCACGAATATATCGTCCCGGCCGTCGTTGTTGACGTCGCCAAACTGTGCGTGCCACCCGGTGGATGGCCTTCCGTCTCCACCGATATGCGGTCTATGAGCGGTCGTACCCTTATCGTAAGTTGCATCGCGCCAGGTCGGTCCGTTTGTCACTGGGTCAAAAATCTGGAGTTTCTGGTCACCCATCGAAGTCAGATAAACTTCGGGAAATCCATCTCCTGTAAGGTCGCGAGAGGCGATCCCCATTCCCCAGATCGAAAATGGAAGCCAGCCTTCGTCTTCCGAGTATTGCCGAGGCTCAGGCTCCATCGCCCATAACTGCTCGTGACCGCCGCGAACATAGTAGTGACGGTCATTGCTGATGCGAAGATCAGCGCGGCCAGTTCGAGCCCAGTCCGAAAACAAAATAGAAAGTGAGCAGTAGCCGGGCTCAAGATGCAGTGGCTCGTGATACAAGTTGCCTTCTGGGCGGTACAAAAGGGTTGGTCCGCAGGATTCAAAAGGACCTTCGGGATCAAACCGATCAACATAGGTGCCAAACGCCAAGGTCGGTAAAGTTTGCCCGCTTTCCCATGTTGCCGAGAAACCTGTGGTCCAGTGATCCTCGGACTGAAAGCCGAGTTCAGTGAAAGGGCTGAATTGGCAGTCGTGATGGCCCCGAAGAAGCAGGTCAGGGCCAACACGCAAAATCGCCAGATCCATTACGCCGTCGCTATCAACATCAAGAGGGTAGGTGCCGGACACACCGGCCAGCGAAAGATCTTCAGGCGTCTTTGCCTGAAATGCTATCTGTTCGTTCGAGGTATTGATGAACAGTTGAGACCGGTTGGAACCACCAGCCAAAAAGAGTTCTGGCAGCGAGTCCCCATTGCAATCGAAAACGGCCACACCACCGCCGACAAAATGCTCCCACCCACCATCATAGACATGTTTTGGTACAACCACATTTGTAAACTGGGGAATAACAGTGTCCGCATTCGCAACTGTGGCCAAAGTCGCAAATATCGCAAACTCAAGACGCATTCGCCGTCAGCTCCTTGACCTTGAGAATTGAGATTTGTTCAATTCCATAGGCTGCCGCCCCCTTGGCCCACATCATGTCACCCCAGTGATGAACTTTGATCTGGGGCAAAGGTGCATCGACATTCACAACGCCGTTTTGAATGCGGGTCATAACTTCGTTGGAACACAAATGCTCAAAGCTCATTTGTGCCCCCGAGACGATAATGCACTCTGGGTCATACAAGTTGATCAGGTTGGAAATCCCGAGGCCAAACATCTGACCTGCGCGGGCAAGCACAGATGAAGCTCTGTCGTCACCTGAGTTGGCGCGGTCATGTATGTCGGAAACGGTTTCCATGTCGTTGGTATGACCGGTGACTGTCATCTCGCGGATCAAAGCATAGTCGCCCACATAGGCTTCTAGACATCCGCGTTGACCGCATTGGCAAAGGGCTCCGTCAAGTTGAACTTTGGTGTGCCCAAACTCAGCGCCGCAGCCTCGTTCTCCACGGTATAGTTTGCCATCCAATACGATGCCAAGGCCAACACCATGTTCGATTGTAACAACGAGGAAATTCTTTAGGCCCTTGCCCAAGCCAAAAAGCTGTTCGGCCTTGGCGACAAGATTGGCGTCGTTGTCAACGAATGCGGGGCAGGGGAGCGCATTTGAAAGTAAGTGGCTAAAATCAATGTTTCTCTCAGTAATCGAAGAAGACCAGTGGACAAAATTCTTGTTTGCATCGACCAGCCCAGCGACCCCGATAGAAACACCTGCCAAATGAGCGACAGAACGATCGATCTGATTACAGGTTTCTTCAAGAGCTTCGCGGATCGCCGATACAAATTCTTGCGGCGACATTCTGGCGTGATCCAAAGCATATTTATGGGATGCGACTTCGGTACCTTCAAAGTCGACCAAGATAACTGAGATCACTTGCCGAGCCACTTTTAGACCGGCCACAAGGTGCATCTGGCCGTCCAATTGCAGCAATACTCTGGGTCTGCCTCTCTTCCCCGACTTTGACTGTGCCTGGCTTTCAGTCTCTTTGACCAGCCCGGCCGAGATGAGATCAGCCGTGGCGGCGGTGACCGTCGCAGGGCTGGTTTGCAAGGCGGATGCAATATCGATCCGCGAGACGGACCCCTTGGCTCTGATGTGCTCCAATACCCGTATGCGGGTCGTATTTCTTTGTTCCAAAGAAACCGGAGAGGCTTTGCTTTTCAGCATTTTGTCCTCGCGAATCTTGCTGTTGGTCCAATCTATTTGAATTTGACAGCCTCTTGTAGAGTAAATATTTTACCGACTGAAATAAATATGGTATTGAAATTTGTGAGAGCCGCGAATCGAAATGCGATGGCTCGGCAAATGGGAGGAAATCATGAAAAGAATTCTCAGCTTTTCGGCTGTGGCCACTTTGTTGGCTTCGACCGCATTCGCAGAGCCAGTGGTCGGCGTAAGCTGGTCGAACTTTCAGGAAGAACGTTGGAAAACGGATGAGGCGGCCATAAAATCGGCACTTGAAGCTGGCGGTGCCGAGTACATTTCGGCAGACGCGCAATCGTCTTCCGCAAAGCAGCTTTCGGACATTGAAAGCCTGATCGCCCAGGGCGTGGACGCGCTGATCATTCTGGCGCAGGACGCGCAGGCAATCGGTCCGGCTGTTCAGGCTGCGGCGGACGAAGGTATTCCGGTCATTGCTTATGATCGCCTGATTGAGGACGACCGCGCGTTCTATCTGACCTTCGACAACGTAGAAGTCGGCAGAATGCAGGCCCGGGCTGTTTTTGAAGCCATGCCCAAGGGTAACTACGTGATGATCAAGGGCTCTCCTACTGATCCGAACGCAGATTTCCTGCGCGGTGGTCAGCAAGAGATCATCGGAGCAGCCGTCGACAGCGGTGATATCGTAATCGTTGGCGAAGCCTATACGGATGGTTGGCTGCCCGCGAACGCGCAGCGAAACATGGAACAAATCCTAACTGCAAATGAAAACAACGTGGATGCAGTCGTCGCGTCGAATGACGGTACTGCAGGCGGTGTTGTTGCTGCGCTGACCGCACAGGGCATGGAAGGCATTCCGGTTTCCGGTCAGGACGGCGACCACGCAGCATTGAACCGTGTCGCACTGGGTACGCAGACGGTTTCGGTTTGGAAGGATGCTCGCGAACTCGGAATGGCCGCTGGCGAAATCGCTGTCGCATTGAGCGGTGGTACAAGCCCTGCTGATGTCGAAGGCGCAGTTAGCTGGACATCACCGGGTGGGACCGAGATGAACTCGGTTTTCCTGGCGCCTGTTCCAATAACTAAGGACAACTTGTCCGTGGTTGTTGATGCCGGATGGATCCCGCTGGAAGATCTTTGTCAAGGCGTTGAAAACGGACCTGCCCCTTGTAACTAAACCACTCAGCCCTGGGCCTCTTAGTCTGGGCCTGGGGCAAATGCTGAATATGAAAGATCGGAAATGACCGAAACTTCGTCTCAGCCGATACCTGAAAAAGCGAAACCCAGCCTGTTCCAGCAACTGGAACTGGACATGCGACTTTTGGGAATGATCGGCGCGTTTGTCATCCTGTGTATCGGGTTCAACATCTTCACGGACGGACGGTTCTTGACGCCTCGGAACCTGTTCAATCTCTCCATCCAGACGGTTTCAGTGGCCATTATGGCGTGCGGAATGGTGTTCATTATCGTCACTCGCCACATCGACTTGTCGGTAGGAGCGCTGCTGGCAACAACCTCAGCCGTAATGGCAATCACGCAAACCGAGCTTTTGCCGCAAATACTTGGGATGGGATTGAACAATCCTGCAACTTGGGCGATCACCATTGTAGCCGGGCTGTTTGTCGGCACGCTGATTGGTGCGTTTCATGGCTGGATGGTTGGCTACCTGACGATACCGGCCTTCATTGTCACGCTTGGTGGATTTCTGGTTTGGCGAAACGTGGCGTGGTATTTGACCAGCGGCCAGACGATTGGTCCTCTGGATAGTACATTCCTGATGTTTGGCGGGACCAACGGTACGTTGGGAACGACGACAAGCTGGCTGTTTGGGCTTTTCGCTACTGCGGTTGCCATCTGGGCTTTGTGGAGTGGCCGACGCGCAAAAGCGGCACATGGCTTCCCTGTGAAACCTGTTTGGGCCGAGGCCACTCTGGCCGGGATAATCGCAATTGCCATCCTTGGGTACGTTTACATCGTAAACAGTTACGCCATTCCGACGCGCCGGCTGCAACGCATGTTCGAAGCGCGCGGAGAGACAATGCCAGAGGGGCTGGTCGTCGGATACGGCATACCGATTTCTGTACTAATCCTAATCATCGTGGCCGTCACGCTGACAATTGTGGCGCGGAAAACCAAGTTCGGCCGATACATCTTTGCTACTGGCGGCAACCCGGATGCGGCAGAGCTTTCGGGCATCAACACTCGGCTGCTGACTGTGAAGATTTTTGCTCTGATGGGATTCCTGTGCGCCGTATCCGCCGTGGTCGCCTCGGCCCGTCTGGCAAACCATTCGAACGACATTGGTACGCTCGACGAACTACGGGTTATTGCCGCTGCAGTGATCGGAGGAACCGCATTGTCTGGTGGCATCGGCACCATATACGGCGCGATCCTTGGCGCATTGATCATGCAGGCGCTGCAATCGGGCATGGCAATGGTTGGCGTAGACGCACCGTTTCAGAACATAGTCGTCGGCAGCGTCCTCGTGTTGGCCGTCTATATCGATATCGTTTACCGTAAGCGACTGGGGGCCAAGTGATGCAAGCTCAGGATACTCAGAAAAGACTTTCCGGCACTGGGCGCGGTTTAGGCGCACCGCCATTGGTCGAGATGCGCGACATCTCGATTTCATTCGGTGGGATCAAAGCCGTCGACCATGTTTCAGTCGATCTCTATCCGGGTGAAGTCGTCGGTTTGCTAGGCCATAACGGGGCCGGAAAGTCCACGTTGATAAAGGTATTGTCCGGCGCCTATCAGATGGACCACGGCGAGATTCTGATTGATGGCAAGTCGGTCGAGATTGACAATCCCCGTGATGCGCGGGCGAATAACATCGAAACGATCTATCAGACGCTCGCATTGGCCGACAATTTGGACGCGACTTCGAACCTTTTCCTGGGGCGCGAGATGACGACGCCGTTCGGGTTGGTCAACGACGCAGCCATGGAGGCCGAATGCCGAAAGATAATGGCGCAGCTCAATCCGAACTTTCAGAAGTTCAATGATCCGGTCTCGGCCTTGTCGGGAGGGCAAAGGCAATCAGTGGCGATCGCTCGGGCTGTCTACTTCAACGCGCGTATTCTGATCATGGACGAGCCGACAGCGGCACTTGGGCCACATGAAACGCAGATGGTGGCGGATCTGATTCACCAACTGAAGGCACAAGGCATCGGGATATTTCTGATCGACCACGATGTGCATGCCGTTATGGAGCTGTGTGACCGCGCCTCGGTCATGAAGAACGGGAAACTGGTCGGGGCGGTCGATATCGCAGACGTCACTGATGACGATCTTTTGTCGATGATCATTCTCGGCAAACAGCCAGCACAAAAAGCAGAGTAGGGGGCAGAAATGCCAAGTGGATTTTTTGAAGGGATCGAAAAGATCCGGTTTGAAGGCGCGGACAGCGACAACCCGCTGGCATTCCACCATTATGATCCGGACGAGATTGTCATGGGAATGCGCATGGAGGACCATCTGCGGTTTGCTGTGGCCTGGTGGCATTCATTCGCGTGGGAGGGCGGAGACCCCTTTGGTGGACCTACGTTCGAACGCCCATGGTATCCTCAGGACGATATGGGCCGGGCCCGCCAGAAGGCAGATATTGCATTCGAATTGTTTGAGCTTTTGGGGCAGCCATTCTTTTGCTGGCACGACGCTGATATCCGGCCCGAACAGGGAAACTTTGCCGATAACCTGCGCACATTGGAAGAAATCACTGATTATATCGGTGAAAAGATGCAAGTTTCTGGCACCAAACTGCTTTGGGGTACGGCCAATATGTTCAGTCATCGTCGCTGGATGTCTGGCGCCAGTACCAATCCTGATCCCGACGTTTTTGCGTTCGCTGCAGCGACAGTGAAATCCTGCATGGATGCAACTCACAAACTAGGTGGTGAAAACTATGTTCTGTGGGGTGGTCGTGAGGGCTACGAAACCCTTCTGAACACGGACCTGAAAACTGAATTGGACCACATGGGCCGTTTTCTGAACATGGTCGTAGAGTACAAACATAAGATCGGGTTCAAAGGCACTATTCTTGTGGAGCCGAAACCTCAGGAGCCTTCCAAGCACCAATACGACTATGATGCAGCTACTTGCATCGGTTTTCTTCGGAAGTACGGGTTGGAGAATGAAGTGAAGCTGAATCTCGAGCAGGGCCACGCGATCCTTGCCGGGCATAGCTTTGAGCATGAAATTGCGGTTGCGGCTGCTGAGGGGATGCTGGGTTCGATTGATATGAACCGCAACGATTACCAATCTGGATGGGATACAGACCAGTTCCCGAACAACACACCGGAAGTTGCCCTAGCTTACTATTACATCTTGAAAGCTGGTGGTTTTACCACCGGCGGCACAAATTTCGACGCCAAAATTCGCCGACAATCGATTGACGCTGTCGATCTGGTGGCGGCTCATATCGGCGGAATGGACATATGCGCACGCGGTTTGAAGGCAGCGGCTGCTATGATTGCGGATGGGGGTTTGGAAAGCGCGCTTTCGCAACGGTATTCCGGTTGGAAGTCTCCCAAAGCGAAGTCCCTGTTAAGCAGTAGCCTGGATGAAATTTCCGCTCTTGTTTTAAATGACGGAATAAACCCAGAGCCGCAATCTGGACGCCAGGAAATATTAGAGAATTATGTGAGCAGATTTGTCTAACTGCCAAACTTGGGTGTTTTACACTGTTGTCAATAGTCACGCCAAGCCGCCCTTGGTGCTGAGGACACTAAGGGAGGTTTTGTTCATAACCCGTCCATAAAGACAAAACCTTTCCTTGATCTGGTCAAACGGCCGCAATTCTTTTTGGGTCACAAATGCTTGACGTTTAGGTCAGAAATGAATGACGTGCTTGACCAATTTAATGAGTTTTTGGCCGTCGATTGAGTCAAATATCGGTAACCTTCCACACGGTGGTTGCAGTAGCGCGCCATTCAAGACTCTGTCCGGTGATGACCGCAGTGCGGGACAAAGCCGACAACGCCGGTTTGTGTGCGAACGTCTGCTATTCATCCCAATACAAATAAGCCCACACCCTTGACCAAGCGCCCTAGCACATTTAGGTAAAATTGATCTGCCCGCCGGGACGACCCGGCCAGGAACGGCGCTTATGGTTATCGTTCTGGCTAACACTGATGACGATGTTGAAGATCCCTCTGTTCAGTGGACCGGCGATCACACAGAAATCGTTGCCGCACGCTTCACTGCGAGTGATGCGATAACCGAGGTCGAAGGTCGGTGTGACGAGATCAACTTTGACCCGCTGATCTTGAGTGAAGGCTTTGCGCCATCCAATGATCCCATGTTGCAAGCGCGATCGTTGATCTACGCTCATGGAGTGGGAAAGCGGTTGTCTGAAAAAGAATAGCTTTGGATCCGTTAAACCGGCGGATCAACGAATTTCCTGTGATGCTCTGCGCTGCCGGAAATACGAATTCTCAATGAGCAATATGCATGGGCAATAAAGCCATCTTGAAAAAGGGCTTGCCCGGCCTGCTCGATAACTGACTAAGGAGCACGTCATGTCACAGGCAGTGAAACTGATCGACGCTTTGAATGGAACGTTTGGCCGCCACAACGGCTATCGCGCGTCACACGCAAACCCGTCCTTTTAGGTTATCTAGGGTTAGAGGCGTGTCTGTGTTGAACCATTCCGTGACGTCTAACTCTGGTGCTTGCATTTTCTTCGTCCTCAGTAGCAGGCAGCCGCCTTGGGATCGGCGGCTGCTCAGTCGAATGTTAGTGAATCTTGCCCGGTAGGCTCAGATCGCCGGATGCGACGTCGAAGACATCTGTTACGCACAGCAAGGGTACATGGATATTCGCGTTAACCCTCAAGGCGGATGTGACTCCGTCATAAGCGACACCATCCAATTCAACGTCGCTGGCGAAGCCTGCGTTCACCACAATTTCGGGCCCGTCGAACAGCGGTGTAAACCCTGGGCTGTCCAGAAAGATCGGAAACCCTGGCCATGTCGCAGGTAGCTTGGGTGTGGAACCTTCGGGGATATCACGTACGGCAAGCGCGTCGGGTCCGCACGCTTCGGTCGGGGTCAACACAACCCAGTGGCTGTGCCATTCGATGCCGTCATTGGTCGGGTCTCCGTCGCCGTTTTCGTCAAAAAGCGGTGTGTCATCAAAATCCGGATGACTGGTTGCGGCCATTGCAAGGATACCTGTGCCGCCTTCGAACCCAACGGCCGAAGGGTCCAAAGACGTAGGCCAGACATATGACCAGACGTCTGATCCACCGACCACTCCGGTTGCCACCGGAACCGAGGCGCCAGCCGATCCATTCGTTGTCATGTGAAAAGTGACGGTGTTTCCATTGCGGTGCGCGTGCGCGGCCAGAATGTCAAAGTCCGCGACTTTGCTGGCGTCTGTCGAAGATATGATGGCGTCACCTTGATGGATGGCATGGTTCCCATCAGCAAGTGCAGTGTTGCTGATGAACAAGGCCAGAGTGGAAGTGAGTATTGAGAGTTTCATGGTTGCCTCCAAATATAAGATAGCGAGTCGCTACTATAGAGAGAAATATATTGCAACTATAATTTCGAGTCGCTACTAAAAGTGTTATGAACACAGATCACCGCATACGCACACTGATCAACCGTCTGGCACGGATTGATGCTTCCGAAGGATGGACGGGGGATTTGAACCCAACTCAGAGGATGGCGCTCGAGTACCTCGCTGAGGCGAACAAGTTCTCGCGCTCGCCGTCGCATGTTGCAGAATACATCGGAACAACCCGTGGAACGATGTCACAGACGCTCAAAGCTTTGGCGCGCAAAGGCTATGTAGAAGAGCATCGCAAGGAACATGATCAGCGGTCGATTTCCTACGAACTCACCGCGGAAGGGAGCGAGATCGCGCGGCAGCCAAACCCTGTTGCTCAGGCGATTGGGTATATGCCCTTAGAAAACCAAGCCTTGCTTGAGCAGGGGTTGATGCAAAGCCTCAGTCTGGCTTTAGCCGCAAATGGAGGTCGATCATTCGGCCAATGTAAATCCTGCTCTCACCATGATGCCACGACGGAAAACGGTTTTTGTAAATTGTTGAGTGTTGCATTGGAGCCCGGCGAAAAAGACAAGATTTGCATTGAGCACGAGGAAGCTAAATGAACCGTCCAGAACTGTCGGCAATCATCGACGGCCTCTTCTTTGGAGCCATCAGAGATCGCTGGGAAGGAAAGCCGCCATCTGCCATTCAGAAAGACCGGGTGGACGGGCGGCAAGCCATTACCTCGCTTGGATTTTCCGGGGACGCTCAGGCGGACCTGACCGTGCATGGCGGCAAAGACAAAGCCATCCATCATTATGATTTTGGTCACTATTCGGCTTGGCAAGCAGAGGACCTAATGGCACCGGGCACGATGCCCGCGGCGTTTGGCGAGAACATTTCTACCACGGGACTGAATGAGGAAAACCTCTGCATCGGTGACATCCTGTTACTCGGGACGGCGGTAGTTCAAATTAGCCAGGGGCGGCAGCCGTGCTGGAAACTTGGGCTACATACGGGGCGCAAGGAAATGCCTTACCAGTTCCAGAAGACGGGCCGGACCGGATGGTATTACCGCGTGCTCCAACCTGGCGAAGTTGGCGCCGGTGATCGGATCACCTTGGCTGAAAGGCCAAATCCCAATTGGTCTGTATTGGCTGTTACACGCGCACGGCTGACTCGTCGCATCCTGCCGGAAGATGCCGAGGTTTTGTCTCAGATGGAAGAACTTGCTGAAGGTTGGCGACAAGCTTTTAGCCGAATGGCTGATGGCAATGCCAAGGAGGATACATCGGCAAGGCTTGGAGACACCGGCTAAGACACCTAACGCGGCGTTCAGTCGTGACGTAGTTTCCTCGAACTTAGCAAACTTCTCAACTCCTTGATGTTCAAATCCGCGTTTGTCAGTCGCTGGGTGGAGCAGGCAAGAAATGAGACATCAACTTCAGCATCGATGAAATGCCATTAATCGCCTTGGGCCAGAAATGCTTGACGTTTGGGTCAAAATTGAATGACGTGATTCACTCATTTGCTTAGGTTTTAGCTGTCGGTTGAGGCAATTTTCAGCCACGTTCCACAGTGCTCGTATAATGCGACACATAGTTCTGCCACCAGCGACAGAACCCTGCCATTTTCGCCTCACTTCCTTCATCTAGCACCTAGACATTTCATTGAACCTGACTTCCTTTTAGGAAAATCAGGGCTGATTTGCAGATCAGACGCCGAAGGGGCCTGTTCCTGCTGATCTGCCACGTGGCGAACACGGATGGGGGTGAGGCAATGCTATTCGATAATGGTGGTGCGGCCTGCGGGCGGAGCCGAGGACACGGTGTTGTCTAATAGGGTTACCCGAGGGGGAAGGCAGCGTCTTACCCCTGACGGCCAGAGGCGTTTGGCTTGTCCAAATCCCGCGGCCCAAAAACAAGTGCGGTGGTGCTAGCCGCGCCGGTACTTATTGCGCCAGAACGCGTTGTTATTCGAATGAATCGGGCGGGAAGCGGTCCTTCGCTGCGAGCGTGAGATTGAATTGACGTTATCGCTGAAAGCGGACATTCATCGTCAATATTGCTCCTGCTAAGTCGCTAGCGTCAGGACACGTTCTTGTTTCATAGCCAGAACATGACGGTCTCGGTGAGCGCGATGGCTGAGAGGAATACCTTTGGGCTCCTGTCGTATCGGGTTGCGACACGCCGCCCGTCCTTGAGTCTACTGACATGATCTCGATCTCGTTGCGGCGTTTGTATCGGCGCTTCTCGTATTTGACGGTGGTTCTGCGCTGCTTTTGACCTGGGATACAGGCGCATATCCCTTTTGCGACACATCACCTTGGATATTGTGTGCCGTTAAAAGAACTCATGACCAGACATTCGACCTTGAATTATGGTGAGCCATCGGCTTGCTTTATCGATGCGGGACAATGGTCCAATTTTTTGCAACTAAACCCTCGGTCTGCACTAGCGATTCAAATTTGAATCTGCCTTCCTAGGAACCTCAAGGTCATAAAATCTTATAGCAGTTTCGCTGAATACCGCCGAATGCGATTCAGCGGGAACCAGATCGCGATAAACCTCCGCCAAAGTGGCATAGTCGCCATAGAGTTTATCTACTGGAAAATTTGAACCAAACATGACCCTCTTAGGCCCAAATTGTTCAAGGCATTCATCCACGATCGGTCGAATGCTATCTGGGGTCCAGTTGTGATCGAACATTCCCAAACCCGAGAGTTTACACGAAACATTAGGCAGATTGGACAGCGCGCGCAGATTTTGAGCCCATTCCTTCAAGCCCGCGGGGCTGCGGTCATGCGGCGATCCGGCGTGGCATAGTGCAACACGAATATCCGGCGCCAGCGCCAGCACGCGGGCGGTCTTTTTCATGAGTTCGGGAACGAGTTGCAGATCAAAACTGAGATTGCATTTTCCGGCTTCTTTTAAACCGATCAGGAATTGTGGATCGTCCAGTAGTGCATTGGTGCCTGTCTGTGCGTCCTCTCCGGGTGCGCGGCCAACGATCTGGCGCACGCCACGCACGGTCGGAAGGGTCTGAAACGTGTCGAGCTGGGCGGATAGTTCGGTTGAAGTCAGATCACAATACACAACCTGCGCCATCGGCCAGTCTGGATTGGCATCGGCGACAGATTGAACCCATCTGGCTTCGTCCAGGCCGTTTTCTGCTCCCACCTGAATATGGATGGACGCGCCGATGCCGCAGGACGCGGCTTCGGACCGGAACTCGCGCAGCAGGTAATTCCGTTGAATCGGCGTTGGGTCGCCGAAGAACCTTTCCACCCCGCGTGCCATCAGCCAAGGGTAGTGTACTGCCTCGAGGTCCCAAAGGTGGTGATGTGCGTCGATCCAATGAGTCATGTTCGCGTCACCTCTGCCATTCGGGCCAGAATATCGACACCTTGTTGTTTCCAAAAGTGGAGGAGGTCAATGAAGATCCAGTTTTCAGCCAGTTTGTCCCCGGAACGCCGGTAGATATCGATCACCCTGAATTCGCCGGTCTTGCCGGTGGCGGGCATGCCCATGAAACCTCCCGTGGGACGCGCGGTGAAGTTCGGCCACCCAAAGAAACCACCATAGTGACCTTCGGCCATGCGGCAGATGTGTTTGGTTTTTGAGCGATCCGCAAACGAGGACCGGAACGGCCCGGCATGTTGTTTTGCATAGCGTTCAATTGTGTAAGTCGCCCCGATGCCCGATGGCCCCCACCAGATCATATCCTCACACCAGGTGCGGCGCAGTTCGTCCACAAGGCTCAAACCGCTGTCCCAGCGACCGAGATCGGAAATCATTGTGTTAATGGCCGCTAAGGTTTTCTCGCCTTCTACGGCGGGCTGTGGGCCGAACATTAACCCATCATGAGTCATCGGTCCGGGCTGAACCAGCTGCGCGGCCGTCTGAGGAGGGAAGGGTTGTAACCCCGCCTGCATCATCAGGTGCGGGATATCAAAATACATCGCGGTCTCGGTGATTTTGCCGTTCTCGATCTTGTTGAACTCGCAATATCGCAGGAAGACCATCTTGTGTGTCGGGGGAATGCCCAGCCAGTTTTTGTCGAACAAACCCATCAAATGACCCATCGATACAACCCAGACCGAGCTATGCCCGTCGATCTCATTCGCGCCTGCCATGAACACATCCATCCGGCGCTGCAAACCTGTTAGGCTCGACCACAGAGGGAGCCAGAATTTTTGGACTACATCATCGATTCCGGTCAGTTCGTTGAAGGGATGGAATCCTCGCCATAAAAGCCCTTTCTCGCAATAGTTCGAGAGTGTTTCTGCGATGGCCGAGTCCTTGGATCGACTCAGCGCGTCGTAGAAGCCGAGGACAACCTTCTTCTCGGATTCATAAGACATATTGTTAACTTTCAGTGTGTTAGGAGATAGTGCGCATCGGCTTCCGACACGCTTGCATTCGCATGCAAAAAAAACTTGCCATAAGCTTTACTGAATGTCTATGCTTCTGCATGCGTATGCACAATTTTGCGCACCAGGGAGGGTGGAATGGCCGAAATTCAACTTCGGAACGTCGGTAAGCGATGGGGCTCATTTGTCGGCGTAGACAATTTTGACCTCACTATCGCCGACAAGGAGTTTCTGGTGCTCCTTGGTCCATCAGGATGCGGCAAGACCACGACCATGCGCATGATCGCGGGCCTGGAAGACGCAAGTGAGGGTGACATTCTGATCGATGGCGCGCGTGTCAACGACATGGAGCCCAAGGACCGGGACGTCGCAATGGTGTTCCAGTCCTACGCCCTGTATCCGAACATGAACGTTTACGAGAATATACGGTTCCCACTGAAGGTTCGCGGCATCGACCCCGCAACACATGACGAAAAAGTGCGTCGTGCGTCGGCGATGGTCGAACTGGATGACTTCTTGCATCGTAAACCGGCAGAGCTGTCGGGTGGGCAGCGTCAGCGGGTCGCGCTGGCGCGTGCCATTGTTCGTGAACCCAACGTGTTTTTGATGGACGAGCCACTGTCCAACCTTGATGCAAAACTGCGCGTTTCTACCCGCGCCCAGATCAAGAACCTTAGCCACGAACTGGCGGTGACAACCATTTACGTGACCCATGACCAAATCGAGGCGATGACGTTGGCCGATCGCGTGGTGATCATGAAACAGGGTGTGGTGCAGCAGGTTGGTTCTCCGACCGACATTTACGATGAGCCTGCAAACACATTTGTGGCGAGTTTTATTGGCAACCCGGCGATGAACCTTGTTGATGGCGATGTCAAAGGTGGTGTGTTCCGCGCTCAAAACACTGAGGTGCAGGGGCTGAACGCACCGGACGGTCCCATCACGCTGGGATTTCGCGCCGAGGACGCCAATGTTGTGGAAAGCGGTGGCGAGATCAACGCGCCGATCTACACGCAAGAGCTATTGGGCGACAGCACGATGGTCTCGGTTCGGATTGGCGGAGCACTTGTCTCAGTTAAGGCCGACAAAACCTATCGGGCCGAGATCGATGATCAGGTTTCGATCCATATCCACACCGATCACTGCCACTTGTTTGATGCGCAAACAGGCGCACGCTTGAATGGCTAAACGTTAAAATCCGTACCCGTCACAACGGGTTCAAACAAGGGTGCAGACTTCGAAGATGCACCCAAACATCCAGGGAGGAATACTTATGTTTCTAAAGAGAATCGCATTGGCTGGTTCGATGGCCGCCTTTGCCGCGAGCGCAGGATATGCCTGTGAAATCGACAGTCGGGTCAATATTGTTGGCAACGAATTTGCGGCCATTCAGGCCGTCGCGGCAGGTGCCAAGGAATGCACTGGGGCGTCAGTAGAATCTAACCTGACATCGGAACACCAAACCATCAACGTGGCTGGTTTGTCTGGAAACCCGTCTGAGTATACAAGTGCCATCATCGCCAACAGCTCGATAGTCGCGCTGATGAACGAAGACGTCATTCGCCCGCTAAACGATCTTGTGGAACAACATGGTCAGGACTTGCAGCCAGGACAGCTGATCAAAATTGGCGACAATATCATGGCCATCGCGTTCATGGCCAATGCGCAGCACCTGATGTACCGCAAGGATGTTCTGGAGCAGGCTGGTGTTGAAGTGCCATCCACGTATGAGGAACTGCTCGAAGTAGCCAGCGCCATTCGTGAGCAGGGGATCATGCAAAATCCGGTGGGCGGCGCCTACGCATCGGGTTGGAATCTGGCACAAGAATTCAACAATATGTTCCTTGGCTATGGTGGCCAGCACTTCAAGCCCGGCACGGCCGAACCCAACGTGAATTCTGAAGCCGGCGTAAACGCGCTGAACATGATGAAAGCGTTGTCGGAATACATGAATCCCGACTTCCTGACCCATGACTCGAACGCAACCAACGCTGAATACCGCGCGGGCAACGTTGCAATTATGAACATGTGGGGGTCGCGTGCGTCACAGCAGACCACCACCGAGGGCGTGTTGCAAGAGGTGATCGACGGTCACGCTATAGGCGCACCGCTGACAGTTGGCGGCGGGGATACCCCGGCATCGACCCTGTGGTGGGACGGCTGGACTGTCGGAAAAAACATCTCGGATGAAGAGGCCGAGGCCACATTCATCGCCATGAAACACGGTATCCGCCCGGACATGTTGAACGATGAGACCACGCCGCTAGCGGTTTGGCTGATCGAAGGCTACGAGCCCGCTGCAGATGCCGAAGGCGTTTTTGCCGCGGCCAAAATGGGCACACCCGCCTATCCGATGCTGCCCTACATGGGTCTGATGCACAGCGCACTTGGCAACGAACTTGCGGACTTCATGCAAGGCAAGGAAAGCGCTGAACAGGCACTTGCCGATGTCGAGGCCGCCTATCGCGCCGCCGCCATCGAGCAAGGCTATTTGCAATAACAAGCCCATTGCGCGGGCGCCTTCGATATCCGCCCGCGCAAACCCACTGACGCGAGGATTGCAACATGCGCCATAAGACATTCCTTTGGTTCTTCCTGCCCACAGGACTTGCGATGTTGCTGTTCATCGCCATGCCAATCGTATCGGTCGTGACACAATCAATCTTCGCACCTCACCCAGCGGTACTTTTGGAAGTTGAGAATTGTACCCCCCTGATTGGGTGTACGACAGAGACGACTATCGACCAGGAAGCGACAGCCGTATTGCGCGCCGAGCAACCCTTGGGCCGGTTTGTCGGATTGGGCATCTACTTTGACCGTGGCCACCTGGCGATCCAGGAAATCAGCCAAATGTGGGCGTCCAACGAGACGTGGGACGGGTTCTTCTCGGAACTGGGAAATCTGCCTTTTTACCGGGCAATGGCGTTCACGCTTACCTTCACTTTCATAGTGACGCCTCTCACGATCCTCTTGGGGCTAGTAATCGCTCTGGCAGTCAACTCACTGCACCGGCACCTCAAAGGTCTGATGATCTTCTTTTCGCTTCTGCCCATGATCGTCACCCCGCTTATCGGGTCTCTTATCCTGTTCTGGATGATCGACAGCCGCGGTGTCATTGGCAACGCTCTTGTATACATGGCCGGAGATCCGAATTTCAGCCTTAAGGCCTCAACCGGGCTGATGTGGGTTGCCTTGATGGTTTACGGCGTCTGGAGCTCGTCCCCGTTTGCCTTCGTCGTGTTCTATGCTGGGCTACAAACGTTGCCTCAGGACCAGATTGAGGCCGCGCAGATCGATGGTGCGACCCGCTGGCAGCAGGTCAAATTTGTGGTCGTCCCGCATCTGATGCCGCTGGTTACTTTTGTTGCGCTGATCCAGCTGATGGACAATTTCAAAGTGCTTGAGCCGATCATCGGGTTCAGCGCCGGAGCGCATGCACAATCCCTCAGCACCTTCATTTTGAACGACATGAGTGGTGAAACCCGGCAACTTTCATCCGCTGCTGCAACCTCTGTGATGACAATTATCGGGGTCGCCATTCTTCTGTCGCCCGTGCTTGTCCGCACATGGCGTGACTTCAAAGGAGCAAGATAAGATGGCCAGTCGCGCACAAAGAATGCCCAAAAGCCTTCGGATAGCCTCTTCCTTATTCGTGCTCCTTTGGTTCTTCCTGGCTGCTTTCCCATTCTTCTGGACGGTATGGGGCTCGTTCAAAGTCGAGTTGGATTTCTTCTCTATCGCGGACTGGACCAATGCATTGACCGGTGCCCGAACCGAAGCAGTCTATGGCTCGCCATTCACCACCACCGGCTATGAGGGCGCATGGATACAGGAAGAATTCTGGCGCAATGTTCTCAATACCGGAATCGTGTGTTTCTTCGTAGTCACTATCTCATTGACTATCGGAACGCTGGGAGGCTACGCGCTTTCACGGTCAACCTATAATTACACGTTCTGGCTGTTGATCACGGCGTTGATATTCCGTGCGATGCCACCGATTGCGCTGGTTTCAGGATATCTGCTGCCCTTCTTTGAATGGAATATCTGGGGAATCCTCCCAACCACCATCATCGTGCTTGTGGCGATCAACCAGCCCTTTACCCTGTGGATGCTGCATTCCTTCTTCAAGAACATCCCAAGCGAATTGGACGAAAGCGCCAAAGTCGATGGCTGCAACCAGTTTCAAGCCTTCCGCCGCGTGATCATTCCGGTGATGTGGCCGGGTGTCATCACCACCGGGCTGTTCTCATTCCTGCTGGCCTATAACGACTTTGCCGTGGGGGCGATGCTGCTGTCAGAAAGCAACCGTACCATGGTGCCCGCCATTGCCGCGTTCCTCGGTACAACGCAAACCGAGGGCAACGTGATGTTCGCCGTTGCGGCCGTGGTTTCGGCCACAGTTCCACTGTTCATTCTAGTGATGTTCTTCCAGCGTCAGATTGTGGGCGGTCTGACCGCCGGGGCTGTGAAAGGCTGACTCTGATGGGACGTACGCATCCTCAGTCCGTATCTGCCCATGCGCGCGCAGCCAGCCTGAACATGGCTGCGTGCCGGGCACGACGACCCGGGCGAATTCCCTTTGCTTTGATGCGCGCAGGACCATGCGAGGCGCTTCTCCGCAGACGCCTTGAACAGATCCCATAGAGACAAAGACAATGGAAAGCCTCGACCGCAAACCCTTTCTGAAATTCACCGCCGCACAACGTCATCCTGGCAACTTCCGGCCGGCCTTTGACGCATTCTTCGCCCCCAGTGCGCAAGTCAACGTGGTGCATCCCTTCAACGAGGTCGCGGGCGGCCTCGGACTGCACGATCACGTCATCGCCCCGCTTGCCAATTCCTTCGACGGGCTGTTTCGACGCGACGACATTGTCATGGCCGGCGAATTTAACGGACAAGGCTGGATCAGCGCCACGGGCTATTTCGTTGGTCGGTTCTCACGCGATTGGCTTGGCATTCGCGCCACAGACGAGCTTGCCTATCTGCGCTTCGGCGAGTTCCACCGTATGCAGGATGGCAAGGCCGTGGAGAGTTTTGTCTTTCTGGACATCCCAGAGCTGATGCTGGCCGCTGGGCAATGGCCGATTACCGACAGCCCGGGCAAGACCCGCGGTTTCACTGGCATGATTCAGGGCCCAGCCAGCCATGATGGCATCTTGACCACCCCTCAAGACCCTGCCGAGGGTGCCAGGAGTTATCGTATGGTCACAGAAATGCTGGCCGGACTTGCCACTGAGAATGAGGCTTGGCGCCCCTACTGGCATAACAACATGGTCTGGTATGGCCCCGGCGCCTTCGGTTCTTTCGTCGGAATCGAGAGTTTTGCCAGCTTCCAGTTACCTTTCGAAGCCACCTTTGAAGGCTGGTCCGGAGGCAGTGCGGGCAACGGCATGACTGCGCATTTCACCCGCTACGGCGACGGCAACTACGTATGCTCGGGTGGCTGGCCCTCGTTGACTGGCGTGCAGATGAAATCCTTTCTCGACCAGCCCGCAAGCGGTAAACGCGTCTTCATGCGGGTCTGTGACTGGTGGCGCCGCGAGGGCGACCTGCTGGTCGAAAACTGGGTTTTTGTCGACATCCCGCATGTGCTGTTGCAGCTGGGTTACGACCTTTTTGCCGAAATCGCTGAACCAGCCGCATGAGCTGTTCCGCCAGACATAACGCCGCTGCGCGCCACCCGGCGCTCAACCGAATGCCAAGGGATTTTCTGACGGCCGATTAACCCTCCCCGTCTGTACAGAAAATCTCTTGGCAACCACATAAGGACGAGACACATGAAGGGCTCCCGCCCCGAACAGGCCGTGCTGACACGTGACACGGACATGAGCAAAACCGACGAGACCCGCGCCGTGATCGAGGGGATGGTCGATGGTTTGAACGACCACCGCATCGACGATATCGGCGAATTCTTTGCAGAAGGATTCCGCTGGATCGGCAATCAGGGTTGCGGCACCAAGACCGGGTTGCAGGAGTTTCAGGAAAACTGGCAGCGCCCGTTTCAGGCCGCCTTTTCGGATAAGACCTGCATCGACGAAGCGCGCCTCTACATGGGCGAATGGGCTGCGGCCTTTGGCCGTCAGGAAGCGACCCATTCGGGGGAGTTTCTGGGCATCGCCCCGACCGGCAAGCGGGTCGAGATCCGCTACATGGATTTCTGGAAAGTCGTCGACAGTAAGATCGTCGACAACTGGGTGAATGTCGATTTCGCCCACGTCGCCGCGCAGCTTGGCGTTGATCTGTTCAATGGCGAAGGCTGGGAAACATTCGACCGGGGAGAGAAAACTCCGCCCCGGCCCGACAATTGAGGATTAGGACAATGGCAATTGAATATCTTAAACGCGGCAAACCCGAAGCCGACCGGGCCGAAGATGACGCCAAAACACGCGCTGTCGTCGAGGCGACGCTGAAAGATATCGAAACTCGCGGTGACGCGGCAGTGCGCGAGTTATCGGAGAAATTCGACAACTATTCGCCTGAGAGTTTCCGCCTGAGCCAGCAGCAGATCGACGACCTGATCGCGTCGCTGACCGAACGCGAACTGGCGGATATCAGGTTTGCGCAGGCACAGGTGACGAACTTTGCGCAGGCGCAGCGCGACTCGATGCTGGATATCGAGGTTGAAACGCAGCCTGGCGTGATACTGGGCCACAAGAACATCCCCGTGCAGTCCGTGGGTTGCTATGTGCCCGGCGGCAAGTTCCCGATGGTGGCTTCGGCGCATATGTCGGTTGCAACAGCGAAGGTCGCCGGCGTACCCCGGATCATCGCTTGCACGCCGCCGTTTCAGGGCAAACCAAACGCTGCGGTGATCGCGGCCATGCATCTGGGCGGCGCGCATGAGATCTATGTCATGGGTGGTATCCAAGCCATCGGCGCCATGGCAATCGGGACCGAGACCATCGATCCGGTTCACATGCTGGTTGGCCCCGGTAACGCCTTTGTGGCCGAAGCCAAGCGCCAGTTGTTTGGCCGCGTCGGCATTGATCTCTTCGCTGGCCCGACCGAGACCATGGTGATCGCCGATGAAACCGCAGCCGATGCCGAGCTTTGCGCAACCGATCTGCTGGGTCAGGCAGAACATGGCTATAACAGTCCCTGCGTTCTGCTGACCAACTCGCACAAACTGGCTGCGGAAACTCTGTCGGAAGTCGACCGCCTGCTGGGCATTCTTCCGACCGCGGGCACCGCGAAAGTGTCGTGGGACGAGTATGGCGAGGTGATCGTCTGCGACAGCTATGACGAGATGCTGCAGGTCGCTGATGATATCGCATCCGAGCACGTTCAGGTCATGACCAACCGCGACGATTGGTTCTTGGAAAACATGACCTGCTACGGCGCGTTGTTCCTTGGGCCACGCACCAATGTGGCAAACGGTGATAAGGTGATCGGAACAAACCACACCCTGCCGACCAAGAAGGCCGGTCGCTATACAGGCGGTCTCTGGGTGGGTAAGTTCATGAAAACCCACAGCTACCAGAAGGTCGTCACCGACGAGGCTGCGACGCTGATCGGCGAATACGGCTCGCGCCTGTGCATGCTGGAAGGCTTTGTCGGCCATGCCGAGCAATGCAATATCCGCGTCCGCCGCTATGGTGGGATCAACGTTCCTTACGGTGAAGGCGCCCCTTACCGAGAGGCTGCGGAATGACCGACGTCCATTCAGCGAACAAGGCGCTGATCGCCCCGTTGCGGGCGGCAATGTACGGTTTTGACGAAGCAAGGGTGCGCGCCGCGTTGGATGGGCTGATCGCACCGGGCGCGGTCGTGCATATGCCGCATCCTTTCGGTGATCTGATCGGTCCGCAGGACCTCTACGACACCTGCTATGCGCCGCTGCTGAAAGCCATGCCCGATCTGGAACGCCGGGACTGGATCGTGATAGGTGGGCCAACGGAACATGGCGATGATTGGGTCGGTTGTGGCGGGCATTACATTGGCACTTTCGTCGCCCCGTGGTTGGGTATCCCGCCAACCGGGCACCTGACCCATATGCGGTTCCACGAATTCTACCGCATCACCGATGGCAAGGTTGTCGAGATCCAGACTCTGTGGGACATCCCCGAGGTGATGATGCAGGCCAAGGCCTGGCCCATGGCCCCGTCGCTGGGGCTGGAATTTTACATTCCCGGCCCGGCAACGCTGGACGGCATCGTGCCCGGACCGTGGGATGAGGCGACATCGCAGGCCTCGTGCACTCACATTGTCTCAATGCTCGAACACCTTAAGAAACACCCCAGCCAGGGCGGTCCCGCAGTGATGGAGATGGAGAAGTTCTGGCATCCGCGCATGAATTGGTACGGTCCTGCAGGGATCGGCACGGGTCGCGGTATCGCGGGGTTCCGCAACTGGCACCAGATTCCGTTCCTGAACGGTATGCCCGATCGTGGCCAGTACGTTGAGGATATCACCTATCACTTCTTCGGTGACGGCGACTATGCCGCCGTTACCGGCTGGCCCGACATGATTCAGACCGTCACGCATGATGGCTGGATGGGTATCGCGCCGTCCGGCAAGCGGATTACCATGCGCAGCCTCGATTTCTGGCGGCTCGAAGATGGTCTGATCCGCGAGAACTGGGTCATGGTCGATCTGCTGGACGCCTACCGCCAACTGGGCGTAGATGTCTTTGCCCGCCTGCGCGAGTTTAATAAGGCACGTGTCCCGGGCAAAATTCCGTTCCCGGTCGGCGAGGTCTGATATGCCCCAATTCCCCAGCACCCCCAGTTTCAGCCTCAGCGGCAAGCGCGGACTTGTTGCCGGAGCTTCCTCGGGCATCGGCATGGCCTGCGCGGTTGCGCTGGCCGAACAGGGTGCCGAGGTCACACTGGCTGCGCGCCGCGCAGATGCGCTGCGCGATATCGCCGAGGAAATGAGCGCCCGGGGCTGGGCTGCCCACGTGCTTGAACTGGATGTCTCGGACGTGGCGGCAACGGCCGAGGCCGTGGCGCAGAACGGACCTTTTGATGTATTGCTGAATTCTGCAGGGCTGGCCCGGCACGGTAAGGCTGTGGACACGCGACCGGATGATTTTGATGCCGTGATGGGGGTGAATGTCCGAGGGGCCTATTTCCTGACGCAAGCTGTTGCCAAAGGCCTGCTTGACGCTGGGCGCCCCGGGTCGCTGATTAACATCTCAAGCCAGATGGGTCATGTCGGTGGCAGAGAACGCGCCGTTTACTGCGCGTCGAAATTCGCAGTCGAAGGGTTCACCAAGGCGATGGCGCTGGAGTTCGGACCCGAAAAGATCCGCGTCAACACGATATGCCCCACATTCATCTTGACCGACCTGACTAGATCGACCTTCGATGACCCGGACAAACGCGCTTGGATTCTGGACAAGATCAAACTTGGCCGACCGGGTGAGATTGAGGATATCATGGGGGCTGTGGTCTATTTGGCCTCGGATGCGTCAGCGTTGGTGACCGGCACAGCAATTTTGATCGACGGAGGTTGGACGGCAGACTGATGGCGGTGCACAAAGTTACATCCATGGACGTTGCCCGGATGGCTGGGGTCAGCCAATCCGCAGTCAGCCGGGTGTTTACGCCGGGCGCTTCGGCTTCGCCCAAGACGGTTGCTAAGGTACGCAAAGCGGCAGAGGCATTGGGATATCGGCCCAACGTGCTTGCCCGAGCCATGGTCTCGGGCAAAAGCGGCATCATCGGTCTGGTCGTGGCCTACCTGAACAATCAGTTCTATCCAGAAGCGCTGGAAAAACTGTCGAACGCCTTACAGGAGCGCGGGTATCATGTGCTGATATTTATGGCCTCTAATTCGGCCCAGAACATTGATAAGATTGTTGGCGAAATCCTGGATTTTCAGGTCGATGGGATCGTTGCCGCTTCGGTCGCGCTGTCATCCGATCTGTCTGATCGCTGCCGGGCGGCCGGGGTGCCCATGGTTCTGTTCAATCGTGGGCAGGATGATCCCACGATGTCATCGGTTACATCGGATAACCAGGCCGGAGGACGTAAGGTCGCCGAATTCCTGCTGGCCGCAGGGCACAAGAAAATCAGCTATGTCGCCGGTTGGGAAGGCGCGTCGACCCAGCGGGACCGCGAGGCCGGTTTTGTCGCGACCCTGCACCAAGCGGGCGTGACGCTACACAGCCGCGAAGTTGGCAACTTTGGGGCGGAAGATGCCCGGGGCGCAACCCGCAGGTTGTTTGCCTCGGACCCGCCTGATGCTGTCTTCGTCGCCAACGATCATATGGCGATTGCGGTGATGGACACGCTCCGGTTCGAGTTGGGCCTGAATATCCCCGAAGACGTTTCGGTGGTGGGGTATGATGATGTCGCCGTTGCGGCCTGGCCCAGCTATGACCTGACAACAGTCCGACAGCCCGCCAACCGCATGGTGGCGGAAACGGTGGACATTCTTCTCAGTAAAATCGACGACCCGCAGATAGAGCCCAAACAGCTTGAGATCGACGGACCACTGATCATTCGCGGCTCGGCCCGCATTCCTGAAGGATGGTAAACATGAAGGGATTTGATCCCAAATTCAAAGACTTTCCCGACTATATTATCGGGATTACCAAAGAGATATGGGAAGATCGTGGAATTGCCACTTTGCACCACTATTACTCGCCGGATATCGTTGTGCGTTCGCCCGGTTCGGTTGTGGTTGGCAATCAGGGGGTTATCGCCGCCACGATGGCAACCCTTGCCGAGTTTCCGGATCGTACATTGCTTGGCGAGGATGTGATCTGGTCGGGCACACCGGAAGAGGGCATGCTGTCGTCGCATCGCTTGCTGTCTACGGCAACGCATTTGGGTGACGGCGTTTATGGCAAGGCGACCGGTAAAAAGCTGGTTTATCGCATCCTGGCCGATTGCCACGCAATCAATAACCAGATCAACGACGAATGGCTGATCCGCGACCAAAGCGCGATTGTCCAACAGATGGGCTGGGATCCCAAGGAATACGCCCGCGACCTGATCGCCCGCGAGGGCGGACCTGACGCCTGTATTCAGCCCTACACGCCCGCAAACGATCAGCCTGGCCCGTATGAAGGCCATGGCAACGACAACGAATGGGGCCAAAAATATGCCGACATTCTGACCCGGATCATGAATGCCGATATGGGTGTGATTGAGGAAGAGTATGACCGCGCCGTCCTCTCGGAATATCCCGGTGGCACCACAGGGCATAGCTGGGGGCTGGTGGATCGGTTCTGGATGGGGCTGCGCGCGTCTTTCCCGAATGCAGAATTCAAAATCCAGCACCAGATTGGCCGCGACGATCCGATGATGCCACCGCGCGCGGCGATCCGCTGGACGCTGCACGGTAAGCATGATGGCTGGGGCGTTTTCGGCGTGCCGACCGGGACCGAGGTCTTTGTGCTGGGCATCAGTCAGGCCGAGTTCGGCCCCTGGGGTCTGCGTAAGGAATACACCCTGTTTGACGAAACCTCGATCTGGAAACAGATTCTGCTGAAAACCGGCGATCTCTAGAATGTCGCTCCGTATCTCAAATCTGGATGCCGGGCAGGTGTTGCGGCGGTTCCACGCCCACCGCACCAGTCTGCGCGCCCGGCGGCTGAACAATCGCCCTCCGGGCCTTGGGGATTGATCCGATCAAACCTCAAAGCAAAAGGAAGAAAGAAATGACCACAATCCAAAGCCGCATCGTCCGATATGGCGAGCTAAAGCCCTGCAAAACCGCGTTCATCGACGCGCACACACCGGGGTCTGACCAGAAGGAGAACTTTACCATTATTGGTGGCGGTGTTAGCGAAAGCCCCGATCAGCACGTCCACATCACCGACAAGATCGGGTTCAACATCGGCGCAGCGGGACAGCCTCCGAAGTGCCGTAACTCACTGCACAGCCACACCACCGCCGAGGTGTTCTTTGTCGCCAAGGGCCGCTGGCGGTTCTTCTGGGGTCGTTACGGCACTGCAGGTGAGTTCATCGCCGAAGAAGGTGACATCTTCAACATCCCGACTGGCATCTTCCGCGGGTTCGAAAATGTCGGACAGGACTACGGCATGATCATGTCGATGCTGGGCGGCGACGACGCTGGTGGCGGTGTGACCTGGGCTCCGCAAGTCATTCAGGACGCGCAGGCCCATGGCCTGGTTCTGGGCAATAACGGCGTACTCTATGACAGCAAAAAGGGCGAGGAATTGCCGCACAACGTCCAGCCCATGCCGTTGCTGACCGAGGAAGAGCTGAAAGCCTATCCCGAGGTTCCCGTTGATGCGGTGATCGGAAAATATGTCGCCCGGTACTGGGACCTGATGGCGCTGTCGGTGGACAAGCCGACAATGGTGATCGGTGAGAATGGTCTGATCAAGGACAAGCCCGGTTTCGAGGTGGATTTCCTGACACGCGGCTCGGCCGTGACTGATCAGATCAAGGCGGACAAGCCTGTGGTTCTGATGCCGGCCAGCGGCCATTGGCGTATCAGGATTAATGAGGTCGAAATTACCCTGTCCAACGGCGACACCGCACTGGTTCTGCCGGATGAAAGCTATTGTGTTGAACCATCAATGACCGGGTTCGCCGGACTCTATAGGATCACGGCCACAGATGACCCAGCAGGAGCAACCTGGACAGAATGAACGCGGACCCCAAAGACACCCATGCTGTCTACGAACGGCAAGCTACAGAGTATGACAGGCTCCGTTCAAAGGCTCTCTTCGAAGCGCGTTGGCTGGCGCGCTTCACCGCGAGCCTCAAGCCCGGCGAGCATGTATTGGATTTGGGGTGTGGCACCGGCGACCCCATAGCGCGCTGGTTCCTGGCCGAGGGTTTTAACGTAACGGGTGTCGATTTCTCAAAGGCAATGTTGGCCATCGCCCAAGATCGCTGGCCTGATGGTGATTGGCGGCATGCCGATATGCGGGAATTCGATCTGGGCCAGACATTCGACGGCATCATTGCCTGGAACAGTTTTTTCCATCTCACTGCGGAAGAGCAAAGGGGATGTATCGCGCGCATAGCTCGACATTTGCGATCTGGCGGAATGCTGATGCTGACGGTCGGACCGCGCGCTGGTGAGGACAGCGGCACAGTGGGGACAGAACCAGTATATCATGCTTCGCTTTCGCCTGCGGAATATGCCCTGTGCTTAGAAGAAAACGGGCTGCGGATGACCGGCTTTCTTGCCGAAGACCCCGAAACCCAAAGCCATACAGTCTTGATGGCGCGCAAAACCTGAGGAGGTCCTGATGAGCATAAAAACCACCCATGTTGGGTCACTGCCCCGGACGCAGAAGGTCGTGGACTTCATCTTCGCGCGCGAGCGGGAGGAACCGTTCGATCAGGCCGCGTTCAATGCCTGCATGACCGCTGCGGTGTCCGAGACGGTGCGCAAACAAGCCGAAGCCGGGGTTGATATTGTCTCGGATGGTGAGACCTCAAAAATCTCTTATGCCACTTATGTGAAGGATCGCTATACCGGCTTTGATGGGGACAGCCCACGCAACGCGCCGGCGGACCTCAAAATGTTTCCGGGCTTTCTGCAGCGATTGGCCGATGACGGCGGAACGCCGCAATATGCGCGGCCCATGTGTGTGGGTGAGGTGCGCTCGAAAGGGCAGGGTGAGCTGCAGAAAGACATAAACAATCTCAAGGCTGCGATGGCCGAACACACGGTCGAGCGCGGTTTTATGAACGCCGCTAGCCCCGGTGTGATTTCCCTGTTTCTGCAAAATGATTTCTACCCAACGCGCGAGGCCTATCTGGCCGCGCTGGCCGATGCGATGAAAGAAGAATATGAAACCATCGTTGGTGCGGGTCTGGATTTGCAGCTGGATTGCCCGGATCTCGCCCTGTCGCGCCATATGCTGTTCACCGATCTGTCCGACGATGAATTCGTGAAAATTGCAGACATGCACGTTGAGGCGTTGAACCACGCGCTGCAAAACGTCCCATCCGAAAAAGTGCGCGTCCATATCTGCTGGGGCAATTACGAGGGCCCGCATTGCTGTGACATCGCCATGGACAAGGTGTTCAAAACGTTGATGTCCACCAAATCTCGCTATGTTCTGTTCGAAACTTCGAACCCGCGCCATGCGCATGAATGGACGGTGTTCCGTGACCGCAAGGATGAGATTCCGGATGACAAGGTTCTGGTGCCCGGTGTGGTCGACACCACGACCAATTTTGTCGAACACCCTGAGCTGATCGCCCAACGAACCGAGCGGTTTGTGAACATTGTAGGCGCCGAACGCGTGATCGCCGGATCGGATTGCGGCTTTGGCACCTTTGCGGGTTTTGGCGCGGTCGATCAGGACATCGCATATGCAAAGCTGGGCGCGCTTGCCGAAGGGGCTGCTCTGGTCAAATGACGCCGCTTATCCTTCTGCCCGGCATGATGTGCGATGCGCGGTTGTTCACACCGCAGATTGACGCTCTGTCAGGCAAATACCCGATCCTGTCCGCACCGATCGGCGGAAAGGGCACAATGCAGGCGCTGGCCGCCGAGGTGTTGGCCTATGCGCCCGAGCGCTTTGCTATGGCGGGGCTCTCCATGGGTGGCATCGTGGCGATGGAAATCCTGCGGCAGGCTCCGGACCGTGTGGCCGGTCTGGCGTTGATGGACACGAACCCACTTGCTGAATTGGACGAAGTAAAAGCCAGGCGCGGCCCTCAGATCGACGCCGTTGAAAGCGGCAACTTGCGCAAGGTGATGGCCGAAGAGATGAAGCCGAACTACCTGACGGACGGCCCGTGCCGCGCAGAAATTCTGGATTTGTGCATGGATATGGCCATGGATCTTGGGTCGGAGGTTTTCATCAACCAATCCAAGGCTCTGCGCGATCGCCCTGATCAGAGCAATACCCTGCGCGACTTCACCGGTGCAGCGCTGGTTCTGTGTGGGCGCGACGATGCCCTGTGTCCTGTCGCACGGCACGAATTGATGCACGGCATGATGCCGCAAAGCGGGTTGGAAATCATCGAAAACGCCGGCCATTTACCGACTCTGGAACAACCGCAACAAACCACGGCGGCTCTGATCCGCTGGCTGGAGGCAATATGAACCCATCTCTGCTGGACCTGCTGAAAAAGGTCGACACGCCAACTGTTTGCAACGCCATCGAAGTGGCGCAGGGCAAGCGCGGTTTCAATGATTTTACTCGGGGCACGATGCAGTGCTCTGACCCTGATGCGGGTGCGATGGTAGGATATGCCCGGACCGCAAAGATTGCCGCCGTAAACCCGCCAACCGAGGCCTCCGACGTGATCCGCGCGCGCCGTATGGACTACTACCGGCACATGGCTTCGGGTACAGGTCCCGCCGTGACCGTTGTGGAAGACACGGACTATCCCGGCTGCATTGGTGCGTACTGGGGTGAAATCAATACGACTGTCCACAAGGGTTTTGGCATCAGCGGTGCGCTGACCAACGGCGTGATGCGGGACCTCGGCGACCTGCCGGCTGGATTCCCGGTGGTTGCCGGGTCTGTCGGGCCAAGCCACGGGTTCGTGCACGTGAAAGAGGTTGGAACTCCGGTGACAATCTTCGGCCTGTCCATCAATGACGGTGACCTTGTGCATGCCGACCGGCATGGCGCTCTGGTGATCCCGCCCGAGGTGGTGGACGAGCTTGAACAGGCGATCATCAAGCTGCTTGAAACCGAGAAACTGATCCTGGATCCCGCCCGAGCATCGGGGTTCGATTTCGACGCCTTCGAAAAAGCATGGGCGGCGTTCGAAGCCTCGCGGACATAAACTTGCGATCGGCTCTGGTGCTAAACCTTACAAGAAGACGACTTATCCGTTCGGTTGTTGTTGTCGCATTTGCGGCTGTGGTCATTCTGGTCACTATTGTTCTGTCCGTCGAATATAGCCGTATGCCATTCGTTCTTGGTCAGTTCGGCTATCTAGTACCTCCCGGCGGCGACGCTGTGAATGATCACGTCCGCCAGCACATTTTTGAGATACCCCAGAGTCTTGATCAACGCCTTGCCGTTCCCCCGTCGTGTTCTATGACCAAAGCCCTCCACTCGCCGCTATCCGGGTAAGGCTTGAGTAGCTCGTCGCCTCACTGGGCACGCGCACGATTTTTCGAAGCAAGGCATACTTCACGAACGCAAGTAATTTGTTTGGCGTGATTGCAAAGGTCAGTCTTCAGTTCATTCGAAGACGCCGAAATCGACGCCCCAATGTCGCAAATTCTAACAAGATGTGCGCTCTGACCGACAGTCTCACAACGCCAAACTTGGTTTCTTCCGCAGATCATCACGGTTCTGGACCATTCCAAAGGAGGAGACCCATATGTCTGGGAATGAAGACAACATACGGCAGCCCGGCTTGGTGCTGGCCCTCGTGCCAATAGTGCTGACCCTGTGTGTGCTTGGGCTGCAACTATTCTATTTCGGTGACTTTACTCCACACATCCCACTGGCATTCGGAATCGCAATCACAGGCATCGTTGGCCTCATGTTGGGTCACAAATGGCCCAGTATCGAGGAGGGCGTGTTCCACGTTATCAATATCTCCCTACCGTCGGTCTCGATACTGATCACAGTGGGGATGATCATCGGAGTGTGGATCGCAAGCGGCACCGTCCCGACGCTGATCTACTATGGTCTCAGGATTTTGTCGCCCGAGCTTTTCCTCGCCGCGGGAATGGTCCTTTGCTCTATTGTCTCCGTTTCTTTGGGCACCTCGTGGGGAACGACAGGCACCGTCGGATTAGCGCTGATGGGGATTGGAGCCGGGTTCGGCATTCCAATGTACTGGACAGCAGGGGCGGTAGTCTCAGGTGCATTCTTTGGAGACAAGATCTCGCCTTTATCAGATACGACAAACCTGGCACCTGCTGTGACGGGGACTAATCTGTTCGATCACATTCGGAATATGCTTCCAACCACAGTTCCGTCCATGCTGATAGCACTGGTAATTTATTTTGTCGTCGGCTTCACTCTGATCGACACATCCCAGGTATCGTTTGACCGTATTCACGCGATCACCACCGCGCTGGACGACGCTTTCTGGATTTCGCCGATCATGCTGTTTCCGGCAGTTCTGGTCATCGTGCTGGCGGTCATGAAACAACCTCCGATCCCGTCACTGTTCGCAGGCGCCGTTGCGGGCGGCATCATGGCTATCTTCTGTCAGGGGGCTGGACTGCATGAGACGTTCACCTTCGCCAACAGCGGCTATTCGATCGATACTGGAGTTCCGGAGATCGATCCCCTGCTGAACCGTGGCGGTATTCAGTCTATGATGTGGACGATTTCACTGGTGCTGCTGGCATTGGGGTTTGGCGGAGCGCTTGAACGCGTAGGCTGCCTTCAGGCCATCATCAAAGTTGTCATCTCGAAGGTGAAAACGTTTGCCGGTATTCAAACCTCAGCCATCCTGACCTCTGTTGCGACCAACACCGTTGCAGGTGACCCCTATCTGTCAATTGCACTGCCAGGGCGGATGTATGCACCGGTCTATCGCGCGATGGGCTATTCCCCACTGAACCTATCCCGGGCGGTCGAGGAAGGCGGAACTTTGGTGTCCCCTCTGATCCCTTGGAACGCGGGTGGTGCGTTTGTCATCACGGCGCTTGGCTTGGGTATCGCGGACGGCAACTTCGAAAATCTGCTGTATATTCCGCTTGCATTCGCTTGCTGGCTGTCACCGGTCATCGGTATCTTCTATGCCATGACAGGGCTGTTTTCGCCTAAAGCCAGCGAAAAAGAAATCCGCTCCTGGGAAGAAAGCGGCGAACCTGTTGCACAGATGAGTGCCTAATCTTTCCGCACCAACACCAAATGAGGTGTTGGTGCCCTTCACCCGCCTCGGTCAATACTGGGAGGAGAGCATATGGACCCGAAAAACTTTGTCCCAAAGGGCGCGGCCAGCTATCGTATTGACTATGATGGATCGGCCAAGGAAATCTATTTTCTGCTGCTGCCAAAGCTGACTATGCTGGCCTTCAGCGCCGCAGTGGAACCTCTGAGGATCGCCAACCAGGTTACTAACAAAGAACTGTATAAATGGTTTCTGATCACTGAAGATGGAAATCCGGTTACCTGCTCGAATGGGATTGAAATTACCCCGGATTATGCCCTACGTAATCTACCGCGATCCTCGCGGCTGTTCGTATGCTCGGGTATTGAACCAGCGGAAAGTACCAACCCGAAAGTCCTGTCGTGGATCCGCCGCCAAAGAACCTTTGGATGTAATCTGGGTGGTATTTGCACAGGGGCTTTCGCCCTTGCCAAGGCTGGAGTTCTGTCAGGGAAAAGGTTCACATTGCATTGGGAAAACCACCCTGCTTTTGTCGAACATTTTGATGATTTGGAGCCATCGTCAAACCTGTATGAGATCGACAACGAGCTTATGACATGTGGCGGCGGAAATGCCGCAACCGACATGATGTTGGACATGATCGAATCCAATTTCGGAAATGACCTCGCGGTCATTGTTTCGGACATGTGCATTCATTTTCGGTCCAACAATAGTAAAACGCTCCAGAAATCAGCCTTTTCGGTAGCTTTGGGTAGTCGCAACCAGTACCTGATCAACGCAATGCAGATCATGCAAGAAAACCTGGAAGAGCCGTTAGATATCTCTGAAATAGCAGAAGCCGTGCAGATATCTCGTCGCCAGTTAGAGCGTCTCTTCCAAAAGTATGTCGAAACTTCGCCTGTTCAGTTTTATCTAGAACTGCGCGTTTCGAGGGCTTACGCATTGCTCAGCGAAACCGAGATGGCGGTCGCGGAAATCGCGGCAGCCACAGGCTTTAGCAGCGCTACACAACTTACAGTACGATTCAAGAAACGCTACGGCGAAGCACCAACTTCATTCAGAAGGGGGTGGTCTGAAAGGCGTGAATAATTTGCGTCTGAACAGTCATAATTTGAGGCATCTAAACGTACTCCAGTGGTTTCTCTGCAGCGACCCTGTTGCATGGATCAGAGATGGGGCGACCAGACCCCAGTCCCAACACTTCAGAAAATGTGCTCATGTTCTGCACGACCGAGAGATGTCATGTGGTTCAGCGCTTTTGATGCAATTTTTGCTTCAACTACTTGAGTGGCAAGATCACGCGATTGCAGGCGACGGGCATGATTGAACTTGTATGGCATCCACGGCAACTCACGAAAATGAAAGCACCAGAGCTAAACTGGGAAGCCGAGCCGTGCAACAAAGTCGTGCAGAACAACATTCCAGATGAAGTAATCGTGCGGGATAATGATCCTCGCCGCTGTCCGGCGGATAACTCTTCAGCGATTGGGTAGGCTACATCCCAGAAAGCCCCGCATTGGTATTCAATAGAAACTGGCGGAAGATCGGGCTGCTTGCTGCTCCAATGCCTCGGGCGTTTTCACCAACTGCTGCAGCTTCTACGACCGGAGGAATCAATCCACGCTTGTCTTGGTTGAGGAGGTAACGACGAACCCGGGCAACTAACTCTTCCCGCACTTCCGATGGGAACGCGCCGTCTATGAAAATCGCCTCAAAGTCGATGACCGCGCAAATGGACAAGGCAGCCTTGGCAAGTTCCTGTGCCGTGGTACCAATCCAAGGCTCGACATATCGCGAAATGCTGCTCCAATCTTGTGGCTTCGTCCAGAGTATTTGGGGATCGACACCGGCTTCGATCAACCTGTCTTCGAGCAGGAACAGTGATGCAGTGTCGATCAACTGCTGGCTTTCGCCTAATGGCCCGGTCGTTCGCATCGCGCCCAAGGCACCTGCATTTCCCTGGTTGCCCTCAAACACGGTGCCGTTCAGCGCGACTCCGCCGCCGATCATTGACCCGATGAAGAAATAAAAATAGTCGCGATATTCGGCCCCGCGTCCATAAAGATGCTCGGCGTGACAGGCAGCCGTCGCATCGTTGACCACAAAAACTGGCAGGTCGCTGAACTTGGCGACCTCGGAAAAGAAATTCACGTTTTTCCAGGACCTGAATTTTTTGGCCGCAAGCCCAGACAGGTCGTGCCACTTCCACAGTTCGAACGGAGTTCCGATTCCAACCCCGCATACACGGTCGCGAAGTTTCTGGGGTTCATGGACCAGAAGTTCCTCCAATCCTTTCTCCAGAAACCCGAACACCGCTTCGGGCAGCGGATAGTCATAAGTCGTCGAGATTTGATGGCGCGGCTTGCCGGTGAAGTCGATCAAAAGAAGATCAGCGCTGCGGCGACCGATCTTCATCCCCACCGACAGGATGCCTTCGGGATTGAGTTCCATTGGGATCGAAGGTTTCCCTACCTTGCCCCTTAACGGCGTCCCACGTTTGAGAATCTCGTCCTTTTCGAGCTTACGCAGAATGATCGACACGGTCTGCGGAGACAGGCCTGTGAGCCGCGCGATTTCGGCCCCGGCAGCAGGTCCATGCCGTTGTAAAACCGTCAGAATCAGGCGTTCGTTATGATCACGAACACCGCTTTGGCTTACCCCGCCGGTTAGTATTTTCAGCGCTTCTCTTTCCATAACATTAAACATAAACACCTAGTTTTCTTATGAAAAGATACGCAGGCAAATTAATAAATAAACTTTATTTATTTATTGACACAGGGGTTAGAATCACGGTTTCTTAAGCAGGACCTTCATTGGAGGATGGAGGCGCGCCTTGTCGCTATTCCGCGCGGGGCCACAACAATTTTCTGGGAGGACAACATGAGAAATCTACTCAAGCTCGCCGCATCCGCGACTGCGCTAACTTTTGCCGCTGCATCCGCGCAAGCGGCTGGTGAAACCGTCTGCCTGATTACCAAGACCGACACCAACCCCTTTTTCGTCAAGATGAAGGAAGGCGCAACCGCCAAGGCAGAAGAGCTGGGCATGACGCTCAAGGCGTTTGCCGGCAAGGTTGATGGCGACCATGAAACTCAAGTCCAGGCCATTGAAACCTGCATCCTCGATGGCGCAAAAGGCATTCTACTGACGGCATCTGACACCAGCTCGATCGTACCTGCGGTCAAACAGGCGCGGGATGCGGGGGTTTTAGTCATTGCGCTGGATACACCACTTAGCCCGATTGACTCAGCGGACGCGACATTCGCGACGGACAACTACAAGGCCGGTCTGCTGATCGGTCAATGGGCCAAGGCCAAAATGGGCGACGCCGCGGCCGATGCCAAGATCGCGACGCTGGATCTGAATGTCAGCCAGCCGACAGTGGACGTTCTGCGCAATCAGGGTTTCCTCGACGGGTTTGGTGTGGACCTGGCGGACCCGAATGTCATCGGTGACGAAACCGATGCGCGTCTGGTCGGCAGTGACGTGACCGACGGCAACGAAGAAGGCGGTCGCCGTGCGATGGAAAACCTTCTGGCCAAGGATTCATCGATCAACGTTGTTCACACGATCAACGAACCGGCTGCTGCGGGTGCATATGAGGCACTGAAATCCATCGGGCGTGAAAACGACGTGCTGATCGTTTCGGTCGACGGCGGGTGCCCCGGTGTCCAAAACGTCGAAGCCGGTGTGATTGGGGCGACAAGCCAGCAGTACCCGCTGTTGATGGCCTCGCTTGGTGTTGAGGCCGTGAAAAAATGGGCCGAAGAGGGCGTGAAGCCTGAAAACACACCCGGCAAAGACTTTTATGACACGGGCGTCGCGCTCATCACCGACCAGCCGGTTGATGGGGTCGAGTCGCTGTCGGTCGCAGAAGGCCTGGATCTCTGCTGGGGCTAAAGGCAGCCATATTGGGTGAGGCGCGCCACTGCGTCTCATCAATCCTCTCACCAGCCAACTGAAATTTCCTGTACACTGATTTCGTGGGCGCGATGCCAGCCACGAAAAGGGGGAGATATGTCTGAAGCAAACCAAAACACCCAGGAATTCGAAACCGCCGCCAGTGCTTCAGAAACCGTGGCGGAGTTTGAAGATAACCGGCGTGGTGTTCTGGGGAAGTTGCAGCATCTTCTCCACGTCAATCCATCCTTTGTGCCATTGATCGTTCTGGTTGGCGCGATCGTGATTTTCGGCTTGCTGCTGGGTTCTAAGTTCTTCTCACCCTTTGCGATGACGCTGATCCTGCAGCAGGTTCAGATCGTGGGCATCGTAGCTGCAGCGCAAAGCCTTGTCATTCTGACCGCCGGCATCGACTTAAGCGTCGGAGCGATCATGGTGTTTTCATCCGTCATTATGGGTCAGTTCACCTTCCGCTACGGCATCCCCGTACCCATTGCGGTGATGTGCGGGCTGGCAATGGGTACGCTAATCGGGGCACTCAACGGCTGGCTGGTCAGTCGCGTAAAGCTGCCGCCCTTTATTGTTACGCTCGGCATGTGGCAGATCGTTCTGGCGACAAACTTCCTGTATTCCGCAAACGAAACAATTCGGAGTCAGGATATCGAGGCCAACGCCCCGTTCCTGCAATTCTTTGGCACAAAATTCAGCATCGGTGGTGCGACTTTCACGGTTGGTGTGATCTTCATGCTCGTTCTAATATTCGTGTTGGCTTATGCGCTCAAACACACGTCCTGGGGCCGACATGTCTACGCGGTGGGGGACGATCCCGAGGCGGCCGAGCTATCCGGTGTGAACGTCCACAAAACACTGATGTCCGTCTACATGCTGTCCGGTTTGATCTGTGCCTTTGCGGGCTGGGCTTTGATCGGGCGCATCGGATCGGTCTCGCCGACCTCCGGCCAATTGGCCAATATCGAAAGCATCACTGCGGTCGTGATTGGCGGTATCTCACTGTTCGGCGGGCGTGGCTCCATTCTGGGGTCCCTGTTTGGGGCACTGATCGTCGGCGTCTTTACTCTGGGGCTCAGGCTTCTGGGCGCGGACGCGCAGTGGACCTTCCTGCTTATCGGACTTCTCATCATCGCAGCGGTCGCAGTCGACCAGTGGATCAGAAAGGTATCGGGCTAATGTCAGACACAACTCCAGTCGTCCAGGGCCGCGGGATCGTGAAACGCTATGGCCACGTCACTGCCATCGACCATTCTGACTTTGAACTGCGCCAGGGGGAAATCCTTGCGGTTATTGGCGACAACGGCGCAGGCAAGTCGTCCATCGTCAAGGCAATTTGCGGCGCCACTATCCCAGACGAGGGCGAGATTCTGATCGAAGGGGAAAAGGTCAACTTCACTTCTCCGATCGACGCCCGAAATATGGGGATTGAGATTGTCTATCAGCAGCTCGCCATGTCCCCTGCTCTGTCGATAGCCGACAACATGTTCATGGGGCGCGAGATCCGCAAACAAGGGTTCATGGGCAAATACATGCGTCAGCTTGACCGTCCAGCGATGGAGAAGTTCGCCCGTGAAAAACTGACCGAGCTTGGGCTGATGACTGTACAATCGATCAATCAGGCGGTCGAAACTCTCTCTGGCGGCCAGCGCCAAGGCGTAGCCGTTGCGCGTGCTGCCGCCTTTGCGACGAAGTTCATCATCATGGACGAACCCACGGCTGCTTTGGGGGTCAAGGAAAGCCGCAAAGTGCTTGAGCTTATCCAAGACGTGCGGGCGCGTGGTATTCCGATCATTCTGATCAGCCACAACATGCCGCATGTTTTTGAGGTTGCTGACCGCATTCATGTGCATCGGCTGGGCAAAAGGCTCTGCACCATTGATCCCAAGGATTACACGATGTCCGACGCGGTGGCCTTCATGACCGGTGCCAAGGAACCCCCAAAAGAGGACGCCGCGTGATCGATCAGGATGCAAAGCGCGTTTGTGACCTTATTTCCTCCCGGAGGCAGGTAGGGGTTCGGACGATTGTCGCAATCGCCGGCCCCCCTGCATCCGGAAAGTCGACTTTGGCAGAAACCGTGGTGCAATCGCTGAACGCGCAACAAAGCTCTGCGGTTCCTTTAGCCACGCTGGTGCCCATGGACGGTTATCATCTGGACAACCGCGTGCTGGAAACGCGAGGCTTGCTGGCCCGAAAAGGCGCGCCGGAAACCTTCGATGCAGTCGGTTTCTGCACTGCAATCAGAGGGCTGCAATCCGCGCAGCATGAGTCCTTTCTTCCTAAATTTGACCGCCAAATGGACCTGGCCATTGCGAATGCGATTGCCGTTCACCCGGAAACTCAGACTTTGGTCGTAGAAGGGAACTACCTTTTGATGAATAGCGACCCGTGGAGGACGCTGGCAGATGTTTACGCCGCAACGGTTTTTGTCAGCCCCACATTGGAGGAACTCGAAAACCGGCTCCAGCATCGCTGGATCAAGCATGGCTTTGACCCGCAAACTGCGCTGCAACGCGCGAAAACGAACGATCTGCCCAACGCGGAACACGTTATCCGTGATAGCAGGAAAGCGGATCTCACACTGGACCAGAATTACACCGAATTCGGGATGCGCTACGCGTTCTGACCCCGCGCAATGAAAGCTGAAACGATCCGTTGATGCAAACGCCTCTGGGCGATTTCAAGTGCAAGCAAAATCACCTTATACACGATGAGGAAAGCTCATGAAATTCTTCGTGGACACTGCAGAAGTAAACGACATAAAAGATCTGATAAACTTTGGATTGTTGGATGGCGTTACTACCAATCCAAGCCTGATCGCCAAGTCCGGCCGGGACTTCAAAGAAGTCATTGCCGAACTTTGTACACTGACGGAAACGCCCGTGTCAGCAGAAGTTGCAGCTTTGGATACAGCTGGCATGATTGCGGAGGGAGAGCACCTTGCCGCGATTGCCGACAACGTCGTCGTCAAACTGCCTTTGACACTAGATGGCCTCAGAGCCTGTGCACATTTTAAAAGAGAAGGCATCAAAACAAACGTCACACTCTGCTTTTCACCCAATCAAGCGCTTTTAGCGGCGAAAGTCGGAGCGACCTATGTATCTCCTTTCATTGGCAGATTGGACGACATTAATCTGGACGGAGCCGATCTGATCCGTGATATCCGTACCATTTACGATAACTATGGTATTGAAACGGAAATCATTGCTGCATCCGTCAGAAGCCCCAATCATATTACAGAGGTGGCATTGGCCGGATCAGACATAGCCACAATCCCACCGTCCGTTATCCGCAAATTGGTCATGCATCCATTGACCGATACCGGCATCGAGAAGTTTCTCAATGATTGGAACTCGACTGGGCAATCGATCCTTTGATGGATTGCCATTTTGTCTGGGAGGGAACGGCCTGTACCAAATGTTTTACGGCTGAGCGGCAAGGCTGCGCTTTGAGGAAGTAAACGCTCAAGGAGAGTCTTTCGGCTTTGTCAAGCAGGTCAATCTTAGTGGGAAATTGTCGGAACTCCTCTTAATGGCGGCATGAACACTACTGCCCAAAGGAGACATCCAACTTCGTCGCCAGCGCTGCTGGGCTGCCATCGTGACCAAGAGTGAAGAGCCCAAGCCCGTTTCGGCAACTGGCGCTGAAGAACTCAAACTGTCGCATGGCCTGATCCATCAACCAGTTACGGTGATTGAAGGTTTCAAGCCAAAACCCCGGTTCGGAATGCGCGCCGGGTGGCAGAGGTTGGTCTTTGATCATCTCTTTCATCCCGCAAGAGGAGTAATGTAGCGCGCCCCGCGCCCCGGCAACAACGCTCGCGTCGCGTGCAGAATTGCGTTCGTGCCAATTCCATGCAGATGATAGGTGTCTTCAACCGTACCAGCCTGTCCAAAGTGTTCCACCCCAAGGGATTCTGCTCCTTCAGCCCACCACTAAGACGCTGGATAACAGCCCAAACCTTGCGTTTTGGAACAATTGGCAAACCCAGCTCTACGAGGTCTTTCTCTGTTAACTCCGGAAGAGTCTCAAAATCGATTTCGACGCCGTCGAAATCCCTTGCGTACTTTTCTAAGCCGAATTCAGCCAGCCAGCTTGCGACATCAGGCATGCACAATTCTCCACGGACTCAGCTTGCCTAATTTTGATATTTTCACAGAGCTTTTTGGATCTGTTTCAAAGTTATTGGGAAGTAAGACACTTTATCCAAGCTCGAGTAGAGTTGCCTTCGGAAGGTGACCCTCCATGGGCTTTGGTCCAACAATGGTGCTTATCAACGCCAATGCAGTTCTAGTCATGAATCCCGGCCGGAATATTGCCTTTGTCACGCAAACACTCTCGCCTGTGACTTTCTATTACCCGTTTCCTGCGATCTATCTAACGGCCCAAAGGAAACCTCCATCAATCTGAGCAACTCTGCAGTTCAGTTTCCTGAAAACGAATGTTTAGACCTGAGAGTGGCATTCAGGTCAGGCGCAGGACTGCATCGCGTAAGAAGCTGCGTCGGCCCTGCAGCGATCAACGTCTTGAGTCGGCGGACTGCTCCCTTTAGGAAACGCCCTGCCTGCTAGCCGGCTGGCTGGACGCCCTTTCCATAGCGCTCTGAGACGAGTGTTAGTAACCGACCGTGAACCCAGCACGCGGAAACTTGGTTGATTGTGCCTCATCTACCAGCGCAACAGCAAAATCTTCCATCGATATCTCTGATTTGCCAGCTTCATCAACGAGCAGCGTGTCTGTACCGGTTCTGAACGCGCCTAGGCGTTGACCGGGCTGCAAGAGGGCGGACGGGCTGGCATAGGTCCAGTTTGCCGATGTTTCAGTGGCGCAGAGTTCCCATTGCGCCATCGATGCGCGGGCAATCGGAACGATGTCTTCAGGTAAAAAATCGGGGTCTGACAAAACCGTATGTGGACTTCCGTTTGGCAGATGGAGTCGCGCGGCGCCACCGACGATGATCACCCGAAGGCCCGTGCGTGACGCAGCATTGAGGATCGAACGTGTCAGAGCGACAATCTCGCCTTCGCGCCCGGGCGGAGAGCGCAATGCGCTGATCGCCATTTCCTGCGATTCCATGGCGGCGGCGAGGGCTGCGGGGTCTTTCGCATCCGCGATGACTGGCCTGATGCCTTCCGGCAACTTGGCAAACGCTGCCTCGTTTCGGACAGCTGCTGTTACGTCATGCCCGCGTGCGAGCGCTTCTGTTACGACGCGAGAACCGACATCACCGGTGGCACCAAATACTATGAGTTTCATGGAAGTTCTCCTTTATACTGGATTACGGATGGGATGTTTCGGAAGGTTGGGCGGGCGGACGCGCCCCGCCCTTTGTCCAAGCCAAATTGCGGCAAAAACAAGCGCGGCCCCAGTGATCTGCATCTGTGTCAGCGCCTGACCCAGCAATGTCCAGCCGATCAGGACGGCGGAAAGCGGGCTCAGAAAACCAAGTACCGAGACGGCATCTGGCTCTATCCGAGAGATGCCGCGGAACCACAGGATATAGGTGAGCGCAGCCCCGATGAGAGCAAGGTAAAAGATGCCGGAGAGGTTTCGTGCATCCAGTGGAGGAAGAGGCGGCTCGATGAAGACGGCCAGAAGCACCAGCAACAGACCGCCGGCGGTCAGTTGCCACGCGGTGAAGGTGAGTAGCGACACGGGAGGCTGCCATTTCCGGGTCAGGACTGTACCTGCGGCCATTGAGGCCGCTCCGCAAATCCCGGCTATCAAACCGATTGGATCAAGCGATATGCCGGACCCCAAGACGAGCAGTCCAACACCTAGGATGCCGATCAAGGCGGCCAGCGCCGACGCTGCTCGGATTGCGGTCCCGAGCAGCGGTGCGGCAAGGAATACGACGATCAGCGGCTGAACAGCACCGACGGTAGCCGCGACCCCCCCCGGTAACCGGTAGGCTGCGATAAAAAGAAAGACCCAGAAAAGCGTGAAGTTCAGTGCGCCAAGAATAAAGATGCGCAGCCACCAATTACCTTTCGGCAATCGAGGAGCCAAAACAAGCAGCAGCAGGCCGGCAGGCAGAGCGCGCAGGGCGGCCATCGTCACCGGATACCCGACAGGAAGAAACTCCGTCGTCACATAGTAGGTGCTGCCCCATACCAATGGCGCAATGGCTGTGATTCCAATGTCGAGATGTCTCATCGCAGATCTCCATTATCTTGACGTCAAGATATACTGCTTTATCTTGACGTCAAGATATAATCCCGCAATATGTATGCATGGACCACGTAGACCGCATCATTGCTCAATGGAACAAGGCCCGGCCCGACCTTGATGTCGGACCGATGGAAATCATCGGCCGGCTATCTCGTATGGCTACCAAGCTCCGAAGTGAAATGGATAAAACCTGGAAGGCACATGGGTTAAACGCCGCCAGCTTTGATGTCCTGGCGACCCTGCGCAGATCGGGTAAACCTGATGGCTTATCCCCTGGCGAGTTGCTGGACCTGACCATGGTGACCTCTGGAACAATGACCAATCGTATCGACCAACTCGTCAAACGCGGCCTTGTCGAGCGAGTGCCAAACCCCGAAGACAAGCGCGGGTTTCTGATCCGCTTGACCGAGACCGGTTTTGCGACAATCGAGGATGCCGTTGGCGATCATGTCGAAACACAGCATCATCTTTTGCGGGGGCTATCTCCGGCGGAAGCCGAAGATTTGAACAAGCTATTAAAGACGCTGGACGAAAGAATGAACTCAGATAGTGGGACGAATTCACGCGAATGATCGTATCTCTGGGTGCAACACATAACCGCGACCTGTTGGCCTTATGTCGCTCCGATGCGGACGGCCCTAAGCAGACCTTGAACAGAAATCTGAAATGCCGCGTTAGCAGCCCGCGTTGCCGACATTCGCGGCAAGCGCACAGATTTGATACAGTTCTTAAAGTTACCTGGGGCGGTCTGGCTCGTTGGGATTGCGCGAAATCAAGCTTTCTATTTCGTTCATTGCTTCAACTGGCAAGGCACCAAAGGTCAGTGCTCCCGAAATGCCTTCAATTTGTTCTTCTGTCCGAGCGCCCGGAATCGGTACGTATGTTTCAGATTGGCCCCATATCCACCCGAGAGCCCCTTGCACAAGCGTTCGGCCATCGGTGGTCAGCAGATCCCGAACCGCTTCGAGTTTTTGCATGAAATCAGGGTTTACCCTTCCATCCGAATAGTACTCCATCCAGCTTTCACCGGATGCGCGCACGTCGTTTGGTGCCATGACACTGTTCCGATTGTACTTGCCCGAGAGCAACCCCATCGCAAGAGGTGAGCGTATTAGGGATAAAAGCCCTTCCTTTTGGACAACCTGTTGCATGCGGGGCGCATCGAAAAAGACGTTCAACACGTATTCCACCGCCTCAAAACCATCACGTGTTGAGGTCACTCGGGCACTTTCGGAATGGTCAGTGCTCCAACCATAGGCGCGCAACTTGCCAGCCTCTTTAAGCCGGTCCAGTTCGTCAAACACCGCCTCCGCCTGGGCAATTGGCATATCGTTCACATGCAACAGCAAGAGATCGATCCGATCCCGTTCCAGCCGCGACAGGCACCCATCTACGGCGGGGCCCACCTGATCCGGGGTGAAGGGGTCAAACGAAATCTGCCTGCTTGCCTCATCGATCCCAACCCCGATCTTTGTGACAATCAGGGCGTCGGGCCGGTGCCTTAACGCTTTGCCTAACAAACGTTCAGAATGCCCCGCGCCATAGGCGGCAGCGGTGTCAAAAAGTGTGATTCCACCATCCAGTGCGGCGTGGATCGCACGTATAGAGGTTTCGTCGTCCGATCGGGTGTAACCCAGCGACTGTTCGCCCCAATACATCTTGCCGCCGATCGGCCAGCATCCCATACCAAGGGGTGAGATTTTGGTGTCGAGAAAGTTCATTTGTGGCCCTCTTGACTGATCCTCCAGAAATAAAGCCACGACTCTCTTTTCATCAATAACACAGAATGTAATCTTCATTTCATGAATGAAAGTAACTTTGACTGGGACAACCTGCGGCTTTTCCTAGCGGTTGCCAGAGCGGGAGGGCTTGGACCAGCTGCTGAACAGACCGGCAAGAGCGCACCCACCCTGGGCCGGCGCATGATCGAGCTTGAGCGCAACCTGGGAAGCGAGCTGTTTCACCGCAAACCGCGAGGGTATGACCTGACCGAAGACGGGCAAGCGCTTTTGAGGAAGGTCGAAGGAATCGAAGCGCGTGTCATGCCTGTCACGGAAAGCAGCCTTGCCACCGCGCCACCTTTGGTCAAAATCTCGGCCGGGAGTTGGGTGACAAAGGTTTTGATCGGCGCGTTCGGAAGGCTTACCCGTTCAATGCCGGTTCGGCTGCGATTCATCTCGTCAGAAGAGGTGTTAAAGATTGGACACCGGGAAGCCGCGATCGGCATTCGAAACCGCCGACCAGAAGAGATTGGCCTGGCGGGTCGTAAGATTGGGCGAGTTCGTTTTGCGGTCTATGCTGCGGATGAGAGCATTTCGACCTGGGCGCGCGTGATGTCCAAAACACCCTCGGCCAGATGGCTGCGGGCGCACGCGCAAGAGGACGACGCAATCGAAGTGACGGCGCCGCAAAATGCGCTTGAGCTTGCAAATGCAGGTCTTGCCCGGGCGGTTCTGCCAACTTTCATTGGAAACACCCAGCCGGGTCTGAAACCGGTCTCACCTTTGATTGACGATCTGGAACATGATCAGTGGCTGGTCACCCATCATGAAGATCGGTTTCTTGCAGAGGTGCGGCATGTCATAGATCGCACCCACGCAGTGTTGTCGGAAGCTTGTGAAAACGGATGAACTGATGCTGCAAATGCCTATTCACCTAACCGTTCCATCAACCGAGCACACCCGCATCGGTCTTAAGAGACGTAAGGGCGGAGTTGTTAATTTTCGGTTAAAAATAACAACTCTGGGAAGCCGGAAAGCTGCCCTAATCTGAACTCATTCCACCGACAATCTTGGTTAAGCCGGTGGCAATAGCGCTTTGGTTTAGATGATGAGAGCGAGAAGGAATTTTGTTTTGTTGAACTTTCTGAGAGTAAGCGTTTCCGCGCTCGCGTTAACTGCTTTCGTAGCCGCACCCGTCGCGACCGTTCTCACTGCCGATTACGCCTATGCGAAAAACGGCAACGGAAATGGTGGGGGCAAAGGTGGTGAAAAAGGCGGAAATGGAGGCGGCAAAGGCGGCGACAAGGGCGCTAAGAGTGGGGCGGGCTCAGACAGCAAGCTGAACCGGAAAAGCAGAAAGTCTGCTAACAAAGGTGATAAGTCAAAACGCAGCGGTCGTTTGGGCCGGGCTGTCAAAGAAGATTTTCAAACGCTAGGCCGCAATCTACAGAAGAACGGGATCAAGGGCCTATTCAAAGGTAATAAAACCAAGCCGGTAGCAACGAGCGCAAAAAAGTCTACTGTTAAGCCAGTACAAAAACCGCAAAGCAAGAAAACAAAAATTGTCGGCGATGGCACTCTCGCCCCGCGCAATCTTGGCAAACTGAATGGTGCTATTAATTCCAGCATCAACGCAAAGCTCGCGCATATTGCGAACGGTCAGTATGCGAAGGGTTCAGGGCCAGTCAGCCTAGCCGCTAGCCTGGCCGTTGCCGACGCGAATTTCAATCATGTCATGGGTGAAGATTACACTTTAAGCCCAGCAGACGTTAAGGATATTGCTGCAGCTTACGATTACTTGGACGCTGCCTCTATGACGCTGGAAGAAGCCGAGAAGGTTCTTGCCGAGGAGATGGCAAACCCGGGTGTGACTGACCCTGAAGATTTGGCAGACGCTCAAGCGGTTAAAGATGCGCACGACGCAATATTGAACGATGATGGCAATGCGATTGAGCGCCCAACCGAGGATCAATTGGCTGCCGCAGAGGCGGTATATGAAGCAGAGGCAAGCCTCCTGGGGAGTTACAAGGGTGACTTTTCTGAAGACGATGTTTTGGCTGCGGAGCAACAAGACCGCGTCCTAGACGCAGTACGATCCTCTAATCCCGACGAAGAAGCAGTAAAAGCTACGCTCGGCACAACCGATAGAGAAACTGCCCATGCCGACAGCGAAGACAATGAAGAAGTCATTGATCAAACTGCGGGAGAGGATCAAACCTCCAACGAGGATACCCAAGAAGAACTTGCAAATAATGGCTGAAGAACAGTTGGTGTGCCGTAGAAAGTGATGCACTGGCAATATTCGCTTCTGACGATAACCACCTGTCACCAGTGTGTAAAAATGAGAGGTGGTGCGAGGGACTGGCTGAGGGGGTAGAAGCCGGCCCCTCTCCTTAGACTCGAGGGGGTGAGTGGTATTTCTGAACTCAAAATACGGGTTTTGCGAGTTGGACGATATTCGGGGTTTCCCGTAAAGCTGCAAGTTTGTGCGAAACGGTTTGTTTCCACAGCACGAACTATAAGTTTCTCAATGAATTGCAGGCACTATTTTGCCGTAATGCGATATTCACGATGTGGGCGGCATGTCTTGATTTTAGCACTTTCTAGTTTTCAATTTGATTTTAGGGGGTTACCTAGTACGGCGTGTCGCCCAACGACCAACACGCCAAATTCTCAAAACTGCAAACTGCGTTTATAAAATGTCAGGATTTGTACGTATATTTCTTTTAACGGTCGCAATCAGAACACGTCACTCAAGTATCAAGTTGATGCGGCGCGCCTTGATGGGGTTTAGCGATTCTAATGAGGGGGTACGAGTTCGGCGCGTCGCACTTGATGTCATCAAGATTCCTGTACCATCCGGGCAACATCATAGCGATTGCAAGAGTCGAACGCTGTGCTGATCCGCAAATGTGGCGGCAAAGTTAATACCATGGAGACATGTCGCAAACGACCGATGGTCGAGGATAGAAAGTCAATTATTCTAACGCATTACCGGAGTCCATCTGTTCGAAATCTCCATAGTACACGCTGTCCTCAAATAGTGATCCTCCGGTTCATTCTGTGCGGCAAAGGCGTCATTTCTGCGAAAGCCTAAGCCAGTTTTCAGCATAAGAAAGCAAGCTTTTTCTGAGAGCATCGGGCTGTGGGACGGGCAGTGTTTCGAGGGAAGTGACCGTGCTTGACGGTTCGACAAGCATAGCCGCGCCCTGGCTTGTTCCGGTGACCGATTGGGAAACCTTGATTGGCACATCTGAAACCGCTGCCAGCATCAAAAGATAAGCTCGGTTTGCGGCGAAGGGGCCCTCGACGATGATCGGGCCCTGGTGGCCAATCTCTTCGAGGCAGCGGGATGTGACCAGTGCAAGATAGAAACTGACCGCTGCTTTGCGAAGGGATGTACCCAATGCGGGTTCCGGGCCAATCCAATGTAACTTACGTCCGCGAAATGGCCCGCTTTCCGTGACAACCGCAGGAAGCAACATCGCCTTGTCTTCCAGTATCGTCTGCATGTCGGCATCCGAGGGATTTGGGCAACTCTGGCACCCGATAGCGATATCGTACTCTCGCCCGCCCATGAAGCGGGCCGATGGAACTGCGTCTCCAAGGGCGTTCACATTGATAAGCGTGTCCGCATTCGGGTCGAGCGTGATCGCCTGCCCACCGATCGACATAGCGATAACCCAGGTACCGGTGGAAACAACCGAAAACGGTGGCTGATGGCCAAGAATGTGCGGCAGCAGTGAAGCATTTGAGTCATGAATGCCGCAATGGACCGGTGTATCAGGGTCGAGCCCAGTGTGTGCCGCTATGTCCGGCAAAACTGTACCAAGAACCTCTCCGGGGCGGCGCGGCGGCGCGAGTTTATCCCACACATCAAGTTCCACGACTAACGACGAGAACTGCCCTGCGTGGGGATTCCACAGGTCAGTATGGCAACCAAGCGACGTGACATCCGTTGCCGCGACACCGGTCAATCGGTACCCCCAGTATTGGGGATAGGTCACGATCGTTTTTGTACGCGCTTTCAGTTCCGGATCGACCTGAAACTGCCAATACAGTTGCGCGCCAATGTTAAGGCCCATCGAAAGCCTGGGAGACCCTGTTTCAGAAAACGCAGGTCGAATGGCATCATAGGCATTAGCAAGCGTTTCCGGCCCGGTAAACTCATAATCCAAGATCGGCGCGGACAAGGAACCGTCAGCGGCAAGCAGGGCCACGCACGCCCCATGCGTCGTCACGGAGATGGCAGAGACGCCGTATTCACGATGGAAATCCGCCAGCCCACGCAGGATAAACTCCCAATGCCCTTCGACGTCGAAATGCGGCCATGGGGAATCGTACAGCACGGTATTAGGCCGGGTGATGACAGCCAGCTCGGACATGTTGGTCGGATCGACCAATGCCAGTTTTGCGTTGGTTTTTCCGATGTCGATGACTGCGACGTGGCCCTTAACCATATGCACGGCACCTCACGACATGTGGAAAACGGTTTCCAGCGGCTTTGCAACTGGTTCGTTGTCTTGATGGGTTTGCATAATATCCGCCATATGCGCCCACCAGCGCTGCATTATCGGGTGTGCTGACAGGTCTTCCATTGTGTGATCATCGGTCCGCCACAGGACACCAAACAGAATACCTGTGTCGTCGTCCAGGTGGATCGAATAATCAGACACCCCCGCCTGTTTCAGAAGCTCCAGAAGCTCTGGCCAGACTTCATCATGACGCCGGCGGTATTCGTCTTTGCAGCCAGGGTTCAACGTCATCTTGAACGCATACTTCTGCATCAGCCTCTCCACATAGTCCAAAGGCGGGGCAGTGCGATGACGCCAATCAGAAGCGCACCGATCACAATGGACATCACGATTCCAGGTACATTCAGAAGCCCAAGTCCGAAGGTTACCAATCCCATCACAAATGCGGCAATGACAACACCGGGGATGCTGCCCGACCCACCAAGAATGTTGACCCCGCCCAGAACGACCATCGTCACCACCTCAAGCTCCCACCCAAAGGCAATCGATGGGCGCGTCGACCCGAGACGTGACGTCAGGCAGATCGCGGCGACGCCCGACATAAGGCCAGTCAGCAAGAACAAAAGAAACTTCACCCGCGCGACCCGGATGCCCGAGAACAGCGCACCGGTGGGATTGTTGCCGATGGCATAGACCGCACGGCCGAAATTGGTTTTGTGCAGGATCACTCCATAGATCACAGCAAGCAGCGCAAACAGGACGAACTCAAACGAAATGACCCAAAATACATAGCCCTGGCCAAAGTAGGCAAAGTCCGTCGGGTAACCCTTGTAGACCTGATCCCCCAGGACGATATAGCTGATCCCGCGGAACAGGCTCATTGTCCCTATGGTGACCACGATCGAAGGCAGACCCAGACGGGTAACCAAGACCCCATTGAAGGCCCCGCACAGAACCCCGGTTCCCAAACCGACAAGGATCAAGACCGGAGTCCCGGCCCCCATTTGGACCGCCGCACCCATAGCCGTGGATGCAAGCGCGATTATTGAGGCAACAGATAAGTCGATTTCGCCCGAAATGATCAGCAGTGCCATTGCGAAGGCAATCATTGCCTTTTCAGTGAAATTGAAGGTCGCGTCAGACAGGTTCCAGGCGTTAAGGAAATATGGCGAGGCAAAGCTGTTGGCAATGAAGATGGCGATGGCGACCGCCAGCAGCAGCGACTCCCAACTCCTTAGCTTCCGCTCCAACGGCGATTTCAACCGGTCGGGAATAAAACGGGCTGTGGTGCTCATGCCGTATGCTCCGCTGATTTAAGGATGATCCGTCCCTTGTCGCGATTGGTCCGTGAATTCAGCGCCACAGCGATAATGATCGCGCTGCCCGAAATGGCCAGTTGCCAGAATGGTGAGACATTAATGACAGGCAGGGCGTTCTTGATCAGGCCAAGAAACAACGCTCCCAACAACGCGCCGCCAACCGAACCGATGCCACCCGCAATCGAAACACCGCCGATCACACAGGCGGCGACCACATCAAGCTCGAACCCGCCCGCAATGTCGACATAGGCCACGGCATAGCGCGACACCCAGAGATACCCGACCAAGCCGGCCAGTGCACCTGAGATTGTAAACGCCCAGAACTGGGTCTTGCCAACATCGATGCCAGTGTAGGTTGCCGCTTGCGGGTTGCCACCGACCGCATAGAACGCCCGTCCCAGTGTCGTCCGCGTCATCACGATGGCGAACGCGATCACTGCAATGATGGCGATCCAGCTAAGCATTGGTAGGCCCAGAAATTCAGATCGAGAAAAAGCTTTGAAGGCAGCGCTCATCTCGTGGCTGTTCACCCATTTTCCGTCAGAAATCAAAAAGATGATCCCGCGGAAAATAGTCATGGTGCCAAGCGTCACAACGATGGGTGGGATATTGAGTTTCCAAACCAGAATTCCGTTGACCATGCCCATCATCGTACCAAGAGCAACAGCTACGGCAATGATCACAACGACTGGCACACCCGGCGCCGCAACATTGATCATTGAGACGATCATGCCGGTCAGAGCGAGGTTCGCGGCCACTGACAAGTCAATGCATTTGGTCAAGATCACAATCATCTGGCCGATGGCGAGCAGGATCAGAGGTGAAGTGTCATTAAACACGACGGAGAGGTTGGATAGCGTGACGAAGCTGGGGAAGCGCATTGAGATCAGCGCCAGAAGAACAGCAATCGCGCCCAACAACAGGGCTTCCCGAGAACCGATGAACCGTTTCAGCATACTTGCGGCCTCCATCAGATACCTGCCGCATGGCGGACAAGGGTTTCGGGGGAAAGGTCGGTGCCTTCCAGCTCGGCAGCGATGCGGCCTTCACGCATGACGATGACTCGGTCGGACATGCCCATGATTTCGGGGATTTCCGAGCTGACCATGATGACGGCCAAGCCCTGAGCAGCAAGCTCGGCCATAAACTCGTGCACGGCAGCCTTGGATCCGATATCTATGCCCTTAGTCGGTTCGTCAAGAATGATCACTTTGGGCTGCGTTGCCAGCCATTTGGCGATCACCACCTTTTGCTGATTTCCCCCGGACAGAGATCCCACATCGGTATCAAGCGAAGCTGCACGCAAATCCAGACGCTCGGTATATTCTCGGGCCAGACGAAACTCCTCTGCCAGTCGCAGAAACCCGTGCTTTGAGGTTCGATTGAGCGACGGAAGCGTCACGTTTTGGAAGATTGGAAGCGAGGTAATGGCACCCTGTGTCCCTCTATCCTCTGGGACGTAAACAACCCCGTTTTCAATTGCGTCTGCGGGGGAACGGATCACCCGGATATTTCCATCGAGCTTGGTGACGCCTTTGGATGGTTTCGTGATCCCGAACAGCGCCTGCATAAATTCTGAACGTCCGGCTCCGACCAGACCGTAGAAGCCGAGGATCTCACCCCGATGCAGTGCGAAACCTATATCCGCAAACTCGGTCGGGTGATCGTAACCAACGACCTGAAGCACTTGTTCTCCAATGCGGCTGTCACGGGTTGGAAAGATCTGGCTCACATCCCGCCCCACCATCATCTTGACCAGTTCGGCTTCGGTGATATCGGAGATCCGGCCGTCGCCAATGAACTGCCCATCCCGAAAAACGGTGAAGTGATCCGCTATTCGAAAGATCTCGTCAAACTTGTGACTGATGAATAGGATGGCTTTGCCCTGCTCTTTGAGCGTTTCCACAAGATGGTATAGTTCCTGAATTTCTTTGTGCGATAGCGCTGCAGTTGGTTCGTCCATGATGACGACGCGCGCGTCGATCGACAGTGCGCGGGCAATCGCAACAAGATGTTTGTTGGCGATCCCAAGTTCACGCAGCTTGGTTGAAGGATCGATTTCTGCTCCGATTTCGGACAGAATATCTTGCGCCCGTTGCTCCATCCCCGCCCAATCAATCAACCCCAAACGGCCACGTGGCGCATGGCCCAGAAAGATGTTTTCGGCGACCGACAGCTCGTCAAAAAGCACTGTTTCCTGGTGGATGGCAGTGATCCCCGCATCCGCGGCGTCCTGAGCTGTGGGAAACTGCATTGCCTCTCCATCAATACGGATCGCGCCGCCGTCAGGCTGGTAGATCCCGGTGAGGATTTTAACGACCGTGGATTTGCCCGCGCCATTCTCCCCAACAAGAGCAGTCACTTGGCCGGGGTAAAGCTTCAGTTCGACCTCGGACAGAGCTTTTACACCGGGAAATGTCTTAGTGATCCCATCAAGCGCCAGGATCGGTTCAAGTGCCCGGTCGGCTGCGGCTATCGGATCAGGTTGAATCTGCATCGCCGTATCATTCATTGGAAGTGATGACCCGGCGCGGTACGCCGGGTCGGGTGGTCAGGCCACGATCAGAAGATCGACTTGAAGTCGTCGACGTTCGAGCTGTCATAGGTGAACGGATCGGACATCGCGGCCGACCCTGTATCGTCCAGCGTCGCTTCGCCCATACGCCCCATCGGAACCGAAGACCCCGCATCGGCCGTGGCCCCTTCATGGATGTTGTAGGCAAGCATGGTTGCCGCATAACCCAGATCAATCGGGTTCCAGATCGCAAAGCTTTTGGTTGCACCAGACTCAACGCAGCCGGCCATCTCGGATGGGAGACCAAGACCGGTCACGTTGATTTCGCCGATTTTGCCCGCGTCTGTGACGGCCTGACATGATGCCAGGATACCCACGGTTGTCGGTGCAATGATTGCTTTCAGATCGGGATAGGTCGACATCAGGCCCTGCGCTTCACGATAGGACTTGTCCGACAGGTCATCGCCATAAACTGTCGAGACCAGATTGACGCCCGGATAATTGGGCAGAACCTCTTTCGCAGCTTCGATCCATGCGTTCTGGTTGGTCGCAGTTGCCGACGCCGACAGGATTGCAATATCCCCACCATCGGGCATGTGATCGGCCGCCAGCTTGATGATTGTGTTGCCGATCAGTTCGGTCGACGACGGGTTCAGATGCATTTGCCGGCCCTCGGGGGAAACTCCCGAATCCCAGGAAACGACAGTGATGCCGCGGCTCATCGCCTTTTTTAAAGTGGGTACCAGCGCATCCGGGTCGTTGGCCGAGATCGCAATGGCGTCGACGCCCTGGGCGATCAGCGAGTTAATGACCTCGATCTGGCCTTCCGCAGTGGTGTCGGTTGGACCGGTATAAATGATCTCGACATTCCCAAGCTCTGCTGCCGCTTCTTCGGCGCCCTTGGCAGCAGCTTCAAAGAACCCAATGCCAAGTGCCTTGACGACAAGCGCGATTCGCACGTTGTCCTCGGCAAAGGCCGGGGCGGTGGTCAGACTCATGGCAAGCCCAAGACCTGCGACCAGTTTACTGAAATTGCGACGGTGCATTACGTTTCCTCCCATAGTCACTACGATTTTTGACGCATTGGCCCTATGAAGCCGCTGCGTCTTCTTCCTGAGCGGCGCCGGATTCAGCGACGATCAAATTCACATCCGCAGCTTCAAGCATGGCTGCTGCACTGTCTGAGATACGCTCGTCGGTGATCACAGTTGTGATCCGATTCAACGGGCACAGCACCAGACTGGAGCGGTTCTCAAACTTGGAGCTGTCGACAAGAACGATGAGTTCGTCAGCCTGACCGATAAGCTTTTCTTCTGCCTGGATCAGAAGCGGGTCTGCCTCCATGAGGCCAAGTGGTCCCAGCCCTTGCGCCCCCATGAACACGCGGCGTGCGTAGAAATTGCGCGTCACGTCATTTTCGAAGGGGGAAAGAATGATGTTCTGCTCGCGATAGATCACCCCACCCGACAACATTACGGTGTTCTTAGAGTGCTTGAGAAGATGCTCGGCAATCGGAAATGAGTTCGTAAATACCTGCATCCGACGCGAAGCTAACGGATGCACCATCTGAAATGTGGTGGTGCCGCCATTGATGATGATCGATTCACCATCTTCGCAAATCTCGACCGCCGCACGGGCGATGGCCTGCTTCTCACGCGTGCGCATGGTTTCGTTGATTGCAAATGGCCGTCCGGCAAGCCCCACAAACTGCGGCGGGTTAAGTGCTTCGGCTCCACCCCGCACCCTCTTTAGTTTGCGTTCTGCATCGAGTGTGGCGATGTCACGACGTATGGTCGCCTCTGACGCGTCTGTCAGATTGCACAGATCCGCAACAGTAACGACTGGACGGTCCTGAACCGCAGACAGAATAACTCTATGACGTTCTTTTTCGTGCATTCACGCCTCCCTTGAGCGTCAACACTGCGCAGTTTCAATGCGTCTGTCAATCAAAAACAATCAAAACTAATCACTATAGCACATATTATGGCTGATAATGATTGTTTGTGATTGACAATTCTTGACTGCCTTTTCAGGATGTACCCTAAATCTAATTCAGGCGCGCGCCGCCGATCCGGAGGACAGCATGTTGAAATCTGAAGATAAATCGCTTCTGGATAATCGTTGGGATGAGGCTGCTGTCGCTGGAATGAGCGAATCGGAACTGCTGCTCTACCGTTCGAATATCCTCGGAGCTGATAAGCGCGTGACAAATTATGGCGGCGGCAACACTTCAGCAAAGGTGATGGAGACCGACCCGCTAACCGGCAAAGAGGTCGAGGTCCTGTGGGTTAAAGGATCCGGGGGGGATATCGGCTCGATCAAGATGGACGGGTTCGCGACGCTTTACATGGACAAGCTGAAAGCTCTGAAAAGTCTGTATCGCGGTGTGGAATTAGAAGATGAGATGGTTGGCTACTTATCACATTGTACCTTCGATCTGAACACGCGCGCGGCATCAATCGACACCCCGTTGCACGCCTATGTGCCACAAAAACACGTGGATCACGTCCATGCTGACGCCATCATTTCCATCGCGGCGTCCAAAGGCTCAAAGGAACTGACGCAGGAAATATTCGGCGACAAAATCGGTTGGTTGCCCTGGAAACGACCCGGGTACGAGCTGGGTTTGTGGCTTGAAAAGTTCTGTTTGGAAAACCCGGATGCGGATGGGGTGGTATTGGAAAGCCACGGGCTGTTTACCTGGGGGGACACCGCGAAGTCCTGCTATGACAAGACAATCGAAGTCATCAATACCGCCACCCAGTGGCTGGCCGAAAAGGCGGAAGACGTCGCACCTTTCGGAGGTCCCATCCACCAAAGCCTTAAACCCGAAGATCGCCGCGCCGTAGCTGCACGGCTGATGCCCGCAATCCGTGGATTTGTCTCGGGCAATCAACATATGGTTGGGCATTTCAATGACAGCGATGCGGTTCTGGAGTTCCTCAATGCCAACGAGATGGAGTCTCTCGCCGCACTGGGGACATCCTGCCCCGATCACTTCCTGCGAACGAAAATCCGTCCATTGGTGATCAATTACGATCCGTTGAAAGGCAATATAGATGAGGTGCTTGATGGTCTGTCTGCGCAGATTGCCGCGTATCGGGATGCCTACGCCAGCTACTACGAGCGCTGTAAGCACGACAACAGCCCAGCACTGCGTGATCCCAACGCTGTGGTGTATCTGGTGCCTGGCGTTGGTATGATCACCTTTGCCAAGGACAAGGCAACGGCGCGCATATCCGGGGAATTTTACATCAACGCCATCAACGTGATGCGCGGCGCCTCCTCGGTCAGCGAATATGTAGGTTTGCCAGAGCAAGAAGCCTTCGACATCGAGTATTGGCTTTTGGAAGAGGCCAAGCTTCAGCGCATGCCAAAGCCCAAATCGCTTGCAGGCCGGGTGGCCTTGGTCACCGGCGGGGCGGGTGGGATCGGTGCGGCGACGGCGGAACGGTATCTGTCTGAAGGCGCATGTGTTGTCCTCGCGGATATCAATGCCGACGGCCTTGCCACTACCCAAGCAGCGCTCGCGGCAAAGTACAGCGCCGACGTAGTGCGCAGTGTGACCATGGATGTTACCAGTGAAGAATCCGTAGCACGTTCATTCAATGAGGCCGCTTGCGAGTTTGGCGGAGTTGATATCCTCTTATCAAACGCAGGCATTGCATCCTCTGCTCCGATTGAGGAAACCTCACTGGCTCTTTGGAGCAAAAACATGGATATCCTCAGTACCGGATATTTTCTTGTCAGTCGCGAGGCTTTCAAGTTGCTGCGGTTACAAAACATGGGTGGCTCCATAGTGTTTGTCGCGTCCAAGAATGGGCTGGCGGCTTCACCCAACGCCTCGGCTTACTGCACGGCCAAAGCCTCCGAAATCCACCTTGCGCGGTGTCTGGCACTGGAAGGGGCCGAGGCGGGTATCCGAGTGAACGTTGTCAACCCGGATGCAGTTCTGCGTGGATCAAAAATCTGGGAAGGCGACTGGCTGGATCAGCGCGCCACTACCTACGGCACGAACAAGGAAGGGCTGGAAGAAATGTATCGCCAGCGCTCAATGCTAAAACGTTCAGTCCTGCCGGAAGATATTGCTGAGGCCTGTTATTTCTTCGCGGCCGACACCTCTGCTAAATCCACCGGCAACATATTGAACGTGGACGCAGGAAACGTTCAGGCCTTCACACGCTGAGGCCATACGAAGGGACGAAATCATGAGCAATTATAGTAGCGCGAGGCAACAGTTTGCGGACTGGGGCGTCGACACCGAAGCCGCCATCGAGACGCTTAAGGCCATTCCAATTTCCATGCATTGCTGGCAGGGCGATGATGTGGTCGGCTTCGAAAAGAAGTCCGGAAGTTCAGGCGGTGGCATACAAGCGACGGGCAACCACCCTGGCCGAGCACGCACACCGGACGAACTGCGGGCTGATCTGGAGTTCGCTTATTCACAAATTCCGGGGGCGCACCGTCTCAATCTGCACGCGATGTACCTGGACACCGATGAATCACCCGACCGGGATGAAATCGAGTTGCGTCATTTCGCGCCGTGGGTTGGCTGGGCCAACGAGCAAAACATAGCGCTAGACTTCAATCCCACCTTCTTTGCCCATGAGAAAGCTGACGACAATCTAACCCTTGCGCACCCAAACCAGGGCATCCGGGATTTCTGGATCGAGCATGGCAAACGTACACGTGAAATTGCATCTCAAATCGGTGATGCGCAGGGCAACCCATGCATCAACAATATTTGGGTACCGGATGGTATGAAAGACCACCCGATCGACCGGATGACACCTCGAAAGCATCTTGAAAACTCTCTGGATTCTATGCTGTCGGACCCGTTCGATGCCCAACATCTTCTGGATGCTGTCGAGAGTAAACTTTTCGGCATTGGGGTCGAGGCTTATACGGTCGGCAGCCATGAATTCTATCTGGGCTATGCGACGCGGAAGGGTACGCTTCTTTGCCTCGACATGGGGCATTTCCACCCAACTGAAAACATCGCCGACAAGCTAAGTTCCGTCGCCCTATCGGTCGAGAAAGTCCTGCTTCACGTCTCGCGCCCGATGCGGTGGGACAGCGATCACGTGATTCTGCTCGATGACTCCATTCTTGCCATGGCGCAGGAACTGGTCGCATGCGATCTGCTTGGCCGCACTCATATCGGACTTGATTTCTTCGATGCCACGATCAGCCGAACTGCCGCGTGGGTCATCGGAACACGCAATATGCAAAAGGCGCTTTTGCGCGCACTACTTCTTCCTTTGGATCAACTGAAAACTGCTGAGACCTCGCTGGACTTCACGACGCGCTTCATGATGACAGAAGAGCTTAAGGATCTGCCCTTCAGCGCAATCTGGGCCGAATACTGTGAACGGATGGATGTAGAATACGGGAAATCCTTGCTTAGGGAACTCGACAATTACCAAAGCAAAGTTTCGACGCGAGGATAGACGAGCCGGGTTCTGTCGCAAAGGTTATGTTGCAAATTTTTGGAACGATCAGAGTAAGCGCCTTACCAGGCACACTTATCCTACGATCTCAGCGAACCCCCGAAAGCCGGAGGTTGCTGCGCTGGAGAGTTGCTGCTTTCGGGTCATAGTGGCGACTTCAATGCCATCCAACGTAGCAGACGCGGATGCGAAGGATTTGAACCCACACATATGTTGAACGCGTCGTTTTATGAACCGATGATCCTGCTCGATCATGTTATTCAAAAATTTGGACCTGATTGTCTAAACCTTGGCTTGGCAACCAAACCGCTTCAGAATACCTGAGCTGACAGCTCGCGCCGCTGCCTGTTCTGTTGTCCGGCACTTGGGCTTCGTGACGATCGAAGATGGCAGAGCATGAACTACTCTATCCTTAGTCATCTAGCGAACAATGGTACGTCGGCTGCGTCAATTGCGATGTTCGAGACTCAAAAACACCAATGTGCGATTGATTTGGCTCTTGTCTTTTTGGGCGACGCGATAAAGACGGTCCGAGGTGATAAGTTCCTTCTGTACGTAGCTGTCAGGGTGGTTAACGGAACTACCGTGTTGTTTCTGAGTTCCGTCTTTGCAACGTGTTACTTCGGTCCATAGGTCGTTGAATGCGCGATTGGCTTCGGTGTCTCGGAACGAAAACTCCCATCGGCATGAAATGCCTTGGACATTGACCAGGCCGACATACGGTTCGCACATTGCTCCTTTCGGTGAGGAGCCGGTGGTGTTGTAGTTTTCAAGCGCGATAACCCTGTCACATAATCCTGCGAAGCCGGTTTCTGGCGAATTAGCCATGACAAATCCCAGAAAACAAACGACCGCAACTTTGGCCGTTTGCTTGGTTGTCAATTTATAATTCAGCCGCATCCGGGAAATCATTTCTTAGGTAAACACCCTTCACACGCTCTTTTGCTGGATCAAAATGCGGGAATGGAACAATTTTTGCCTTCAAGCGCTTTTGCTGCCCATCCAGTTGGCCGATCTCAATATTGTGCCCCTCGAGCGCATGGGTTGATGCAACCCGCCCGAGGGCGATGACCTTGCCTAAGATGGGTGATTTCATCGCGCTGGTGATTTCACCGACCTGCGCTTTTCCGATACGTACACAATCGCCCGGAGAAGGAACTGTTCCACCTTCTATATCAAACCCGACCAGTTTGCGTTGAGGGTGAGCCTTGCGTTCCTCAATTGCGCTGCGCCCGATGAAGTCATCGGTCTTAGATTTCAATGGGACGGTAAAACCGACCCCAGCCTCGAACGGATCGGTTTGGTCGTCAAATTCGGACCCAGCAAAGATCAAGCCGCCTTCGATCCGCAACATGTCGAGGGCGGCAAGGCCAAGCGGAGCAATTCCATAATCCTGACCAACTTCCCAGACACGGTCGAAAATCTCGACAGCATCATTGGGGTGGCAGAAGACTTCATATCCTAATTCGCCGGAATATCCGGTTCGGGAAATCACGACAGAGGTGCCGCGCACATCCCCGATCCGGGCCACGGTAAGCCGGAACCAAGGCAATTCTTCTATGGTTGGCTGCTGGGGTGGCGTCCAGAATATCTGCGAGAGGATGTCACAGCTGTGCCGCCCCTGTACCGCGATGTTGTGCAACTGATCTGTAGAGTTTCGAACCCAGACATTCATGTTGCGCTTACGCGCTTGTTCCTGCAGCCACAAACCGCTGGTGTCGTTGCCACCAATCCATCGGAAGTTGGTCTCACCCAGCCGATAGATAGTGCCATCGTCGATCATGCCGCCATGTTCATAGCACATTGCCGTATAGACAACTTGACCGACGCTCAGCTTCTTCATGTTGCGGGTCACGCAAAGCTGCATCAGTTCTTCGGCATCCGGGCCAACAACCTCATATTTGCGCAGTGGACTCAGATCCATTACGGCGACTTTGTCTCGACAGGCCCAATACTCTGCGATTGCGCCATGATTGGTCATCGTGTTGGGCAGCCAATATCCGTTATATTCGACAAAATCACGGGTATGACGTGCAAAGCAGTCGTGAAATGCTGTTTTCTTGGTTTCTTCCACATCCGCCTCCGCAGATTTTCTGTAGCCGAAGGACCGTTTAAAATCCTCGGTCGCTTTGTAAGTTCGCACCTGAATGTCGGTTGGATTCCAGCCATTGGCCGGGTCGATGTCGCAGGGGCAGCCGGTACTGACGCAGACAAGATCCGTCAGTGCGCGCAGCAGCACGAAATCTCCGGGTCGCGACCAAGGATCATCCATACCGATGGCATTGCTATCGTCCAGCATTGTATTGAAGAAAAAGTTGATCGCGGACCAACCTGCGCGAGGACGGATGCCATATTGGCTCAGATCCTTGTTGATATTGTCCGAGCAATTGACATGGCCAGGATAGCCCAGATCTTCATAGTACCTTGCTGTGCAGGCCAGCCCGAACATGTCGTGACGGCCGCACGTATCCTGCACGATCTCAACCAGGGGTTCCTGATCCACTGACCAGTATTTCGAGAATATACCTGGTTGCGGATACAAGCTGCCCATCAGGCTGCGTGTCGTGGTGGGATCAATCTCGCGCTCGATCCCCTGATCCAATGCTCGTCGGCTGAACGCCTGAAAGTCTGAGCATTCGCGGCCCCTGATATCCACGATCTGGATGAACTCTCCGGCTTTGACCTCATAGGATTTGGCGTTGCCAGGCTGAATGTTGATATCCTTAAGCGGGTCGGCCAGCGGATCGGGCGGACCCACGTCGGGTTTTCCCAAGCCGGGAGCGGCACGCTGAATGTACAGGATAATGTCGGTCGGTGGGTTGTTGTCTTCCGGCCGCATAGCTTCACCGGGTGCGGCGACGATCAGAAGACCGTCACTTTCCGCCACGAAATGCACCATGTCGCCGGGGCGTGATCCATCTGAGAAGGCCCTGACTGCATCCCCGCGTCCGATGTCGAAACCTGCAATCTCTAACGCGCGCAGCACTTTCTTGCCCGAAGCCGAGCCATTCGCCAGAGTTGCAATCAGCCCCTCTGGTCGCCCGTGCCCCTGCGCGCCAAGCATGGCAGCGTCCGAGCTTCGATCCGGGGCAAAGAACACCATCTCGGCGGGTTGCATCCCATCGCGATCCAACAATGTGATCGTGTCGCCTTTGGACACCGGAACCGCACGCGATCCTGTGCCAGGGACGGGATGACGTTCCGTGCCATGGGGCAGGATTGGAAGGCCAGGAGCCAGAACCCCGCTGCGTTCATACGGCACTTCGAAGACCGGCTTCACATTCATAATGCACCTTCCTGAATAGATTCCGTCGCGCCGCGGTGCATGACCACCAAAAGACATCCCGATTTGGTGTGTGAAAAATGGCTGGAACCTGCGGTTAGACTTACGAAGTCACCGCTGCGATAGCTGAATCCATCGTGATCGGTCAGGTCACCCTCAAGGACAAAGAACTCTTCCGGACCGTGATGAATATGCGGGTTCGAGCGCGTGCCAGGTGCCATTTTCATCAGATAGCTGCCTTGGCCGGTATCCTGGTCAAAGCTTACATTTTTCCACCAAACTTGTTCGTCGGGCAGGTCTTTCATCTGCATTCTGACAAAGCCAGTATCGTCGAAACGGGTGACCGTACGCATGTTTTGCTGTTGTGACATCTTAATCGAGCCCCAATCGCTTCTTGCGCTGTTCCGTCCAGCTGCTGATGGCCATGTCAAAGGTCAGAGCCATCAGCGACACATTCAGGCCAAGGACAAAGTTTTTACCCAACTCGGTGCCGGCCAGCGTTCGCTGCAGTTCCTGTCCCAGATCCTGAGTGCCGATGAAGGCTGCGATGATGACCATGAAGAAGGCAAACATGATGGCCTGATTGAACCCAACTGCCATTGTCGGTAGTGCCAGCGGAAACTGAACTGACATCAGCTTTTGCCGCCGCGTTGATCCAGACATGTCTGCCGCTTCGGTCATTTCCGAGGGTACGCTGCTGAGGCCAATAATGGTGTACCGGATCAATGGTACTGCGGCGAAGATTAGGATCGAGAACACAACAGCTACGTCATTAACGCCGAACAGCATGATTGCCGGGATCAGATAGATGAAGCTGGGGAAGGTTTGTGCCGTGTCACAGGCCAAAAGGATGCTTTTTGACCAACGTTCTGATCGGGCAGCGATTACACCGAGCGGTATGCCAATCAAGGTGGCCAGAGCAACAGCCGAAATAACTGTGTATAGAGTGATCACAGATCGGTCCCACCAACCCGAGAATGCGACGATGGTAAAGAAAACCGCCGCATATATACCTGGGCGGCGTCCACCGATCCAATATGCAAAAGCAACGACTATCAGGATGAAGGCGGGGGTTGGGATCGCCAGCAACGTGTCCCGGAACGGGATCAGAACCTTGACGTTCAGAAACCAGCGCAACCATTCAGTTGTTCCCTTGATAGCCTCGATCGCCAGGAACGACTTGATCACCACATCAATTTCCTTGCCTTGGCTCAGGTGCTGTTTGCGACCAACTTCGGCCAGGATCGGAAACAGCTGCGACAGCAGAATAAAACCAATGAATAGACCCAGTGCGACCAGCGAAATCTTATACCGCTTCCACCAGGGTGTCCCACGTTCAAAGTGAACAGGTTGCTTGACCACCCATGCCTTGGACATCCGATCCAGCGTTACGGCTAGAAGAACAATCGTAACGCCGATCTCGAACGATCTGCCAAGTTTGAAGCTGCCCATCATTGCCAACAGCTTGGCACCGAGACCGGGCATACCAATAAAGGCGGTCAGAACAACCATGGCCAGACACAGCATGATCACCTGGTTTACGCCGACTAGAATTTCGGTGCGTGCCGCCGGAACATAGACATGGCGCAGCATCTGCCAACGAGTGCAGCCGGACATTTGGCCCGCCTCGATCACTTCAGGGCTGACCTTTTTTAGCCCCAGCGTTGTCATCAAGATCATAGGTGGGATGGCAAAGGTAATCGTTGCTACGGCTCCAGCGGTTGGCCCCACCTTGAAGAAGATCACAGCGGGCAGCAGATAGGTGAAGAAGGGCAGGGTTTGAAGCACAGACAGAACGGGCTTCAACATCCGCTCGAACCAGCCGTATTTCCACGCGGCGATACCAAGCGCCAGACCCAGCAGAAACGCCAATGGCGCCGCGACGACGATCACGGACATTGTTTGCATGGCGATCTTCCACTGACCGATCGCAGCCGTCCAGATAAAGGTTCCAGCGCCCAGGGCGGCCAACCGCCAACCACCGACAGCGTATCCAACAACCCCAGCGACGGCGGCAATCGCAGACCATGGGATTGGTCCCAGATAGGGCCAGCGACGCTTGCCTTCCAAAAGGTTTGCTGACGTGTCCAGCAGAAACTCTAGAGGACCTTCCGCGATAAAGCGGGTTACATAAATCAAGCCAAGGTCATTTTGGATGAAGCTGAAAACTGCGTCCAGAACCTGCGCAGTGGGTGGGATGGCGGCTTCGGGGATGCGGTTTAGCCATTCAGGCAGAATACCAACTGCCTTGGCAAGGATCAGTGCGAAGGCCACGGCAAGCAGCACAGAAAGTACACGGGAACGTCCCCATGGCTTGTCTGATGTCTCTGTCAGATCTGTCGACAGCGTCGCCATTATTCGGCTCCGAGCAGGACATTCAGTGCAGTGTCGCGCTCCAGTACACCGGTGACAACGCCTTTGTCATTTGCAACCGGCAAAAGGATGCGGTTGTCATTGACCAGAACCCGCGCAAGTTCGTGGATCGTTGCTCCACCATTGATTGGTGCGCCTTCCAAAGCGTGTCCGTTGACTGGTTTCGCCAGCCCTTTAGCATGCACTACGCGGGCTTTGTCGATGTCCTCGGTGAATTTCGCCACGTATTCCGTGGCGGGGTTCATGACGATCTGGTCCGGCGTATCGCATTGTTCCACCGCGCCATTGCGCATGATCGCGATCCGGTCCGCCAGACGCAGCGCTTCGTCAAAATCATGGGTGATAAAGACAATGGTTTTACCCAACATCTCTTGTAGCCGTAGGAATTCATCCTGCATTTCACGTCGGATCAAAGGGTCAAGAGCGGAGAACGGCTCATCCAGAAACCAGATGTCCGGCTCAATCGCCAGGGACCGGGCGATGCCGACGCGTTGCTGTTGCCCTCCGCTGAGCTCGCGCGGGAAATATTCTTCACGGCCTTCTAGGCCGACCAGTTTTACAACTTCCAAAGCGCGCTCGCGTCGGTCATGACGATCTTGGCCGCGCATTTCCAAAGGGAAGGCCACGTTGTCCAGAACGGTACGATGCGGCAGCAAGCCAAAGGACTGGAACACCATGCCCATCTTGTTGCGGCGCAACTCAATCAGGTCACGTTCGCTCAGGCTCATAATATCCTGACCGTCGACCTCAATGATGCCTCCAGTAATGTCATGCAGCCGCGAAAAACACCGTACCAGGGTGGATTTTCCTGATCCCGACAACCCCATGATGACCAGCATTTCACCTCGGCCAACCTCAATCGATACATCCTTGACCCCGGCGATGTAGCCGTCCGCACGTATCTCATCGAAGCTGCGGCCCGCGGGAATAGATTTCAGATAGGTCTCAGGAGAAGCTCCAAACAGTTTCCAGACGTTTTTGGCTGAGATGACGGGCGCTGTGGCGGACATGGCTGCCTTCTTTCTTGTTAGGCACGGCCTTGCTTCACTGAGATCGGCAAGGCCGCGCCAGTTTCGTTGCGAATGACCGGATTATCAGCTGCAGGCGCTGATCCAGGGGTCAACAACGGCGCGGTTAGCATCCAGCCATTCGGCTGCTGCCTCTTCCGGTTCCAGCTCGTCTGTGTCGACCAGCTTGGCCATTTCCGCGATTTGCGGGTTGGTGAACGAAATTTCAGTCAATACGCAGTAGGCCGCCGGCCACTTGTCTTTCATGCCATCCCACGCGGCTTTTTTCAGGTAACCGGTGGCTGGATTACCGCAATCATACAAAGCCTCGGGATTCGGACCTTTGGATGGGTCTTTGTCGCAACCATCTTCCCAGGCAGGAAATTCGACAAACTCACCGGGCCAGACAGCTTCGGCAAAGTTGGGTGTCCAGTTGAAGACCAGAACCGGCTTCTTGTCCGCCTCTGCGGCGCCGATCTCGGCCCATAGGGCTGCAGCCGAACCTGCATTGATCACGGTGAAATTCAGATCAAGCGCTTCGGCACGCTCTTTACCATGCTTTAACCAGTCTACTGGACCATCCAAATATCGGCCCTTGTCGCCGGTCTCTGCTGTTGCAAACAGATGCGCACAGTCGTTCAGAGCTTTCCAGTCGGGCAGGCCGGGGCAGGACTCTTTGGTCCACATCGGATACCACCAGTCCTCGCGGGTGACGGCATCGTGGTCGCCTGCATCATGCAGACCACCTTTTTCCAGAGCCGCGCGGAAGGATGCTCCAAATGCGCCTTCCCAGACTTCCATTTCAAGCGTGACGTCGCCCAGACGCACCGACTCGTAGACCGCCTGACTGTCGGTCGTGACGTATTCGACATTATCACCGATCTCTTCGAACAACTGGCCGACCACGTAAGACATAACGATCTGGCTGGACCAGTTGTGAATTGGGATGACGATCGGATCGCTGCTGTCTTCTGCGATCGCACCGGTGCCCGCTACCGCTGCCAAGGTTGCAGCAGAAAGTAGGTTTGAAAGTTTCATGATTGCTCCCTGAGTGACGTTCGATATTGGATTGAGGGCTCTTCCGGCCCCGAATTTGCGCATTCTGCCCAAATTTGCGCGAAACGCAGAACAGAAATTTGAGAGGCGTTGCCCATAAAATCTTGAGGCTAATTTATTTTTTTACTATCTTAACAGTCAGTTGCCTGATCGGTTTCCAGTTGACGCAGGCGAATGTTCTTTGATTGCAATCCGCTTCAGATTGGGAATCCGCCGTCAGATGCCAAAGAAAGCACCAGTTACCGGGAAGGTTCTTCCACCGCTCGACTACCTTTTGGCTTTTGAAGCGGCCGCCAAGGCCCAGAGTTTTGCGCAGGCCAGCAAGGTGCTCAACATTTCGGAAACAGCAATCAGCCGCAAAGTACGTCTGCTGGAGCAACATTATGACGTACCCTTGTTTGTCAGAGGTCATCGGTCGGTTTCGCTGACACAGCAAGGGGCCATATTGCTGGCGACCGTTGAAAAGTCGCTGGATCTGATGCGAGACGTCAGCCGCGATATGTTGGCCAAACATCAGGCCAATACGGTGTCGATCTCCGCGACCAACTCTGTCGCGTCGCTCTGGTTGATGCCGCAGCTGCGTAAGTTCAACAAATCCAATGGCCGCATCCGTATTTCGCTGGTGTCTTCGGACAGCGACGCGGAGTGCCTGTCTGATTCTATGGATCTGACGATATTGCGCGGGGAAGGGGATTGGCCCGGATATGAGGCGCAGCTTTTGTTCGGGGAAACCGTATTCCCTGTGTGCAGCCCTGATTATCTCAAAAGTAATCCGAAGGCGGCGGTACTATCCGCGCTGCCGGAATTGGATCTGATTGAGGTGACCAGCAGCCACGCAGAATGGATGACTTGGCATACCTGGCTTGGCAGCAATGGAATTTCCACCTCATTGATGGAACGCGCTGTGGCCTTCAACACCTATCCTCTCTCTATACAAGCAGCTGTTGATGGTTTGGGCGTCGCACTGGGTTGGGCCCATCTTGTTGACCCCCTGCTTGAAAGCGGTGCGTTGGTCAGACCAATCCAGGACATATCGGTACGAACGCAGTCGGGATATTTTCTTCTGAAGAGCCCAACGCAAAAATCATTTCCCGAGCGACGCATTGTCGAGGATTGGTTGTTGGGGCTCAGCGCAGGGCGCAAACGTTACGCGTGATCCGATGGTGCCATCGCGCGATAAATTTGCTTTCCTTCAATGTCTCTGAAATTCAAAGGTTGACCGAAGGGAATAAATATTTACCTTAAAGAAAGTATCTGATTCAGCCCCGGGTCGCCTATGCGGACGGGTCTGAATTCGTTCGGCCTACTTTTGCAGGGAGTCCAAAGCCCAATGAGCTATAAATCCGATATTGAGATTGCCCGTGAGGCAAACAAGAAGCCGATTCAGGAGATCGGTGCCAAGCTGGGCATTTCCAGT